>JBDOMT010000063.1:0-13276 GCA_039831705.1 Pirellulales bacterium | reverse complement strand
TTGAATGTTCCCAGCCTAGCAAACCTGGCAAGTATGTATTCCGCGTACGCTTACGATGTATGACCCAATTTATGATACGCTCTCTCGTCTTGAGCAGCACCATCCCTAACAATTCAACGGGAAGTTAATGAGGAACTCTCAGCTAAAGCGGCAGCGGTGGGAGGTGGTGGAGATGAGCGAGGTGGAATTGAGGGGTGTCGCCCTCATGACCCCGTGAGATCGTAAAAGAACAGTGACAAAAAAGGAGCATAAATTGTGGGTGTCATGACACCTGTGAGCATCTATAATCGGACCTACTGTGGCGGCCATTGCGTAACAAGTAAAAGCGACTAGAGGCTATAAATTACGTGTTTTTATGTGTTTTCGAGAAATACAATTAGCTTCAATGGGTAGATCCTCCAAGAATGGAAAATACCTTACCTAGCAGCACTCACGAAATAACTCAGTATTCCTGAGGCGGTGCATAAATCTAAAGGAATAACGATGGACATCGACTATGGTCCGCTGACAGGCTTGCTAGGTACTTGGCGTGGCGATCAGGGTTTGGATGTTTCTCCAGAGCCAGATGGATCGGAACTGAGTCCCTATTACGAAACCATTCTTTTTGAGGGGGCCGACAATGCCACCAATGCCGAAACACAAAATTTGGCAGTGGTCCGTTATCATCAGGCTGTGTTTCGTAAATCCAACGACGAACAGTTTCATGACCAAACTGGGTACTGGATGTGGTATGCTGAGTCCGGTGTGGTCATGCAATCGCTCACCATTCCACGGGCCGTCTGCGTGTTGGCTGGTGGTACCTATGCCGCAACGGATGCAGCCGATACGAAAGTAGTCCTGGAAGTTGCCGCTAAGCTGGGAGATGACTCGTGGGGCATCATTCAGTCTCCGTTCATGAGGGATAATGCGAGGACCGTGGAGTTTCGACATCGGATAACACTCCAAGGCGATAAGTTGTCCTATGCTGAAACAACCTTTCTCGATATTTATGGCAACAGCTTTGACCATACCGATGAGAACGTGCTGAAACGAAATTAGCCGATTCCTAGGCGTATAGCAATCACTGGAACGACTTGTACATGGAGGCAATGATGGGTAAGGAGCCAGCCGCACGTATCGAATCCCTGCTGGAGTATTTGCAGCAAAGATTCGCACCGCAGATTGCCGCTCGCAAAGTGTTGGAGGCCTCTGCAGGTGTATTCGGCCCGGTGCCAACCGACTTGGATGAACGTTTGGCTGAAGCGTTGACAAAAGGAGGTTTGCAAAATCTCTATTCGCATCAACTGGAAGCCTTTGAATCCATCAGTCAGGGGCGTGATGCCGTATTGGTCTCTCAAACTGCCAGCGGCAAAACGCTTTCGTTTCTGCTACCGATTCTGCATGAATATCTGCAAGCTGATTCGCCTTTTAGTGTGCTTCTGCTCTATCCTACGAAGGCCCTGTCACGCGACCAAGAGGGCGTGTTAGGCAACTTGCTGGTGGCAAGCGGTGTGACTCCTCGCCTGGGAACTTTCGACGGTGACACACCGCGTGATCAACGTACCCGCATCCAGTCGCAATCCGATTTCATGATTACCAATCCGGACATGCTCCATTCGGGAATCTTGCCCAATCACAGTCGTCGTTGGCGGACATTCCTGGAGCGACTGCGGTACATCGTGGTAGATGAAGTCCACTCTTATCGAGGGGCATTTGGCTCCCATGTGGCTAACGTGATACGACGTTTAGTGCGCGTTTGCGAAATGCACGGGAGTCGTCCCGTGTTCGTCTGCTCATCGGCGACGATCGGCAATCCGGCCGAACATGTAGAGGCCCTGTTTCAACGGCCGTTTAACGTCATCAGCAGCGACGGGGCGCCGCGGCCACAGCGAGATCTCTACCTGATCAACCCGCCGGTGGTTCCCACTCATGGCCACGCTTTGGTCCGCAAGGGCCCTGGTTCGATCAGTATTCCCCTGATACGAGAAGCAACCCGCTTGGGTGTCCGCACCATCTGCTTTTGTCGAGCGCGGCAGCAAGTCGAACGGTTGTGTCGAGCGGTCACGGACGGCCATCCTGAATTGGCCAACAAGGTAAAGCCTTATCGGGGAGGTTTGTTGCCCAACGAGCGCCGCCAATTGGAACGCGATTTGGCGTCGGGCCGGGTGAATACGATCATCAGCACCAATGCTTTAGAGCTGGGGATCGATATTGGTGACTTGGATCTGTGTATTCTCAGCGGTCATCCCGGTTCCATGGCCAGTTTCTGGCAACAGGCGGGTCGGGTAGGACGACGTGGTTCGCGCGCGGTCATTGTCTACACGGCACGGGACACACCCATTGACCAGTACTTTGTCAATCATCCAGAATTTCTCTCCCAGGCCCCTATCGAGCGGGCCTGGTTACATGCCGACAATCCCTACATCCTGCTGCAGCATCTGCCCTGCGCGGCTCACGAACATCCACTGCGCGAGCAAGAACGGGCCTTTGCCGAGCCAGCCTACTCGACGGCCCTGTCGATCTTGAAAGAAGATGGCAGCTTGGCCGACTACCACGGTGATTATCGCTATGCGCTCCGCGACTATCCCGCCCGAGGGGTCAACTTGCGCGGCATGACCGACTACAACGTGGAAATTCATTGTGGTAGTGAAGTGATTGGGGAGCTCGATCCGATCGGAGCGCGAGGTACTCTTTACAAAGACGCCATCTACCAGCACTTGGGACACCGTTACATGTCGTTGGAGCTGGATTTAGAAAAGAAACTTTGCCGGGTCGAGTCGGTAGACGTTGACTACTATACCGAAGCGGTCTGGGAGAGCCGGGTGGCACTGACTGAGTCACTCGACCAGGGGGAGTTGCACGGCGCTGCGATTGACTTTGGCTACGTAAATGTCAATAGACAGCCCAAGCTCTATAAGAAAATTCGTGAGCGCTCTTTCGAAAACATCGGCTACGGCCCCATCACATTGGAGCCTTTTGTCTACGACACCACCGGCTTCAGCCTCCATTTGCCCTGCGAGTGGCGCGATACGGTTGCAGGCCGAGACCAGCGCCAAGTGGGTGCAGCCCTGCATGGATTGGGTTACTTATTGCGACAAACTGCCCCGAGTCTCTGCCTGGGCGATATCAAGGACATCGAAACCGATATTGCTCTGAATGAACAGGCCGACGGCCAATGGCAGAGCGCCCTCTACCTGTACGATACCGTGGCCGGAGGAGTGGGCTACGCGGAGAAGATATTTGAAGTTTTGCAAGACGCATTCGAGCTTTGCTTGTCGATTATCGACCAGTGTGCGTGCGTCGCCGGATGCCCGGCATGTGTGACCTCTCTCCCTCCGGGTATTGAAGATGAGCAGCTCGAACAATTGTTAGTCGAAACGAATGCCTCGGTGGCTTGCACGCGAAGCTTGCTGATCGCCTTGACTCGTGGACGCATTGAGCTGCCAGAGGTAACTTCTCATGAACTCACACCGCAACCTGGTACGGTACCTCCACCGATCGATACACTTCAGGTGCGATTGCAACAGCGAATGGAAAAAGCGAGCCAGATCCTCAAAGATAAACGGGCCCGAATTCATTGATCACCGAGGCACTCCAACATTGCGCAGGGATCGGTCCTGCCCGTCTGGCGTCACTCCACAGCGCCGGGATACGAACGTGGCCAGACGTGTTGGAATATCATGACCAGATTCCCGCCAATTGGCGCCACCAACTGGTCGCCGAATGTCACCGATGTCTGACAGCCCTGAAGGCGGATGATCTTGGCTATTTTCTCGATTGTTTTGCGACTCAAGATCGATGGCGCATCTTGGATCATTTTTTCGAACAAGCTACATTTTTCGACATTGAAACCGAAGGTCTCCATTACGATGCGTCGATTACCACCATTGTTTGTTGGCACCAGGGTCGTTTGTGGACCTTTGTTGAGCATGAAAATTTGGATGATTTTTTAGAATTGCTGGAAAATGTAACGCTACTAGTTTCTTTTAACGGCAGCACCTTTGACGTTCCGCGAGTACTCGATGCATTTCACATTCCAACACTCGGCTGCGGTCATCTTGATTTGCGTTGGAGTTGCTACCACCAGGGATATCGGGGGGGCCTTAAAGAAATTACCAGTCAATTGAAGATCGAACGCCCTTCCGACTTAAAAGATGCCGATGGACAAATGGCAGTGGAGCTGTGGAATGCATGGCAATCAGGTCGAGATCAAGGTGCTCGTGAACAGTTGATTCGATACTGTGCGGCGGATGTGTTGCTATTGGTCGCACTGGCCGGTCGCCTGACCGGGCGTAGCGACGAAGGGGACGACGATCTGTGGCGTTTCCTGCCCGCCGCCACACCGACAAAAATCAGTCGTATCGGGCCCGAAGAGACGGCTAGGCGGGTACAGGGCGCCATGTTCGGCAGCGGCAGTCCCAAGCAGTTGCGCGCTTTGTATCGGCCAGATTGTTCGCTTGCCGATTGATAGCTGCTATACTAATGGTTTCTGCCCTGTAAGCCACATGCAGTCGCTCTGCGACTCAGGTTTTATTCGGAATTCGTCATTTAGACCCCGTTCTTCATCATGGCCCGAACAGGGTAAACTTGCATGACTTCTGACCCTGAAACAATTTTACCTGCTGTGAAGCATGGACATGGTTCCCAAGTAGGTTGGCGAATTCTGTCTGTTGTTACGTCCCTTATCTGCTGTAGCTGTCAGCAGCCAATCGAATCCTTACAAACTTCTCCACCAGCTCCCGTCAAAGTGATGACAGTCCGCCTTGGGCCCATTGCGGCCACGATTCATTCGATTGGATCGGTGGTGCCCGTCGATGAAAGTGTCGTTGCCTCTTCGCTGCCTGGGGTAGTGATTGAGATGCCGGTCCGAGATGGGCAGTATGTTGAGCGTGGAGAGTTGCTCGCCCAATTACGAGAAAAGACCTTGTCCATTCGCTTGCAAGAAGCGCGTGCGTTGTTGCACCAACGCGAGCAAGAATTGGAGCAATTTAAGAATGGTTACCGGCAAGAGGAAATTCAGCAGGCCGAGGCCCGGTTGAAATCCGCTGAAGCAGAGAGTAAGTACGCTGCCCGTCGTGCTGCCCGTGCGGAAAAACTTCAAGAACAGACGGCGATCAGCGAGGAACAATCTGATGAGGCTATTTACCAGGCCCAACGTTCACTGCAGGCGGTTGCCGAAGCAGAAGCGGATCACCAATTGAAACAAAATGGTTACCGCCGCGAACAGGTAGAGGCGGCCCGGGCAGCCCGTGATGCCCAGCAGCAAAACGTGCTGCGGGGAGAAGATGAAGTCGCACGCCTGAGCGTGGTGGCCCCTTTTGCCGGCTTCGTCACTCAACGTCATACCGATCTGGGGCAGTGGGTGGACGAAGGCGGGCCCGTGGTCACACTGATCCGACTCGATGAAGTGGAGGTGCGAGTTCAAGTAGAAGAAAACGCGATTGGCCAAATTAGTGTAGGGCAAAATGTCGAAGTGCATGTCGATGCGTTGGGGAAAGGTCCGATGGAAGGAGTGATTAATTCGATTGTGCCCAGGACTAAGTGGCAGCAGGGAAGCCGAAGTTTTCCAGTGATCGTGAGGATGCCTAACACGATCGAATCAGGACAACCCATGCTCAAGGAAGGGATGCTGGCCCGAATTGCTTTTTATGGTGCAACACGTGAGGTGCTATTGATTAACAAAGATGCCATAGATCGTTCCAGTGGTAAGCCCATGGTCTACATTGTGCAGTCAGACAATCGAGTCCGCGCGGTAGAGGTGCAGGATGGGTTGAGTCAGGGACAATTTATCGAAGTCTGCGGAGATTTGCAGGCAGGTGATCGAATTGTGACTGAGGGTGTGGAGCGATTGCGTCCTTACCAGGAAGTGATCGTCGTCAATCGGAAGCAAGAACAGGTGAAGGGCGAAGAAGGGCCTGCCTCGATAGCCACCGATTCATCCTCACCGAATGCTGGGGGCTGAAAATGAACCCCACCACGGGTCACTTTTTTGAGTTCTGCATACGTAATCCGGTTAAAGTGGCCGTGGGGGTGATTCTCCTTTGGATCTTAGGCTTGTTGGCGCTGTGGAAAATTCCGGTCCAATTGACTCCTGAAGTCAATCGGCCCGTGATCAGCATTCGCACCACTTGGACGGGAGCCAGTCCAGCGGAAATTGAACGCGAAGTCGTCACTCCTCAGGAAGAACAACTGCAAAACATCTCGGGCATGCTTGATTTTCGGGCTACCTGCAGTGACAGTCGCGCAGAAATCGAAATGGAGTTTGAGGTGGGCACCGACATGAGTGCCACGTTATTGAAAGTCGGTAATCGACTCGACCAGGTGCGTCAATATCCTGAAGACGCTGACGAACCGGTCATTCGTACTGTTGGCACCAACAGTTCACGCATTGCCTGGTTCAGCCTGATGCCCGCTCCACCTCAGTCGGAGGAAATTGAAGCATTTTTGCAAGAAGCCCCCGAGTTGCACTCACTCCTTGACCCGCTTATTGGCGCAGACCGGATCGATGTGGTGGCGCTCGAGGAAGCGGCTCATCGCTATCCAAAGCTGCGTGAACTGCTGGCGGGCAATCCCGATCCGCTCAAAATGCGACTGTTTGCAGAGGATGTTATCGCTTCGGAATTAGAACGGGTTGCGGGGGTGGCCGATGCCGACGTTTATGGTGGCAGTAACCTGGAAATGCGAGTGATGGTTGATCCGGCCCGATTGGCCGCACGCAAGCTGTCGATCGATGACATTCGCCAGGCCTTGCTGGCAGAAAACAAGAATACCTCAGCGGGAGATATCTGGGAGGGAAAACGTCGCAATGTGGTTCGCATTTTGGGCCGTTTCAATGCGCCGGAAGATGTTGCCAATGTTATTTTGACTTATCGGGATGGCGGGCCAATCTACGTTCGCGATGTGGCGAAAGTCCGTCTTTCGCATGCTAAATTGACCGGCGTGGGACATCAACGTGGAGTACGCACCCTGTTCCTTGGTGTGGCACGCGAGCAAGGGGCTAACGTGCTGACTGTGATGGAAGGTTTGAATAAAAAGGTCCAACTGCTCAACGCGGGAGTGCTGAAAGCCCACAAGTTGCATCTCTACAAAAGCTACGATGAAACGGTCTATATAAAATCGGCAACTTCGCTGGTGAAACAAAATTTGGTGATAGGTGGTGCGCTTACGGTGCTGGTGCTGCTGGCCTTCTTGAGACATGTTCGTTCCATGCTTATTGTTGCCCTGTCAATTCCTATCAGTGTCATCGGCACCTGTATGGTCTTTTGGCTGTTTGGACGATCCATCAATGTGGTGAGTCTGGCGGGCATGTCCTTTGCCATAGGTATGGTCGTCGATGCGGCAGTGGTGGTGCTGGAGAATATTTTTTCTCACTATCAGCGTGGAGAAGATCCCGTCACTGCTGCAAAACAGGGTGCCAGCGAAGTTTGGGGGGCCATTTTGGCAAGTACACTCACTACGGTTGCGGTGTTCTTGCCAGTCGTTTTTATCCAGGAAGCAGCTGGCCAACTTTTCCGAGACATCGCCATTGCCATCTCAGTGGGTGTCTGTCTCAGTTTGCTGGTTTCCTTGACGGTCATTCCCACGGCCGCTAGCCGATTGCTAACTGGCAGGGCCGAGAGATCCAAATCCGGGCGAAGTTCACGCAGCGCCCGTTGGGGCAGCGCTGCGACCGACTGGATCGTCAGCCATGGTGCTCGTTTGATCCGTGGAAATCTGTCCAGAACGGAGCGTTGGTGGATCGCCGCCCTGCTGGGACTGAGCATGCTGACATTTTTGCCTTGGACCTGGAACCGGCTCTCATTCTGGCCCTGGAAATATCCTCACACCGGTGGGTGGCTGGCTCTGGTTGCCATCAGCCTGGGAATCGTATTGGCAGGGTTGGCCCACCGTTTTCCTCGTCTTGGTGCTACGTTAGTGGCCATCCTATTACCCATTGGTTTGAGTTGGATGATCGCACCTGCGGCTGAGTACTTGCCAGTAGGCAATAAAAACCTCGTGTTTGCATCCCTGCAACCGCCACCTGGCTACAACTTGGATCAGTTGACCGAACTGGCCAGACAAATAGAGACTCGCCTGAGGCCCTACTGGCAAGTACGACCTGGCAGCGAGGGCGCCAGGCAGTTGGATGGTCCTTGTATTGAGTCGGTGTTTCTGATTGTGCGGACACGTGGCATGTTCCTGGGCACGCGGGCCGTCGATCCGACCCGTGCGGCCGAGTTGGTCCCAGTAATCATCCGTGCCACCAGCGATTTGCCCGGTACCCTGGCTTTTGTCAATCAATCGAGCCTGTTCGAGCGCGGACTTTCGAGTGGACGGACGATTGAGATTGAGATTGTGGGTCCCGAACTCAAGCAACTGATCCGCTTAGGTCGTGAGATCATGTCGCAGGTATCTCAGGAGTATCCTCAGCAAACAACATTCACCTCTGTCCAGCCAGTTCCCAGTCTCGACCTGGGCAGCCCCGAGTTGCATGTGCGTCCCAATACTGAGAAGGCTGCCCATCGTGGTATCCAGTCGACCGATCTGGGTTATACCCTCGACGCATTAGTGGACGGAGCCTATGCGGGCACTTACTGGCATCGGGGTAAAGAGATCGATCTGGTGATCCATGGCGAAGACCGCTACAGTCGGCGCACCCAAAGTATCGAACAGTTGCCATTGGTCACCCCAACGGGCGATCTGGTCCGTTTGGCCGATGTGGCCGACGTCACCTTGGCTTCTGGTCCGGAGCAGATTTTACGAATTGATCGGCAGCGGGCCATCACGATTCGTGTCCGTCCGGGGCCCGGCATTTCACTGGAAGCAGCCAGTAATCGAATTCAAGAGTCTATTCTAGAGCCGCTCCGCAATCGGAGCGATTTGACCGGATTGTACCAGTTTTCATTAGCAGGCACGGCCGATGATCTGACCCAGATGCGACAAGCCATGTCGGGTAGTTTGCTACTGGCTCTGGTGATCACTTACTTGTTGATTGCCGCGTTGTACGAATCCTTTCTCTATCCTATTTGCATTATGATCAGTGTGCCGTTGGCATCGGTCGGTGGATTTTTGGGCCTCCGTCTCATGGGACTTTTCAGTCCACAGCGTCTCGATGTGCTAACGATGTTGGGCTTCATTATTCTTATCGGCACGGTGGTCAATAATGCGATCTTGATCGTCGACCATGCTTTGCACTTGATTCGCCAGCAAAAACTCCACCATCATGACGCCATCGAGCAGTCTGTCCGTGGCCGCGTAAGGCCAATTTTCATGACCACACTCACCACCGTCCTGGGCATGTCACCATTGGTGTTCCTGTCAGGCGCTGGCAGCGAACTCTATCGGGGACTTGGTATGGTGGTTCTCTCCGGTCTGTTGGTCTCCACCTGCTTCACGCTGTTTCTCGTGCCCATGCTTTTCAGCCTTACTTACGAGATGCGCACCTGGGTGATTCAGCAGTTGAAGGCAGAGTGAGAGTCGCCCGTACGATCAGAGCGACGGTATGCCAGCATATTTTCACATCGCAAATATTTTCTGCAGTAGATTTCTCGTTCTTACTTGATAACATCAAGCATCTAGCCTCGTATTGTTGATCGATGTCACTGGGGTAGGTCAGAACATGGAGCCAAATAAAGTGCTCCAGTAACTATGAATTGATTCACGGAGAAAATAGACATGAATACAACCTCGACCAACCCCTCGCAGTCTGTCGAAAGCACGATTGCCGTCATGCGCGGAGTCTTGCCGGTGCTACAGATGGCCTATCACGAGAATGAGACGATTGACTTCGATACGCTCAGTTGCGAAATCGATTGGCTCTACCAGTGCGGTGCCGATGGCGTTGTGCTGGCGATGGTCAGCGAATGGCTGCGGCTCAACGACGGAGAACGCCAACAAGTGTGCCAGCAGGTTGTCAAGGCAAGTAACGGTCGAGGTAGTGTCACGGTGAGTGTCGGTGCCGAAAGTGCATTTGTAGCAGTTGCCCAGGCACGCAATGCCGAGCAGAATGGCGCCACCGCCGTGATGGCAATTCCGCCGCTATCGATTGCCCTCCCTGAGAGTGAGCTGTTAGCCTATTACCGTCGAATCATTGAATGCGTTAAGATTCCCGTCATCGTCCAGGACGCGAGCGGCTATGTGGGCATGCCGATGCCTATCTCCGCATTATCCACATTGCTCGACGATTACGGACCGCAGCGGGTATTGTTCAAGCCTGAAGCAACGCCGATTGGACCAAAACTTACCGAACTACGTGAAGCGACCGGGGCCCGAGCCAGAGTGTTTGAAGGTTCAGGTGGAATATCGCTCGTTGATAGCTACCGTCGAGGTATTGTCGGCACGATGCCAGGCGCAGAAATGATTGAGGGAATCGTAGCGCTATGGCGAGCCTTGGAAGTTGACGATCAACCGACGATCGACCGACTCTCGATGCCAATTGGTTCGCTGGTCGCGTTACAAACCGGTTTGGATGGTTTTTTGGCGGTTGAAAAGCATCTGCTGGTTCGACAAGGCCTGTTTAAAAACACCATCGTTCGTCATCCGGTTGGCTTCCAACTTGACGATGAAACTCGCCGAGAGGTGGATCGGTTATTTGACCTCTTAACCCTGGCCCTCTTAACCCCGGCACTGAAAGAAACCAAATGATCCTAGACGTCCACAGTCATACGTGGCTTTATCCACAACATTTTACCGACGACTTCTGTAGTCAAGCACGACGCGCGCGTGCAGGTGTCGAAGTCGATCTCACCGTTGAATACGACGCCTATCGGGCCCAGTGTTCAGAAGAAGTACGCACCGTTGTTTTTGGTGGCAAAGCACGCTTAAGCGGTCTCTGGATTGACGATCAATACGTGGCAGATTATGTCGCCGAACATACCGACACTCTTGTCGGATTCCTTTCAGTTGACCCGACTCAAGATGGCTGGCAAGATGAACTTCGCGATGGCCACGAACGTCTTGGCTTGCGTGGCATCAAACTGTTGTCGATGTACGCCGGTTTTCGACCTGATGACAAATTGCTCGACCCACTTTGGACGTATGCCCAAGCGCACAACCTGCCGGTGCTACTCCACACGGGAACTACGTTCATCTCGCAGGCTCCAATCGAGTGCACATTGCCGCGGCACCTCGATGCGGTTGCGATTCGTTTTCCCGAGGTAAGAATCGTGTTGGCCCATTTGGGCCATCCGTACGAGGGCGAATGTGTGGCCGTGATTCGCAAACACTCGAATCTCTATGCCGATGTTAGTGCTTTGCACTACCGCCCGTTCCAGCTGTATCACAGTTTAATGCTTGTGCAAGAATATGGTGTCTGGGATAAAATCTTTTTTGGAACCGACTATCCATTTACCACGGTTAACGCCTCGGTCGACGGCCTGCGCAACCTCAACCAGATGCTGGAAGGAACCAATTTGCCTCGTCTAGACTCCCAGCAAATCGAAGCAATGATTTATCGAGACAGTTTTCACTTGCTAGGGTTAGGGTAGTTGCTGGTTCTCCTAGTTAGCAACTTACCGCAACTGGCTGGCAGACTCCACTGTAGACGTTATTGAGCTTGTTGAGTCCGTGGTAGGCGGCAACTCGGTAGCATTCGGCCAAGGTGGGGAAATTGAATACGTTATTGACGAAGAACTCGGCGTTGCCTTCGAGGGCCATTACCGCCTGGCCAATATGTATCAACTCGGTTGCTCCGGTGCCGATCACATGGATACCCAACAACTTGTGCGTGTCCTGATGAATGAGCAATTTGAGCATGCCCAACTCGTCTCCTAATAACTGCCCTCGGGCAATTTCGCGGTAGTTGGCGACTCCCGATTCATAGGGGATCCCCTCGGCGGTGAGTTCCTCTTCGGTTTTGCCAATCATCGAAATCTCAGGCACCGCATAGATGCCGTAAGGGAACAAGGAAGTGTTGAAATTATCAATCTGGCAATCAAACGCATGGCAAATTGCCCGCCGTCCCTGTTCCATACTGGTGGAGGCTAACGAAGGAAAACCTATCACGTCGCCAGCCGCATAAATATGTTCAATATTGGTTTGATAGTGTTCGTTGACCTGAAGTCGTTCGCGGTCGTCGTAATCGATGCCGACATGCTCCAGACCCAACTTGCTGCAAACGCCCTGCCGACCGACGGCATAGAGCAAGGTTTGTGCTCGTAAAATTTTTCCCGATTCCAGTTTGGCTTCCACCAGGCGATGGACAGAGCCGTTTTGCACGTCGACCTCATTGATTTCACAGACCTTCTCACCCAAACGCAAGGTAATGCCATTTTGGCGCATAAAATAGTGGAAGGCGTCCGCAATTTCTTGATCGAGAAACCCAAGTACCTTGTCTTGTCCTTCGATGAGTGTTACCTGGACGCCCAAGGTTGCCATGATGCATGCGTATTCGGTGCCAATCACACCACCCCCAACGACAATCATCGACTTGGGCAGATGATTGATGTGTAGTACTTCGTCACTGGTGAAAATATTCACACCGTTCAGTGGGACGGACTCAGGCTGAGCCGGACGAGTGCCGACACCCAACAGAAAGCGGTCGGCGGAAAATTGCTCTTCGCCATGGATTCCCTCAACCACTATCGTATTGGGGTCAATGAATCGCGCCGTGCCCCAGATTAATTCTACTCCGTTGCGGTCAAACTGGTCGCGAACGACTTCCCACTCATTGTGGATGACTCGTTGCGAAAAACTTACCAAGTCGGCAATGGTGATGTCCTTTTTCACCCGATACGACTGTCCAAACATGCCCCGTTTGTTGGCTCCGGTCAAGTGTAGGACTGCTTCGCGTAGCGCTTTCGAAGGGATGGTTCCCGTATTGATCTGAGCTCCACCCAGGACACGATTTTTTTCGATAATGGCCACACTTTTTCCGAGTTTGGCCGCCTGAATGGCCCCCTTTTGACCTGCGGGGCCGGTGCCGATCACAATACAATCAAAATGTTTCATGCTGGGACTTTCCGCCTCTCAGGTTGGGGAGTTTGTCATGGTAGTGGAGACTAGCTTCTAAAGTCGGCCTGCGCTAACAGCATGCGTGAGATTGGTAAACCATGCCGGTATTATCGGAAGGCCCGTCCGGGCAAGGCGTTGGAAAAATGGTGGTTATCCTGACTGAATCGATTGACAGACCGAAATCCCTAAATACAAGCACGAAGCGCCAGCGAGTGGGTAATTGTGCGTGACCCACTTGCTCGCGCTGCGTGCTAGTATGGGTTTATTCGACCTTTCTAATGTCATGGTGCGCTTTTTTAAAATACAAGCACGAAGCGCCAGCGAGTGGGTCAGATAGGGTTGCCGTGGACTCACTCGCTGGCGCTTC
>JBDOMT010000012.1:0-13331 GCA_039831705.1 Pirellulales bacterium | reverse complement strand
CTCATCAATTCTTCCCGGCTTGCTGCCGTTGCGCGAGAACATGGATCTCTCAACCGCCTGGCATCAAACTACCGAAGTTTCAAGAGTCTCATCGACGAGATCAACGACACCCGTGAAATGGCTGAAGGTGGAGACTCTGAACTCCGAGAGCTAGCCGAAGCGGAAATCCCCGAACTGGTGGAGTCTCGCGAAAAACTCTGGAATGAGTTGCTTGAACTCACGCTCGGCGGTGAGGACGCCAATCGCACACGCTGCATCATGGAAATCCGGGCCGGTACCGGAGGTGGCGAAGCAGCCCTGTTCGCGCGTGACCTATACGAAATGTATAAGCACCATGCCGTCACCAAACGATGGAAAATCGAAATCCTCGACCATAGTGCCACCGAACTGGGTGGTTTCAAGGAAATCTCTCTGAGCTTGGCAGGTGAGGGAGTCTACCGCGAATTGCAGTATGAAAGTGGGGGCCATCGCGTACAGCGAGTGCCCCAAACGGAAACCCAGGGACGCATTCATACTTCGGCAGCTACCGTAGCTGTGATGCCCGAACCTGAAGACGTGGAAATTGACTTAAAAACCGAGGACTACCGGCTGGATAAATTTTCCGCCAGTGGTCCTGGTGGTCAACATGTAAACCGAACCGAATCAGCCGTACGTCTCACCCACTTAGAAACAGGCATCGTGGTGCAGTGCCAGGACGAAAAAAGCCAGCATAAAAACCTGGCCAAGGCGATTCGTGTCTTGAAAACTCGGCTCTACGAAGTGCGCCGCCAGGAGGAAGAACAGCGTCGTTCGGAGCAACGCAGGTCACTGGTAGGTTCAGGTGACCGCAGCCAACGAATCCGCACCTACAACTTCCCTGAAAATCGCCTGACCGATCACCGTATCGGCCTGACACTCTACAAGCTGGATCAGATCTTGGCAGGCAACCTGCAAATGGTCACCGACGCACTCATTGACTACGACCGCCAACAATTACGAGACGCATTTGGCACCGATGGGTAAATAGTCGCTAGTTGTAGATGGTAATTGTAGTTTCCGCTTTCCTCTTTCCTCTTTCCGCTTTCGAAAATGCCTGAAACTCCTTGGACCATTGGCCGGCTGCTGACCTGGACCACAGATTTCCTGCGGGAAAAGGGGGCCGAGGCGCCACGGTTGGATGCTGAAATTTTGCTGGCACACGCCCGCGGATGCGCCCGAATTGAACTCTATACGGCATTTGAAGATGTCACGGAAGAACCACTTCGAGAGACGTTTCGTGAACTGGTCCGTAAACGGGCTGCGGGCATGCCGGTTGCCTATCTGGTAGGCCATCGAGAGTTTTTCTCGCTTGATTTCCATGTCTCTTACGAAGTCCTAATTCCACGTCCAGAAACCGAATTACTCGTGGTGCGAACACTCGACTTGGCCAAGTCTCTGGTGCAAGAGTTTTCGGATGACTTACCACTTCGGATTGCCGATGTGGGAACTGGCTCTGGAATCGTGGCCATTTGTTGCGCCAAACAATTCTCCGATTGCCAAATTACCGCAATCGACATCAGCGAAGCGGCTCTGTCTGTTGCCCGCACCAATGCAGATCGGCACGAAGTGGCTAACCGCATCGACTGGATCCACAGTGACTTGTTCCCCCAGGCTCCAAGCCCCGATTCATCGGACACCCGTACTTACCACTTGATTGTCAGCAACCCTCCCTACGTTACCTCCGCGGAAATGAAACAGCTACCGGCAACCGTAGGTCAATACGAACCACATCTGGCCCTTGACGGGGGAGAGCAGGGGACTACGGTTATCGAGCGATTACTCTTTCAGGCGGCCGAACAATTGTGCCCAGGAGGGTGGCTCTTGATCGAAGTGGGTCCCTCAATTGTGGAACGAGTCGAGCAACTGATCCTTGCTGAGCCCACCTGGGACTTGCACAAAACCGAAAAAGACCTAGCCGGGCACCCACGTGTCGTGCGAGCTCAAAGGCGGACTCTGTAAAATGAACACCACACACCCATTGCGCTGGCTGGCACTGATCGGACTCGACCAACCCACATTGCCGGACGAAAAGGACGTATGCCAAGAGTTGGCCAGACAATTTCCCGCTGCATCTCCCTTGATCGTCGCCAACTCCACTCCCAGATTAATCACCGGTACCATTGGGCAATTTACCGTCGCAGCCACCTTGGTGCCACATCCGATTCCCTGGACACAACTGGAAGGCCCATGTGCAACAGCCTGGTATTGGCCTCAGGCGACTGACTCGCTCCGCAACCATTCGGCCCACTTGCTCGTCACGCTGGTCGATGAAAGTGGTCGACCCGCAGAAAAAAGCAACTGCCTCACACAATTTGTGACCGCATTGACGACCGCCCTTTCACTGGAAGGCTCGCCTACAGAAATGGCTAATCCAGTCTTGGGGATCTTTTGGGGACCTAGCCGCATGGTGCACCCTTGCCAGGCCTTCGTCGAACAAGCACTGCAAATGACACCACAAAATCTCCCCCTCTATTTGTGGATCGATTTTCGTATCGAAACGGTGCCGTCGGAACAGCAGCCAGAAATCGAATATTTGCGGCTCTACACGACAGGGCTGGAGGCATTGGGGCAATCAGAATTGGAAGTGCCCCAATATCAAGGTAATCCGCAGCAACTCTTAGAGCTTGTCTACAATGTGGCCCACTCCCTGATTGAGAAACGCAAGGCAGTCAATGATGGCGATACCATTGGTTTGACCGATCAAGTGCAAGCCTCAATTCGTCACAACAAGTCGATGCTCGACGGGACCACCGACACGCTATGGATTGAGTTCCAGTCGGAGTGAGGGGCAGAGCGATTGCCTTTAAGTTAACCCACGTCTTCCATGTAGATTTACAGGATGCTCAGGGGGGTTTGGAGGGGACTCCCCCAATGAACTGCACATGACTAGCCTGAATACTTCACCCATCCTCTTTCGGATCAGCGTCTTCCTCCCCCCGATAGAGCCGGGTACGCAGCGCATTGCGACTACTGGTCATTGGGCCATCGGTTGTGTCGTCGTTAAGTATATTGACCATCATTTCCAATTTGGCATCCAGGTCGTCGGCATGATGGACAATGAGCGATTCGAGGGTCATCGGTGGTTTGGGGGAACCCCATTCTGGAAGTCGTTGATGAGCTACGATGATATGCTCCAGGCGCAATAACTTTTCCTGGTCTATGGAATGATTGCTGGCTGCTTCACGCAATATGTCACGACCTTGGAGGATATGCCCGATGAGCGTACCGGCGGGCGTGTACTCGGCGCCCATGGGTGTCGATTTCATTTCCCTTACTTTACCAATGTCGTGCAGAACACCACCGGCAATTACCAGTTCCTTATCCAAAGGTGGCTGCAGGTTCGGGTACAAATCTGCGTACTTGTCAGCCAGATACGCACACGTTTTAGTAACACTCAACACGTGTTCCAGGTAGCCGCCCAATCGGGCATGATGATTGTGCTTCGCAGCAGGTAATTCCAGCAACACCTCCTGGTATTGATTCAGGATACCCAGCACCAGATCCAATAAGGGGCCCTCTTTCAATGCCCCCTTAATCAAAGCGACCAACGAGTCAAACATTTCCTGGGAATCATAGCGTGACCGGACTTGACACATCGCAGCACTAAAACCGTCCGCTTGATCCGCTTCGGTAGCCGGCCGAATTTTTCGAATCTCCAACTGGGGACCAAAATTCGTATCGCGATACTGAGCCCGCAATTTGTAGAATTCCCCTACGACCCACTGCTCACGGCATTCCAAAGCCCAAGTCGAGTCACCCCAGATAGGAAAGCTCACCGCGCGTTTTGAGTCTCGAAAGGTCACTCGAAAATAAGGCTTGCCATCCTTGGTAGTCAACGACTCCCGAGCAGATAACAGAGCGAAGAAATCGGCCTCTTGATCGTGAGACAAGTCCGAAAGCAGTGGAAAGGAACCAGTCATGGGCCAAAAAGGGAGCTAAGAAAAAAAGTGCACACGGTACGTCGAATGGGCCTCATTAGTAGCAACGCGACGCTACCCAACACACTAATGCCGACATACTATCTCCAACTCAATCTACTCACTTTGTGGCTGGCTGCCAATAAGCAAAGCGGCTATTCCAGGGCTGAACAGCCCCTTCGTCAAACGAGTCTTGTTGCTTGCCAGCGTCAACCAAATCACCATTACAAAGCAACTCGACTTGCTGGCAGACAATAAGCGAGGCGTGACCAGACCCTGCTAACGTATGGCACTCTGATGATCCGCAGGTATCTTGACATCTACGCGCGCTTGAGGGAGCTGCTTATTTAGAGTCGCGCCTGCAATAAACCAACCGTCCGTCTCACTGCGTACAATCAAGCCGGCGGGGCCAAAGTAGCGTCGCACCATCTCGAAGGAAGGCAATTCCCGAGCATCGATTTTCTGCTTTCGCAGGATCCCCTCGTCTTCGTCCTCAGGAGGTGTAAGCATCCGATTGAGCACTCTACCGAGTAAGGTTTCAGATTCCGGCATTTTGCCCTGCCGAAGTAACTCATAAGTCGGTCGGTATGCTTCGTCAGTGCGCAAAAAGAATCGAAAACTCACATCCCCCGACATCAATTGCGACAGAGTTATGTCGACTTCACGATAGTCACTCGAATTGGCCAACGTACCATCGATTTTTTTCTGCGATAACACACTTTTGAGAAAATCTAAATGCGAAGCAATCAACAAATGCCCATCCGTCACACATACCGCCGAGGTCGGCACTGCGTCTTCGTCTTCCTCCAAAGATGCCTCTTCTTCACCTGGAGGCAGAGGATCCAGAGAAGTAATGGAGATATCCAACTCCATTACTTCATCGTCATTTTCGACAATTTCCCAGACTTCCCTTCCCTCGAAATCATGCCGATAAGCGTTCGGGTCACTTTTCATGAACTTTTCGATGGTCGCATGAATGGCAGCTTCATCATCCAACTCGACAATAAACAGAAATCTCTCACTCTTGGTTGTAATGGGAACAACATAGTCGGTCACCACCGTGATTCGATTGCTCAAATGGGCAATGAGCTCTTTTTCCACATCTACCTGAGGCCCGTAGGGATCCAACTCCAATCCTTCCAAGACACCCTTAAACGAATCTTCATAGCCGGCAATCGCGTCGAATAAAGAACCAAAACTATTGAAAGCACCTGCAAGATTAAGGTTGAAAGTACGATACGTGGCCAACTTCCTTGGCAACCATGTTTGCGGAATTAAATTTGAACCATTGGGAAAATCCAGCATCCTCATGGCCAATCGATATTTATCCTGCGCCCTGTCAACCTTGTCAGGGCTGTCATTACTGCCATCATCCACCTGTTGTTCGACCTTCTCGGACGGGGCATAAACGGCCGTACGATGCAATAACTCGTAGGCACCCGTTGGCGATACGTTCACAAAACCGCCAAGGCCTTGAATGGCATCAAATCCCTGTGAAGTAAGAATTTTTAAGTAGTCCTTGCCGTAGCGATTTTCCCCAAGAGGACGCAATGAACGGCAGGCCCGAGCGTAGCCAAAAGGGTTAACAAACCAACGCAGCTCCGGCTGCAGTTGCTCCGCCTCCCGAGCACAACGTCGCATCGCTTCTCGATAAGGCTTTTCATCGCCGAGACAACTACTCGGTATGTCATTCAATCGTCGACAGACACCCTCTAACTCTAAGCGATTGTCACTGGCACACAGCATGTCGTCTTTAACAAAGAATATTGCATCCTGCTTGATACCACTCTTTCGCTGCGGTGGGATTTCATAGGTAACAAAAGTTGTGTCGGAAAACACGTCTTGAGACTGCGTTGCACCACGCTTTTTCAATTCACGATCAACCTGCCGCAGCAACTCTTTGGTCTGCTCCATTCGTCCTGTAACATCCACCGTAAGCAATAATGCGGCACGATCATTCGTACGCTCAACAAGCCCCAGCCCTATCTCACCACCAGCAACATTCTTTAGGTCCGCTAACTCTAATCCCAACTTTTCCCGTACACTTGTGATTTTCCTCTGGATTTGACTCTTCAAATCTTGAACAAAAGGTTTCATCGATTCATCTTGTACCAACTGCCCCAACTGGGTGTGCTGCCAACTCTCGCCGAGAGTGCTAATATCGCCAACGGAAAGATAACCACGAGTCGACATCGGCATCAAAGATTCACTTGGCACAACGGCCCATGCTGGCATGACAAGCGACAAAGCGACGACGAGAGAGATCCCAAGGATCAGCGACTGCCTATGAACAACAGCGACGGTACGAATAGTCAACATGCGATCCTGCCTGGTGAGGTCCAGTCACTGAAGATTCCCAGAAACTAGACGGCAATACGAAAGGGCGAGGGGTGGGCTTACGAGAGTTATCGGCTTAGTCACATTACAACATGCATCCGCTAGCAGCCTCGGCGTAGATATTACCCAATAAAATCAGAACAACTCAAGCTCACAGTCGGATCCATGATAAACCGGGGGAAATTTAACGATTATTATAGCACCCATTCTATGGACTGTTCAGTGGGACACAATCCCTATCCTCCCCCCGAATGAGGCTCCTCCGGCAGGGCCGGACGAAACCTTTCCTTCACTACCATCGGCATTTACCCCACTGACCAACAATATTTGATGATCACCCACAGTCACTGAAACTGAAGCTCCAGATCGACAACCAAAGGCAGATGATCAGATGCTTGCTTGGCCAAACGGGTATGGCCCGCAAATGTGCGATGAACCACGATCGCCCCGCGAATAAAAATTCGATCCAAAGACCTCAATGGTAAAGTTGCCGGAAAAGTATGTATCGCCTCTCCCGCCGATGTGAAACCGGCAGGAAACATTACATGCTTACCCAAATTCCCCCACACGTCGTTGAAATCGCCCCCGATAAGAATTGGCGAACTCTTGTGATGGCACGACACCAGTGAGTGGCCTAACAAACGATTCAGCTGCAACTTACGCTCGAAGCCAGCTAATCCTAAATGTACATTTGCCAGCGTCAGAGTTCGAGAATGCCCTTGATAGCGAACCAAAGCGCTAGCCACCAACGCCTGCCGTCGCTTCTTTAGAGGCACCGATAAATCGACCGAATCGACCTGCGTTAGCGGAAACCGACTTAAAATAGCATTACCATAATACCCAAGTTTGAGCCGGACATTTCGCTGGAAAGCATGATGCCGAAAGCCCATAGCCAGTGCCATCATCTCTACCTGGCAATGACCTTCGGAACGAGGCACCCCCTCATCAACTTCCTGCAACAAGGCGATATCAGGAGAGTAGTACTCAATCGTCTCTACGATCCTCTCAGGACAATAACGCCGGTCGACCCCACCAATCCCCTTGTGGATATTGTAGCTAAGAAGTCTAAATTTCATGCTGCTTTACGAGGCATATCCATCACACCCTCTGAACAATCAACCGCACGACTGGAGACTTTAAGACGACGGCGGCTAAAATGATTAATCCAATCCAGAATCCAGGGACTAAAACGCTTCGTGGCATAGAGAAATCGAGCATAGGGTTGCATTACTACCACAGCCTGATTGCGATAGATTGCTTTCACCGCACGATTGGCAATTTTTTCAGGTGAGACCAACAAGAACTTAGGTGGCCGCTTATTTTCCTTCCTGTCTTCACCACGAGACGCCGAAGCAAACAACTTGGTATCAACAAGCCCAGGACATAAAGCGGTGACCCCTAATCCGCGACGTCCATATTCGGCCCGCAACGATTCACTAAATCCTACGAGCGCAAATTTACTGGTAGTGTAAGCCGCCACTCGGCCCATTCCAACCAATCCGCAGATACTGGCGACATTTAGAATATGCCCTTCAGGACGGGACAACAGAGCTGGCAACAGACGCCGAGTGAAGTGTATCGGCCCGTGCAAATTCACCGCCAACAACTGCCCCCAATGCTCTGCGGACATGTGATGCGAATGACCATAATAGGTAACCCCCGCATTATTCACCAAGATATCCACATGACCCCAACGACTGAGCAACTGATCAATACACCGATCCACTTGATCGGGCTGAGTCACATCACAACAGGCTCCCATCGCCTCCACACCGTGCAGGCGAGCAGCAGATACCACTTCACCCAAACCCTTACTATCTACATCCATTAAAAATAATTGAGCACCCTCTCGGGCCAAGCGGAGAGACAGTGCGCGACCGATTCCCGAAGCGGCCCCCGTGACCAATGCAATTTTCCCACGAACTACTCTCATGCCGCACGCTTCCCTTGTGACTGGACGACGACACCCGGCAACTCGGGATCGACTGAACGACTTAACCGGCAACGATCTTCGCCACGAAGCAAGGAAACCCCCCACTTATCGAGATTGTAACACCCGCCATTGTAGACAGAACGATACTTCTGCTTGTTTGTATAAACGGGCACACTGGTGGGCACCACTCGCATATTGAACGCGAGCCGGTGACTATCTGTTTGATTGGGCTGTGAACCGTGAATGCACCGTTCGGCAAAAACAATAAACTGCCCTGATTTACACGGCACTTGAACTTTAGCCTGTCGCTCTTCGTCAAAGTCAAGCGAAAACTGGGCATTGTAGAAGCCGCGATCGCCACCAAATCGAATTGGACGTATCCGGTCATGTGTACCTGGCATAAACTCCAAACATCCATTTTCAGGAGTGGAGTCGTCTACGGCCACCCAAACGGTAAGCTGAAACATTTCATTACGGTCTGGGGGGAAAATCGCAGGATCCAGATAATCCTCCACCATGAATGTACTCGCCTGATGCCATTGAATGGCAGGTGAGTGAGGCCCCTTGTAAAATATCTGCGACCGCCAAACCAGCAAGTCTGGCCCTAATATTTGCGCAAGTCGCTCCGTAATCGCTGGACTCTTCATATACTGCCACAACCGGGGCATCTCGAAATGCCGATCTCGAGGAGTAACAAAATCATACGTCTCGGACTTCGTGTTTTCAATCGCCAGCATCTCGTCATGAAAGTCGGCCATGTCCTCTGGAGAAAATGCGTCGTATGGCCCCATGTATCCGTTTTCATAGAACTCACGAATTTGCTTTTCGCTGAGCCGATACTCCTGATCCACAACAGCCTTGGGTTCGCACGTATCGGGCATCTTGAATTGGCAAGTCTGATCAATATACGCCCGTGTCAGTCGTGATTTAAAAATCAATGCAAACATGGGATAGGTCCAGTTGTTCACAATGGACCGAAAGTCCCTGGGCAAAATCCAACTTGGCAGATGAAGGACCTTCCAAGTCAGTAAGGCACCCAAAAAGGGAAGTATCAAAATTCGCTGCCAAATCGGCCTGAGTTTGGGATGGAGATTCATCGGAAATCTAGAGGGGTTTCGTAATACAGAAAAATCGGGCCTGGTAAGCTGTAGGGATTATCGGACCATCGGGTATTGGGAGTTCACACTTTTGCCGAAAACCCAAGACGCTAACAGCGACGTGGTAGACTGGAACGAGCGTTTGACCCGTTTCGGCATCGCCAGTCCCCTCACCTTGGCCTCCCTTATACCGGGCTGTTGATTTAATGCTCAAAGGTGACGATCACATCAGCCGTCGGGCGTTAGCCCACGGTTTTGTGGCGTGTTTTGAGGTCAGAACCGGGGGCTAACGCCCCGCGGCTGATTAAATCAACAAGCCGATACCCCAAGGGCTATTCACCCCCACTTTTTGGCCAATCAACACGGTATATTTGGGAAATTTCTCTCTGGCATCGCATTGTGCTAGAATCGCTAGCATGGTTACTCGTAGAAGAAAACCTGAATGTGTACCCGATGAACGAGATTCCACGACGGCCAACGAGACGCGTCAGCCTTCTTCCGAAAAAACCGTTCAGGAGACTTCATTGCCCCTTGAACCACCGCCTGAGGACGAGGCGGTAAAAACGTTTTTCGTTGATGTCACTGCCGGCGAGTCCGCCAAGGTTTCGGCTGGCGATCGCCCCCATGAGAAACGAAAGACAGACACCCTTCTTCAAAACCCCATCAAACAGCCATTCGCCTTACCTCGCCCACAAGGCACTTCTCTCCGAGATGGTATTGATCCCGCCATCAAAGCAGCACAACAGACGACCCATACTCATAGCGACAGCCCATTGCCGCCGGTTGGCCAGGCAGCGGCAACTCCCCCTCCACAGGCAACACTGAAAAAGGCAACACTGAAAAACATACCAGCGTTGGCAGGCCATTCGAAAAGCAAATCGACTGCCATCTCTCCTGTCATCACGAAACGGGACGTATCCTCAAATAAAAATGCATCCCCCCGGTTGGGTAAGCCAGCAACGACAACGATTGAGGTTGAGTCCGCCGATGAGCCTGCGGAAAAGGCCACTTCCCGACTCGAAGCACTCCATTTCTATTTCCGCAACCTCTCCTCGTTCGGTGTCAGTTTATTGCTTCATCTGTTCTTGTTAGTGCTGTTAAGTTTTTACACCTTGGCATCACTGCAAAAAGAACCGGAGTTGGAATTACTTTCCAGCGTGGCCCCTCTGGAAGAAGTCGTTGAATTCAGTGAAATTGAAATCGATCCCACCGAAAACTTGAAAGAGCTTAGCGACGAATTAGAGCCAGATTCATTCGAAACCGACGACCTCAAAGCGGGCCAATCCCCATTTAGTGAACTCACCGCAAAGTCGTCATTCGCCGAAGTTGCCACGGGACCTGGCATGGTGGCCGACGGATTGGGCGATCTGGGAGAAATATTTGGCAATGATGGCCAGGGACTGTCGGATTTGGGAGCGGGAAAGGGAAAAGGATCAACAAATTTTTTTGGATCCCGAACCCAAGCTCGACGCATTGTCTATCTTATCGATAACACCGGCAGCATGACCCATGGGGGACTGGAAACGGTCATCGTGGAGCTTCTCAAAAGCATCACTACCTTGGAGAAGAATCAACAATTCTACATTCTGTTTTTCAGTGACCAAGTATATCCCCTATTCTTCCCACAGTCTTCTACCGTATATATTCGACCGACTGAGAAAAACTTACAGAATATTCGCAACTGGCTCGATACGGTTGAGTGTTGCACTGGAGGAGTGTGGCAATTGCTCCAAGGTTTAGAGATCGCCAGCAACATGCGGCCAGACGTAATTTACCTTCTTTCGGACGGAAGAGATTGGCGCCGAGTCCGAGCACAACATAAAGTTGAAGGAGTGCAAAATCTTCTCACCACCACCAACGTGAATCAAATTCCCATCCATACGCTTGGTATGGGATGCCAACGCGACATAGACCGTGAAAATTTAGCTGCCGTCGCAAAAAACAATTCGGGAACATTTCGAGAAGTACAAATTCATCCCGACATGATCGAACAAGCAAAACGCAATAATCGCCCCTACCACAACCAGGGTCCGGGAAAAGTATGGGGTAGCAAAGTTCCCAAGAGGAAGGCCACATAGTGACTGTAGCAGACCAAGAGCTACCCGGAGATACATCCGAAAATACAAACTCCAACACGGAAGGCTCAGACCTCAGCCAGGATTCTCCTGACTCTGATACAACTGCCCCCAAGCAAGAGGGGCCGCCACCGTTGCGAAGTGTGCACACCAGCAACTTTCCCAAGATCCTTGAGCAGTTGGGGATTTCTCTTGCTGTCAGCACCTATCAGGCAGGCAAGCTGGTTTTCATCCGCAACGATGAAGGAGTGCTCAACACCCATTTTCGTGCATTCAACAAACCTATGGGCATGGCCGTAAAAGGCCAACGCCTGGCTCTTGGCACAGCTCAGGAAATATGGGAATTCCGTAACATTCCGGCAGTTGCCAACCGGCTCGATCCACCGGGCAAACACGACGCCTGTTACATGCCCCGAGCAGCTCACATAACTGGCGATATCCAAATCCATGAGATGGCTTATGTGGAAGAAGAGTTATGGTTTATCAACACACGTTTTAGTTGTCTGGCAACACAAGATCTCGATCACAGCTTCTCACCCCGCTGGCGGCCCTCCTTTGTGACCCAATTGGCCCCCGAAGACCGTTGTCATCTCAACGGCCTGGGATTGCGAGATGGCCGCCCACGTTGGGCTACCGCCCTGGGGGAAACCAACCAACCTGGCGGGTGGCGCGAGAACAAGAGCCAAGGTGGCATCTTACTTGACATCGAAACGAACCAAATTGTCAGCCAAGGCCTATCGATGCCCCACTCGCCCCGTTGGCATAACGGACGACTCTGGCTATTAGAATCGGGGACTGGCAGCCTGGGCTATGTCGATTTACAAACGGGCCGTTTTGAGTCGATCATTCAATTAGACGGATTTACCCGCGGGATGGAAATCATTGGTAACCTGGCGTTCATTGGTCTTTCGCAAGTCCGCGAAACGGCCGTCTTCAGCAATATCCAAATTACCGAACGCCTGAAAGAAAGTCAGCGAACCTGTGGCGTGTGGGTGGTCGATCTGACCCGAGGTGAGACGATCGCCTTCCTGAAATTCGAAGACGCTGTCCAGGAGATTTTTGCCGTAGTCGCCTTGCCTGGCATCCGCTATCCGGATCTGATCAACGACAATCTGGAGCTGATCAGCAGCTCTTTCGTATTGCCGGATGCCGCCCTGGAGGATGTCCCCCAGGATTTGCGGACAGCTAAGTGAAGCTGCGAAAAAATCCAATATTCCCCACCCCGCAGCGAATTCCCCCGTGGACCAGTGGTTCTGTCGCGCGAATATTCCCGGTTCTGCCAATAATTTTGCCGGTTCATTCCCCCTCGACAGCCTGGATCACCTATAGTTGAGCATTCCCTACGATGAGCCTCCCAACATTACACCATCAGGAAGCCAGTCATGCCTAATGACCTTTTGTCCATAAATTCTCCTCCAAACCCGCGGGCTAGCTGGGGACTTGCCGCCATCGTTGCCATTTTGGCCCTGGTGGTGCTTGGCTCCTGGTTTACCTACACCCAGTTCCGGATCGACGTACCGTCTAAACATATGGCGATCATGATCCGCAAAACGGGCACGGACATTGCCAATGGAGATGAAATAGCTCCCAGCATGAACCACAAAGGGGTCCAAGCCGAAGTACGGGTTGAAGGGCGCTACTTTGAAAATCCGTGGATCTGGAATTGGCATGTCATTCCGCAAATCGAGATCCCCGTCGACTCTCTGGGAGTCATGGTGAGCCTGACGGGTGATGATTTACCTTACGGAGAATTCCTGGCCAAAATTGATGAAACGGGGAAACCGTTCACCAAAGGCATCGTCGCCCAGGTACTCAAACCGGGCCGCTACCCAGGGCAAACGCACACTAAGTCCTTTGTAGGCCAAGTACTTGCGTAAGGTAATCGGTATTCCAGCCTGCCATGCGACGCCGCATGGCGATACTTTCCTTGTCAGTGCATTGCTTTAACAGGCTG
>JBDOMT010000478.1:11872-13371 GCA_039831705.1 Pirellulales bacterium | reverse complement strand
GTCTGCAAAATGGTCCCTGAAAAGCGGACACGCACTTGCTGCTACAAGGTCTGCAAAATGGTTCCCGAGACCAAGACCTGCTGCTACAAGGTCTGCAAAATGGTCCCTGAAAAGCGGACACGTACTTGCTGCTACAAGGTCTGCAAAATGGTTCCCGAGACCAAGACCTGCTGCTACAAGGTCTGCAAAATGGTCCCAGAAAAGCGGACGCGTACTTGCTGCTACACCGTGTGCAAACGAGTCTGTGAGCAGAAGACGATTTGCGTCAAGCGATGCGTACCACGCAAGGTGGCTTACACCGTCAAGCGTTGCGTACCTGTCACTACCTGCAAGCAGGTTCCAGTCTGTGTCAGCTCACCCTGCTGCGACTGAATGCAGTTGGGTTTAGCTAGGCCCTGGCTTCCTCGGTAAGGAAGAAGGCTTGGTCAATGACAGTTTCTGGTGGTCCGACCCGCACTTTGCGAGTCGGGCCATCTTTTTTTTGGCAGTTCACGACCCCTGGCCGTGAACTGCCAAAATAAAGATTTCAGACAGAATGAACGAGAATTTCAGCAGTTCCAAGAATGGCCGATGAAGCCGACCTGGGCAATTGTTCGACAAGACCCGTTGCACTTATCATTTTTCATTTTACATTCTGACCATCGACTCTACCTGTAATAATCCAACCATCGTAATAATGAGAATGGCCACTCGGATGAATTTTCACACCCACGGAAAGGTTGCGGTAATAATTTTCATGTTGCTATTGGGTGATGTTCCCCTGGAGGCCGAGGATGGCTATCGAATGCCGCCGCAAACAATTGCCACACTGCTCGATGCGTCTCCCACTCCGGCGACGAGCCTGAGTCCGGATAAAAGCAGGCTGATGTTACTTTCACGACCGGCAATGCCATCGATTGCAGAAATCGCACAGCCAGAACTTCGGTTGGCGGGACTGCGTATTAATCCACGCACCAATGGCCCTTCGCGTAGATCCTATTTTACCGATCTGATTCTCAAATCGATTGCCGACGGATCCCCTACAGACCAAGAGGAGCAGTCTGTTTCAGGACTACCCAAAGATGGGCGAATTCGGAATGTGCGCTGGTCTCCTGACGGGTCGCAAGTCGCCTTTACCATCACCCGTGATGCGGGTTTGGAACTGTGGTCCTTAAATGTCGCATCGGCTCATGCCGTACAACTCACGCCGCCAATCATCAACGACACATATGGAGCACCTTATCAATGGCTACCAGATAATCGAACGTTGATTGCGAAATGTGTCGTGGCCGATCGCGGCCTACCATCAGAATCTCCCCAGGTACCTTCCGGGCCTATTGTCCAAGAGAATTTGGGCACAAAGTCTCCGGCCCCCACTTTCCAAGACTTGCTGCAGAATACTCACGACGAAAAGCTTTTCGATTATTACTTCACCTCGCAACTTGCCCAGGTAACGGTGACCGGTGAGCTCAAAAAAATTGGCTCGCCTGCTATTTTCAAAAAGGCGAAACCGGCTCCGG
>JBDOMT010000478.1:0-11862 GCA_039831705.1 Pirellulales bacterium | reverse complement strand
CCAACGTCCCTATTCTTATCTCGTAAAGGCAACTCGTTTCCCAGTGAAAATCCAAGTCACGGACCTGGCTGGAAAAACTCTGCATGAAATCGCCGATTTGCCATTGGCTGAAAATATACCTATCTCCTTTGGTTCCGTGCGCACCGGTCCTCGTGAAGTCCAATGGCGTGCCGACCAACCGGCCACACTTCAATGGGCCGAAGCCCAGGATGGGGGCGATGCCGGACGCGAAGCAGAAATTCGCGATACACTCTTTACCCTGGCTGCTCCTTTCCATGGACAACCAGTCACCTTAGCCAAGCTCGCCCTGCGTAATGGCGGTGTGGAATGGGGCAACGATCACCTCGCACTGGTCACCGAATGGTGGTGGTCCAATCGTAAATTACGCACCTGGATCATTGATCCATCCCAGCCTGACTTGGCACCCAAACTTTTGTTCGACCGTTCCTTTGAAGACCGCTACAGCGATCCGGGCAATCCCATCATGACCTCCACTCCGGATGGCGCACAAGTCATCCTGCTCACCGGTAATGGCACCACCGCATTCTATACCGGTGCGGGTGCGTCCCCCCAAGGAGATCGACCATTCCTTGACCAGAGGAATTTTGCCAACCAGCAAACAAAACGCATTTGGCAATCGGAAGCCCCTCATTTCGAACGTGTTGTTGAGGTGATCCATCCGAGCGAACCGATCCTACTAACTCGCCGGGAAAGCAAAACGGAACCGCCCAACTATTATCTGCGTAATTTGGCCCAAAATTCCGAGCGGGCCCTCACTTGCTATCCCCACCCGTCGCCCCAACTGAAAAATGTGCAGAAAGAATTAATTCGCTATCAACGGGCTGATGGGGTGAAGCTTACCGCGACGCTCTACCTGCCGCCCCATTACAAAAAGGACGATGGCCCACTCCCCTTGCTGATGTGGGCCTATCCACAGGAGTACAAAAGCGCCAATGCGGCTGGCCAGGTAACCGATTCACCCTACCGTTTTGTTCGTACGCACTCACACTCCCCCTTACTTTGGCTCTTACATGGCTATGCCGTTCTGGATGACCCATCGCTACCCATCATTGGCGAAGGAGGGGTTGAACCCAACGACACCTATATCCGACAACTCGTGTCAGGAGCAGAAGCTGCCGTGGATGAAGTGGTCCGACGAGGGGTAGCCGATCGAGAGCGAATTGCCATCGGCGGACATTCCTATGGCGCTTTCATGGCAGCCAACTTGTTGGCTCATAGTGATCTATTTCGTGCGGCGATCGCCCGAAGTGGCGCCTACAACCGCACCTTAACCCCTTTCAGCTTCCAAGCCGAACAGCGCACTTTCTGGCAAGCACCAGAAGTGTACTCCGCGATGTCCCCCTTCATGCATGCAGACAAGGTCAATGAGCCGATCCTGCTGATCCACGGCCAGGCGGACAACAACTCGGGGACCTTTCCGATGCAAAGTGAACGATACTACAACGCTCTGAAAGGACTCGGCGCAACCGCGAAACTGGTACTATTACCCCATGAAAGCCACGGCTATCGGGCTCGTGAGTCGATCATGCACATGGCCCACGAAATGACCAACTGGCTGGATCGGTACGTCAAAAACGCAAAACCGCGGCAGCCACCGAAGGAAGGGCAAGAGAACTAGCCCCTGTACAGTTTAATAGGTTCGAACCTATAGCAAGACAGGAATTTATAAGGGGTGAATCCTCTAAAATACAAGCACGACTCGCAAGCAAGTGGGTAACTGTACGTGACCCACTTGCTTGCGCTTCGTGCTAGTATTCCAACTCCAAATCCTTCGCAGCGTTACCTTATCGGGGCGTGTTGGCTACCACGCGGCCTTCAATGATGCAGCCAGTGCAGTGTGTGGTGTACTCAAACGGATCGCCGTCGTAGAGAGCCACGTCGCCATCTTTGCCGACCTCTAGCGAGCCGGCCCGTTGATCAATCCCCAGAATCTTAGCAACATCGATGGTGATTGTGCGTAGTGCCTGTTCGAAGGTAAGGCCGTTGGCTGCGGCCAGCGCTGCTTCGAACAGCACCACGCGAGTCTTGGGCACGTACGCCTCATAGCCGCTTTGCAGCGCCACCGGAATGCCGGCCGCAACCAGCTTGGATGCGGTCTCGTAGCTGAGGTTCTCCCGCTCATGAAATGCTCGTTGCATGGTCGGATGGATAATCACGGGCACACCAGCCGCTTTGATATCTTCTACCAGCAGATACGACTCACAGGCCCCATCGAGCCAGATATCGAGGTCAAACTCTTGGGCCAATCGCAATGCACTGGAAATGTCACGGGCCCGATCGGCAGTGATCATCAGCGGTTGCTTGCGATTGAGCACACGCACGAGAACTTCGAGCCGCAAGTCGCGTGGCGGCGGGTCGTCCTCAGCGTTAACTTTAGCGTCCTCTTTGATCGGGCGGTGCCTCTTTTCCTGATACTCGCGGGCTTTGATCAATTGCCCGCGTAGCATGGCCATGCTTTTGCCACGGGTGCCGGGCGATTTGTCCCCCTGTTTATGGGCCGACGACGCCAGGGTGGCCGCCACCGCCTTCGATTCCACCATCACTGCGTCTGCGACTGTATTGCCTGTCGTCTTGGCTATCAGCGTCTGCCCAGAGATTAATTCACCCGGCGCGTGACCGGTGTGAATTGTCGTCACCCCAAAGCCGCGAATCCACTCGATCAAATCGTCGCCAGAGTTGTAGGCGTCTATGGCCCGTAACTCAGGCTGGATCGGAATGGAGTGTTCCAACTGATCCTGGTCGTGCTTGTAATTGAGGATGCCCGAGAAGCCGACGGTGCTATGTGCGTCGATCAACCCAGGTGTGACGACATTGGCTTCGAGAATTTTGAAACCGTTGGGAACGGCAATTTGATCGGCGCGACCGATGGCGGATATTTTGCCATCTTGAATAACGACGATGCCATCTTTGATTGACGCACCAGACATCGTGTGGATGATTTTTCCTCGCACTGCCACCTGGGCCCAAGCGGTACTGCAAGCGACTATCCAGAAGACCAAACAGCGAGTGAAGATGGGCCCAATGTGATCAAGAATTAGTGGACGTCCCTCCCCTGAAAGCCACCTTGAGTCGGTCCTTAGGGTTGGCTCAAAAATAAATTGGGTGTTTTGGCGCGGCGAGGACAAGGCAGCGTAGGAAGGCGAAGCAGGCATATTGTTTATACGTCGATGCAGCCTGACGCCCGCTGCCGTAGCCGCAGCCCGCCAAAATGCCGAAGTTATTTTTGAGTCGGCCCTTAGGTTGCATTGGGTCATTTTCCACCTCCGAGTAGGTTGTCGTCGTCAAAGCAGCACATGTAAGGTGCCTGGTCGTGGCCGGCGCCGTAGCCGCCCACCGCGTAGAGATGATCCTTGGGGTCACTGCGGTCGAACACTTGAACGCCGTCGACCCAGGTTTCAAGCGTCTTGCAATAGACGCTCAAAGGATCGCCTTCGAGGATGGCAAAGTCCGCGTCTTTTCCCGGGGTAAGCGAGCCAATACGATCCTGAAGCCCCAGCATTTCAGCGCCAGCCAGCGTAAGGGCCTTGAGGGCACCAGCACGCGACATTCCAGCCCGCACAGAGAGCGCAGCGCTGCGGCGAAACACGCGCGAGTCGGTGATCCAGTCGTCGGTGTGAAAGGCCACAAGCACACCCTGTTTTTCCAAAATAGCGCCGGTTTCGAAGCGCAAGTAGCGTGCTTCGAGTTTGCCGCCAGGCGAATCAATCACAATGACTGAGCAAGGCGCCTTGGCTTGAGCGATTTCTTCCGCCACCTTCCAACCATCGCTGACGTGGTGCAGCACGACGGGGAAATGGAATTCCCTCGACAGTCGCAATACGGTCATGATATCGTCGTGTCGGTGGGTATGGTGATGGACTATCCGCTTGCCCTGCATTGCCTCGACCAGGGTTTCGAGATTCAGATCGCGGGCTGGCATTTTCTCCTGATCATCTCCGGCACGGACGATCTTGTCGTGATACTCGCGGGCCTTGATATACTGCTCACGTACGAGAAAGGCACTCTTTCCGCGGGTACCAGGAAATGGAGGGTCGCGCATCGAGTTGGTGCCATTGGCCATCTTCAGCCCGCCGAGTGCAGTGCCGCTGTCGTCTACCAGGAAGAAATCGTCGATCTTCTTCGGTTTGGGGTTGAGTCGCAGTTTGACGTAGACGGTTTGCCCACTGATGAGGTGGCCGGAGCCAGGCATGATATTGAGCGTCGTCAGCCCGCCAGCCACTGCCCGCTTGAACCCTGAGTCGTGCACGTTGAGTGAATCATAAATCCGTACGCCGGGCTGGATCGGGCCGCTGCCGTCGGCGCCGCCCAGCGAACCACTGCCGCCAATGTGACTGTGTGTGCAAATCAGCCCCGGCATAATCACCTTGCCGACGACATCGATCTTCTCCGCATCATCAGGGATTTGCACCTCGCCTGCTGGACCGATAGCCACGATCTTGCCCTTTTCAATCACCAAGGTGCCATTTTCGATCTCCTCTCCTTCGATGGGGATGAGTGCTGCGCCGACGAAGGCTTTGGGTCGATCCTGGGCAACGGCAACCGAGAGAACGGTCAACCAGATGATGCTGCAAATTCCAGCGCTACGCATCGGGGACTCCTTCATTTTCCATATTGCTGATTCAAAGTGGTGTCAGTTACCCTCTGTGGCAGAAAACGCCCATTCTCACATTTGGAATACTATAATTCAACTAAAAAGTGTCGATTGTCCCACATTTGAGTGGATGAAGTCGACATGGCTGACATCTACAAAGTCGATCATCACCTGGTAAGCGGCTTATTCACTCGCTCCTAGATCCTCTCCCTTCGTTCCTCGCTTCTCTTAAACACCACAGCGCAACAAAATCATACAGTCCATGAGCAATCATAGGAGGCACCAAATTGCCACACGCCAATGCAAGCCAGCCCAAGTAGATTCCCGCCAGGGTCGCCAGCACAAAGTAGGTTGCCGACATAGCGTGGGCCAGGCCAAACAATAAGCCTACCAGTAGCAGAGCCAAGAGCGGGTCGATCCACTGTTGGAGAAGCTGCTGCAACACACCTCGAAACAGCAATTCCTCGCCTACTCCTGCGGCAAAGGAGACCAGGGCCATTTCCCATAGAGTACTGTGGTGAAACAATTTGCCAAGCAACTCATCCACCTGCTGTCGAAGTTCGACCAGCGGTGACCAACGACTGCGAATGAGAAGACCCAGAAGTCCCAGCATCGGCACGGTGGCGGCCAGCCCCTGGAACATTCCTGGCCAGTCCCAGATGAACTGGGAACCTAAGGACAAACCTGTGAGCCAGGCGATGAGGAGGCCAATCCAGCCGAGTGCTAACTCGAAGCCCAAAGCCAACAGAATGGTTCGATCACTATTTTTCACGATGCTATGGGTTGCCAGGGCATTGACGATCTGGGGACCTGCCGATAGGCTATTGGGCTACTTTAACCACTCCCCTTGCCCCCTTCCACGGGCTGCTATAGCTCCACCAGTGCTATTTCACTGTGATGGACCGGCAAGTCTTGCTCTGGTGTATAACGCATTAATGGGTTTGTCGCACTAAACTTAGGTTGTTCGCATCAAAAAGCACACCAAGTTTTGATTGTGCGATGACCCTACAGGACCAAAATTTTCCAAGGAAATTGATAAAAAATGGCTAAAAAACCTCGTGCCCCCAAGATGGTCTACTACTTCGGAAAAACTAAGACCGAAGGAGGTGGCAAGCAAAAAGAGCTACTCGGTGGCAAAGGGGCCAACTTGGCTGAAATGACCAGCATCGGTCTGCCAGTGCCTCCCGGTTTTACCATTACCACCAATGTTTGCGACCTCTACTACCAAAGTAAACAAAAGCTTCCACCAGGCTTGATGGATTCGGTACGAAAAAACATTGCTACCTTACAAAAAGAATTGGGTAAAAAATTTGGCGATGTCAAGAATCCACTGTTGATCTCTGTTCGATCAGGCGCCGCGGTTTCTATGCCCGGAATGATGAACACCATTTTGAACCTGGGTCTGAATGACGAATCCGTGCTGGGGCTGGCCAAAGCGACTGGAAATGAGCGGTTTGCCTACGATGCCTATCGCCGACTCATCAACATGTACGGGGATGTCGTTTGTGGCGTCGATCATAAGCTCTTTGAAGAAGCGTTCGATAAAATCAAGAAAAAGTACCGGGTCAAGGATGACAACGATGTCCCAACCGAAGGTATGGGTCAGCTCTGCACTTTGTACAAAAAGGTTTTCCGTAAGCACTTTGGTAAACCGTTTCCACAAGATCCCTTGGCTCAGTTGGAATTGGCCATTGAGGCCGTATTTCGCAGTTGGATGCAACCACGGGCGGTGAAGTACCGTCAGGTCGAAAACATCACAGGTCTACTGGGAACCGCGGTGAATGTTCAGTCGATGGTATTCGGCAACATGGGCGATGAATCTGGCACCGGCGTAGCTTTCACTCGTGATCCGTCGACCGGACAGAACACCTTTTACGGTGAGTTCCTCATCAATGCTCAGGGTGAGGACGTGGTAGCAGGAATCCGCACACCTCAGCCAGTGATAAAAATGGCTGACTGGAACAAACCCGTTTATCAGCAACTGCTGAAAATCAAGGACAAGCTGGAAGCCCATTATCACGATGTACAAGACATCGAATTTACCATCGAGCATGGCAAGCTGTTCATGCTGCAAACCCGCAATGGCAAGCGGACCGGAGCAGCAGCGGTAAAAATTGCATGCGACATGGTCAATGAAAAACTGATCACCGAAAAAGAGGCTATCGCACGGATACCCGCTGGCGACCTGACTCAACTGTTGTTGCCTAGCTTCAGTCCAAAATCCAAAACGGCGGCCAAATCCTCAGGCAAGTTGCTCACCGTCGGATTGCCCGCATCACCGGGTGCGGCAGCCGGCAAGTTGGCTTTCACCGCAGCCGAAGCGGTGGAACGCACAACCCAGGGCGAAAAGGTGCTGCTGGTACGCAAGGAAACCAACCCCGAAGACATCGACGGCATGCACATGGCTGCCGGCATTTTGACCAGTACCGGTGGCATGACCAGCCATGCGGCCGTGGTCGCTCGCGGTTGGGGTCGCTGCTGCGTTGCTGGAGCGGGTAAAATTGAAATCCACGAAAAGGCACGCAAGATCAAGATCGGCAGCAAAACCTTCACCCACCAAGACTTGCTGTCGATCGACGGCTCCACGGGCGAAGTAATGGCCGGTGAGATCACGACGCAACAACCCAAGCTTTCAAGCGATTTCAATAAGGTCATGAAGTGGGCGGACAAATATCGCAAGCTGGACGTTCGTACCAATGCAGACACACCTGCAGATGCCAAACGGGCTCGCGATTTCGGCGCCCAAGGAATCGGCCTATGCCGCACAGAGCATATGTTCTTTGAAGGCGAACGGATCATGGCGATGCGAGAAATGATCCTGGCCAACAACCTGGAAGATCGCAACGCAGCCTTGAAGAAGCTGCTTCCGGTACAACGAAAAGACTTCATCGGCATCTTTACCGCCATGAAAGGCTTACCGGTTACCATTCGCCTGCTGGATCCACCCCTGCACGAATTCCTGCCACACGACGAAAGAAGTCAAGCCGAGATGGCCAGTCGCTTGGGCGTCAAACGATCGGACGTTAAAACACGAGTGTCCGCTCTACATGAGATGAACCCTATGCTCGGTCATCGTGGCTGCCGACTGGCTGTGACTTACCCCGAAATTCTCGCCATGCAGGTTACCGCAATCACCGAAGCGGTCATCGCCTGCAAGAAAAAGAAAATCGCGGCCAAAGCAGAAATCATGATTCCGTTGGTTGGCACAGCCGCTGAGTTGAAACTACTAGGCGGTCAGGTACGTGACGTCATTGCAGAGGTGAAAAAGGCCAAGAAGGTAACAGGCAAATTAGATATCCTGGTCGGCACAATGATCGAGATTCCGCGCGCGGCACTAACCGCTGACGAAGTCAGCCAGCATGCCGATTTCTTCAGCTTTGGCACCAACGACCTGACTCAAATGGCCTTTGGCTATAGCCGTGATGACATCAACACATTTCTGCCAGACTACCTGGCCGAGGAAATACTACCTCGTGACCCGTTCGAGACGCTCGATGTGGCGGGTGTTGGCCAATTAGTAAGGATGGGCGTCGAAAAGGGTCGTGTGACCAAGCCAAATTTGAAATGCGGCATATGTGGAGAACATGGAGGCGATCCTGACTCGATCCGCTTCTGTCATGAGGTGGGACTAAACTACGTGTCGTGTAGTCCATTCCGAGTGCCGATCGCCCGACTAGCAGCAGCTCAGGCAGCATTGGCGGATGGTTAAGCCTTAAGCTTTACCTATGTCTTTTGTGTTGATTCGCAGAAGACTCGTGGGGTTTGGGGGGGCACCCCCCAATGAATTCTCAGTCAGGTAACTATCTGGTCGATACTCACCCACTTTGCCTGGCCGCTTGTAGGATTAGTTGTTTCGAGACAGATATGAGCAGACAGTCAATTGGCTGTTCATTGGGGGGAATCACCCCAAACCACCCTGTACCTATTCCTCATTTCCCCAACAACTGAAATATCTACCAATAGGCCTCCTAAGACCTAATGGTTACCCCGCTGCACGTTTGGGCTCCACGTTCTCTTTTCTCTCTTTCTCTTCCCCACTTCGGTGCAGTCGGATAGCTGCACGTGGAGGTCGACGGCGTTCTTGGGCGAAGCCGCGATTATTGCCGCCACGAAAATAGGTTAGAAATTCAGCAGCCGGACCCTCAAGGAATTCTGCTTCCAGTTGCTCCAACATTTCGTTAAAAGAGTATCCTCGCCGATAGATCAACTGATAGGCAGCCTTTAACTGAACCACCTCTGCCCGGTTAAATCCAGCACGCCGCAGACCCACTCGATTCAAACCTACCAGCATCCCCAAGTCACCATCCGTCAGAACGAAAGGTGGTACATCCTGTATGACCTTGGCGTGGGCTCCTATCATCGACATTCTGCCAACTCGACAGAACTGGTGTACCGCCGACGCACCACCCAGACAGGCTCGATCATGGATTTCCACATGTCCACCTAACAACACATTGTTGGTGAGAATGACCTGGTTGCCCACTTGACAATCGTGCGCAACATGAGCACCGATCATCAACATACAATCATCACCGATACGTGTAGTACATCCTTCGTTGAGTGCCCGGTTGACCGTCACATGTTCACGAATTGTGTTACGCTGTCCGATCACCAAACTTCCTGATTGAGCAGATAGTGAAAGATGCTGTGGTAGCCCACCGAGGATGGCTCCTTCTAACACCGTGGTTCCACACCCAAGAGTCGTTCCCTCTTTGATGATCACATGTCCTGCAAGCTGGCAACCGCTACCAATTTCCACCCCTGATTCAACGATCGAAAACGGTCCAATCTCCACGTCGGATGCAATTTGAGCTGCAGAACTCACAATGGCTGCAGGGTGAATCTTCATAGGTGAAAGTCCTAAAAAATGCGATTTGCGGGCAGTTGTGAACCAAAATCACTGCCACGCGCGTTTCTTTGGTAAGGTTAGCCTGATAGACACCTGTCACATACGGCATACTATGTTATCGGTTGACGCAGTTATGCTGACTTGAATAAATACAGCTTTGGCGACAATAAATACAGCTCAGATGTTACAGAATGGCAGAATCCACACTTCCCATCTCCACAGGGAGGTGGTAGATGCACGGGGGGGGTGATAGACTCACGGGCTAGCCTGTGATAGCACGGATTGTACATTTATAGCCTGTCCCACAACCACCCACAGGCTGGAGAAGCCTATGCTGCGCTGGCCGGTTATGAGATAGGGTCTTAGTCCGGTGTAAACGTCTTGCATGTAGATCGCTAGCAGTCAAAGTCAAACAAGCCTGGAGGATATCCCACGATGTCAGATGCGGTACCACTTTACGATGAAGCAGATACGCTAAAAGAACAAGGAAAGCTGGAAGAAGCCGTGGACAAACTGAGGGAAGCATTGGTTTTGGACGATGCTTACGCACTGGCCCATTCCGCCTTGGGGATTCTACTGCAGAAGCAGGGCCAAAACGAAGAAGCACTCCAGCATGTCAGGCGGGTTTGTGAACTGGAGCCCAACGATCCCTTCAGTTTTACTTCGATGAGTGTGATTTGCCAGCGGATATTTGCCAGCACTCAGGATACAAAATTCATTCAGCTAGCAGAAGAAGCCATGGAACAAAGCCGACAGCTAGCGCAGTAATGTTGAGTGTAAAAAAAAGAGCCCGAAGCCGTAAAAATCGCTTTCCGACTCCGGACTCTCAACTCTGGACTCTAACTACGCTTGTGGTTTGCCGATTACTCGCTTTTGTACATCTGTTTCTAGTACCCCGAAAGCCTGTTCGTGGCGTTGTACGGACAGATGCAGGGCATGGAGCATCCGTTTGGCGGTGTAGTAGTTGGTCACAATTCGTTGCGAAACACGAACTGGTTCGGTAGGTACGCCAAAGGGTTGCGAATTCAATCCGAAGTCGACAATTAACTCCTCAGGCGTTCCGGTTACCCGGCAGAAATTCGCATAGGAACAGATCACGTTACTATCATCAACCTCGACGCGTTGGGGTTGCGGTTTTTCTCCCGTAGCAGCAGCGTCTCCTGCCTTAGGAGCCTGTTCTTTGATATCCGCCGGTTTTTTTTCATCTGCCACGCTAATTCTCTCCTGATGAAAGCCATTGAGTCGGTTACTATAAAGCAAAATATAGCACACTCCACAATCAGACAGTGTACGAAACGCCTACCCAAAGCACTAGTGAGGGCTGAGGATCCAGAGGCTGGTGTTGGGTGCCAAACCTCGTAATCCTCACCCTTTGCCCATTTCCGCTGGACTCTGGACGCTGGACTCTGGACTCACCCCACTACTTCTGGCAAATTTTCAGGATCACGCTTTCTCCTCCGCTACCTGGCATCAAATAAGTCGCTGCTTTGCGCAATTCCAGTGACTTGAGCAGCCCACGATGCCGCGCATCCCCGCGTTCGTCGATCCAGGAACGGCCTTTGAGCAACAGTAGCTGGTCGAAAGCTCCCCAGTGTGGCTCCAGCCAGGTGAGCAATTTGGTCACAGAGGCCACCGCCCGTGCCACAAGGGTATCAAACGTTTTCAAGTCAAGTACATCCTCGGCTCTACATGCATAAACATTCACGGGGAGCTCTAGCTCGGTAACCATTTCTTGAACCACACGAGCCTTTTTCTGGGTCGATTCACAAACGCTTACTTGCAGATCAGGCCGGCAGATGGCCAGTATCAAGCCGGGCACACCACCGCCGGTTCCCACATCAAGAACTCTTTCCCCTTGGCCCAGCAATTCCGCCAACTGCAAACTATCTACCACATCTCGTTGGACAAATTTGTCGAACGTTGTATGTCGTGTCAGGTTAAGCTGCTCATTCCAGCGCCAGAGAGCTTCACGATACGCGTCGAGACCGTTCAGAATTTGCGGTTCAAACTTCAATTCGCAGCGTTCCAGCGCCTCGGCTAGCGACTGGGAATCTGCCAGGTGCGGTGGATCTTGCGACAAATCGCTGGATGACAAATCTGGCGACGAATGATTGTCGGCTGTCATAGGATCTCATGGGGTTCGTCAAGGAGTGAAATTACAAGGCCCAATTGTACTGCACTACATCAACACCTGACAGCAGTGCTAACCTGAATACACCACCCCCCAACAATCCATAAAATCGTTAAATATTACCTAAACGTGCGTCGATAAAGGTCTAGTCCCCGATCAAGCGAATAAAGAGCGTAAGTTCTACTTGTTTTTGGAATCGAGCTTAATGCGCACCGAAATCGTATGGCATCGCGTATCGCCTCTTTGTTCGCTTGAGAATAATTGGTCGGT
>JBDOMT010000143.1:0-2993 GCA_039831705.1 Pirellulales bacterium | reverse complement strand
CATGCATTTTCGCGAAAATGCATGAAGATGCAATCAAGCAACGTGCTTTACAGCGCGACTTAGAACTGGCTCGCAAAATGCAGCAAGCTTTACTGCCTGCAGAATCCCCTGATGTTTCGGGCTATCACTTTTTCGATTTCTACGAATCGGCCCTGCAAGTGGGTGGTGATTATTACGATTATGTGTTGCTGGCAGATGACCGCTTTGCCGTGGTGGTGGGTGATGTGGCTGGCAAGGGAGTATCTGCGGGTATCCTGATGGCCAAGCTGTCCAGTGATGTACGTTTCTGGTTAGTACGAGAGACGGATGCGGCCAAGGCGATGAACGAAATCAATGCGTCCTTCTCACGGCATGCCTGGGACGATCGGTTTGTGACCATGGTGGTGGCCGTGGTCGATCCACGTGAGAGTACACTGACACTTGTCAATGCGGGGCACATGCCTCCGCTGTTGAGAAATTCAGCCAGCGAAGTTCTAGAAGTAGGTGGTGAGCAGGCTGGTTTGCCGTTGGGTGTGATCGACGACTATCAGTACGAATCGTACCAACAAAATTTGGCTCCAGGTGATCTGGTTACTATTTTTACCGATGGATTTAGCGAAGCGATGAATTCGCGTAAGGAGCTCTTTGGTCTGGAACGTCTGATCGAGTTAGCAAGTATGGGGGAAGTTGCCTCAACCCAATTAGGGCCTTATATTCTAAGCGAAGTTCGCAAGTTCGCGGGCGATTTTCCGCAGAGTGACGACATGTGCCTGGTTTGCTTTGGTCGAGAGTGAGGGCAATCTATCTGGGGACTGCATGCTATCTGGGGACTGCATGCTATCTGGGGACTGCATGGCCCCAATTGACTTGAATCAAATTTTCAATCGTTTCTACACCATCCAGACGCCGGAGCAACTCCTGCGCCATCTGTTTTTGGAAATAGGTGTGGACGGTGCCTTCCAGTCGGACATGGCCTTCCTTAACTTCAATTTGGACATTACGAGTCGGCAGGTAAGGACTGCTATCTAGCATGCCATGCACTTGGTGCAGGAGGGGATTCAGTGCAGTGGAAGCTTCCATAATTATCAGGTTTCACTTAGTTGTGGAGGTGGGATTGAGGCAGGTGGGGCTGATTCCGTCGCGCATTCGACTATAGGTTTTTTCGACGGACTGCTAGCACTGGCTTTACTTAAGAGGGGGTGCGGTCAGGAGAAACCCAGAAACTTGGCCGGTTAGTTGGTCTGTACGGGTTGCGCGTTGGTTAGCAGCGATTTAGCCACAGCGGGAAAAAATAGACGCCCGTGACAAAGATAGCAAGGCCACTATGTTTGCAGCCAGGCAGCCCTTTATGTTTGCAACCAGGCAGGCAGTTCTCCTGCATTGGGCAGTCGAATGACATGGGCACTGACGATGGCCGAATGTTGCATCACCTCTTCCAGCGAAGCAGGATTAGGCTCACTATCCAGATTGAGGACTCCTATCGCGATACCTCCCGGGAGTTCTTCCGAGCGACCTACCGCCATTTGAGCAATATTGATACCATGCTCGCCGAGTGTGGTCCCGACACTGCCGATGATTCCGGGGATGTCTTGGTGTCGGAATAGTAGCAGGCAACCATCCAGATAGGCTTCCAGTCGATAGCCGTCCAAGGCTACCAGACGCGGCATCGATTGACCAAAAATGGTCCCAGTTGCCGTGTGCTTGCCCTGGTCGGTGGTAACTTCCGTGGTCATGGAGGAGCGGAAAGCTCCCATGTCGGAACGAGATTCGGTGACCAGTTCGATTCCCCGTTCTTGCAATAGCATTTCAGCATTGATCAAATTTACATCCTCATCCAGGGCGTGATGCAATAAGCCTGCAGCAAATGCCGAAGTGAGTACTTTGGTATCACGAGCGGCAATCTCCCCCCGGTACAGAACGTGGCATGATTTGATTCCACCTGATTGGCAGCCTGCCAAGAGTAAGCCAAGCCGGTAAGCCACATCGAGATAGCCTTGTAACGACCGCATAGTTTTAGGATCAACGGCAGCCACGTTTACCGCATGACGGATTGCACCAGTGGTCAGGTAATCGGTTAACAGTCCCACCGCTTCGACTGCCACCTGAGTTTGAGCCTCTTCGGTGCTGGCGCCCAAATGGGGAGTGCAGAGTACGCCTGACAGGCCGAACAGAGGGCTCTCGGTACACGGTTCTTCGGTATAAACGTCCAGAGCAACTCCGGCGATCTTTCCCTCTTGCAAACCGGCAATCAGCGCTTCTTCCCGGTAGATGCCACCCCGGGCGCAATTGATCAAACGTACACCCGGTTTCATGCGATCTATCTGTGTTGAGTCGATGAGATTGCGAGTTTCTTCGGTCAGTGGGGTGTGGACGGTTAAGTAGTCCAGCGAGGGCAGCATCTCCTCAACGGTGTTGACAGGTTCAATGCCCAAGTCTGTGGCTTTTTCCTTCGACAAAAATGGGTCGTAGCCAAGTACCTTCATTTCCAATGCCCGTGCTCGAATAGCAACCGCCATACCGATTCTTCCCAGCCCTACGATTCCCAGTGTTTTACCAGCTACCTGAGAGCCCATGAATTTCTTGCGATCCCAGCGACCCTCACAAAGTGCCTGGTAAGCGGGGGCCACATTGCGTGACAGTGCCAGCATTAGAGTGATTGCATGCTCGGCCGTGCTGAGTGTATTGCCAGCTGGAGTGTTCATCACGACAATTCCAGCTCGGGTTGCAGCGGGCTTGTCGATGTTGTCGGTGCCCACGCCAGCCCGGACGATTGCCTTCAGTCGACGATTGCCTTCCAAGATGTCATCCGTCAGTTTGACCCCGCTACGGCAGATTGCCCCATCGAATTCCAGCAGGGCATTGCGCAAGTCGTCACCTTGAAGGCCCGTACGCACTTCGTATTGAATACCATCGGCTGCGGTTAGTAAATCAAGCCCTTCTTGGGCCAGTGTGTCAAGAACGATAACTTTAGGCATTGGAAGTTGAGTGTTGAGTGTTTAGCTGTTATTGATTTG
>JBDOMT010000081.1:0-13377 GCA_039831705.1 Pirellulales bacterium | reverse complement strand
CGGAGTGATTTTCAGCAGCAATTCGGTCAGCAGTTTAAATTGTTGGGAGAGGAGCTGGATCTGCAGTGGCGGAGTCTGGTTTCGACCCTCGAATTCGGCCACGATTTTGAACGCATGGCGATTGAGCCCCTGCCGGTTCGGCCGATACTGACTCGTGGGCGTGGCAGGCAAGGGACGACCTGTTCCATTTTCGCCAAACGCGGGTGGCAGTCGACCGGGTGGTTGTTACGCTCGGGTCAGACTTACCGGTTGACAGCCAAAGGACGGTTTTTGATTGCTCGGCCATCTGGAGAATTATGGCATTGCGAGCCGGGGGGTATCACGATTCAGTACCATGCGGGTAGGCCTCTAGGCAAGTTGCTGGCAGCTCTGGTGCCGCTCAACAGGACGGCAAAATTGCACCCGATTGCTTCTCTCAATGCTTCTCTCAATGCTTCTCTCAATGCTTCTCTCAATGCTTCACCCGGCAGCCCAAAGGTGGAAGCCCCATCACCTATGGGGTTTGAATCCCTCGCTGTGGGGCTTGGCGATACGGTGACACCTCATCGTGATGTGGTGCTTTACTTGCGGGTGAATGAATCTTCTGCCCAACTGGCAGACAATCGTGGTTCGATCGAGGTTTCGATTGAAACGATGAGCGAATGAAATAGTCAAAATAGGTGAGATTGACGAAAGGCCCCCTGGCAAGCGACAATCACAACTATGAATACGACGACAGAGAATCCCCTGCAGGCAACCGATCCAGAAATCTGGGCCGCAGTCGCCCAAGAAATTGAGCGACAGCAGGATGGCCTGGAAATGATTGCTAGCGAAAATTACACCAGCCCGGCAGTCATGCAAGCGGCCGGTAGTGTGCTCACCAATAAATATGCTGAGGGCTATCCGGGACGACGGTATTACGGTGGTTGTGAGCATGTGGACGTGGTTGAAAATTTGGCGAGAGAACGGGCTAAAAAACTGTTTGGCGCGGAGTTTGCCAACGTCCAACCTCATTCGGGCTCGCAGGCCAACATGACCATCTACCTGGCGGCCTTGGAGCCGGGTGATACGGTCCTCGGACTCGATTTGGCCCATGGGGGCCATCTCACTCATGGCATGCACCTGAATATTTCGGGCATGTTGTACCAATTTGTCAGTTATGGGGTCCGTGAGGACGACCATCGTATTGATTTTGATCAGGTGGCGCAGTTGGCCCGTGAGCATAAGCCGAAATTGATTGTGGCTGGTGCTAGCGCGTATCCTCGTGAAATTCCTCATGCTCGATTTGCCGAAATTGCCGCTGATGTGGGAGCCCTGTTGATGGTCGACATGGCCCACTACGCAGGGCTGGTTGCAGCCGGGTTGCACGACAATCCGGTGCCCTTGGCCGACTTTGTGACGACCACCACACACAAAACACTCCGCGGTCCACGCGGAGGACTTTGCCTGGCGAAGAAAAAGTATGCTAAAACGATCAATAGCAGGTTATTTCCCGGCTTGCAGGGAGGGCCGCTGATGCATGTCATTGCCGGTAAGGCAGTCTGCTTTGGTGAAGCAATGAATCCCGAATTTAAGACTTATTGCCAGCAAGTGATCGATAATGCGCAGGCCCTTGCTGAGGTATTGGCTGGAGGGGGCTTGCGTCTGATCAGTGGAGGTACCGACAATCACTTGATGCTGGTCGATGTCACGTCGTTGGGGATTGGAGGGAAATTGGCTGAGACGGCCTTGGGTGAATGTGGTATCACGGTGAACAAAAACATGGTGCCCTTTGACCAGCGCAAACCGGTCGACCCTTCCGGCATTCGCATTGGTACACCCGCATTGACTTCCCGGGGGATGGGCGTGGATGAAATGCGTAACATAGGTCGATGGATGCTCACCGCCTTGCGTTCTCCCGAGGATGACGGAGTGCAAGTGAAAATTCGAGATCAGGTTCGTCAGCTCTGTACTCAGTTCCCAACACCTTGAAAGAAAGTATCAGCCATAGGGCGTTAGCCCCCGGTTCTAAGCTCAGAACATGCCAAAAACCGGGTGGGGTCTGGCTCAATTTTCGGCCAACCAAGCATTTTGGTCCATAGCACACAAGCCGAAAACTTGTGCCTGACCCCTTTAGTGCGTACGGTAAAGCATGAAGCATAGAAAACGCAGAGCGCCAGAGGGCCAGGTCAATTAGATTTGAAGATTGAGGGCAACGACAAGACACACAGGTAAAGGTATCAAGATGGATCAAGAGCAATGTAAACCGCGCATATTGATCGCCGATGATAATGAGGCGAATGTTGAATTGTTGGAGGCCTATTTGAGTGGCTTGGGCCATGATATAGAAATTGCTATTGATGGCCAGGATACACTCGACAAGGTGGATTCTTTCCAACCGGATCTGATTCTGCTTGATATCATGATGCCGAAGCTCAGTGGCTTTGAAGTTTGCCAAAAGCTCAAGGAAGATTCTCGTACCAGTAGGATCATGATCTTGATGGTAACCGCTCTGAACGAATTGGGAGATATTGAGCGGGCCGTTGAGGCGGGAACAGACGACTTTCTTTCTAAGCCAGTTAATAAGATTGAATTGGTCAAACGAGTGGAAAACATGCTCATGTTGCGAGGTGTTTCCGATGAATTGGAGCGATTGCGACAGTACATCGAAAAGATGGAAGGTACCCGATAATACTTTGGATGCGTACGATGCCTACCCGAATATACGTTCCAATCATCATACTCCTATTGGGTTTAGCTGCAGGTGTGCGAGGTGCTGACGAAGAGGTTCTCCAACGCCAATCTTCTGACGGTTTATCGTTGGTGGAGCAGGCGGCGATGCATGGCAAAGTGCCATCTATTGGTGCGCCTTCCCTCGACGTGTCTTTCCTTGACCTATCTTCCTTTGACGGGGCGAAATTTCAGATTAGTGACCAGCAAATCGAGCAGTGGATCGAAATGCTGGGTAGTGAACAATATGCTGCGCGGCAGCGCGCGGAGCAGGCTCTGCTTCGTCTGGGGGCGGACGCGTTTGATCATTTGAAATCGGTTGAAGATCATGCCGACTTAGAAGTGGCCACTCGGGCCCATTACCTTTTGGGCCAAATTAAAATCCAGTGGGTCCATGCGCAGGATCCAGTGCGCATACGCAAATGGATGGCTCATTACGATGAATTTTCGGAATCGGACCGTCTCCGTTGCATCGAGCGGATGGCAGCAATCAACAATTCGAGTGTGTTGGGAGCTCTCTGCCGAATTGCCCGATTTGATTCAACCCCACTGTTGTCGCGTGAGGCGGCATTGGAAGTAATCAGGATAGAGTTACCGAATGCGGAAGCACAAAGTGGTTCCATCACTGAAATGATGGTTCGAGAGTTGGGTAGAAGTGATCGGTGTGCAGTTGCTTGGATACGTACCTGCATCGCTCAACGAGACCTTTTGCAGTGGAGAGATCCTTCTGCTGAGGTGCAGCGTTGGACCCAATATGTGGATGCTGAGATGGAACTACTGGAAAAGAGGTCGACTGCCACGGATGAAGAAGTTGTGTTGGAATTATTGCATCATCAGCTCGATTTGTGTGAACAGCAGCAACTCTCTGATGTATTGGTGATGGTTCTGGAGAGAATGATCGGTTTGTATGTTCAATCAGGTGAATCGGCAGCCAGTGGATTGGCTTATGCACTGGACTGGATTTTGCAAAGTGGGCAGTGGCAAGTGCTGGATCGGATAGAAGTCAAATATGGAGATACGATCAAAAACTATCGAGAACTGTTGTACCGTACGGCAGCCATACGGGCCAAGCAGGGAAAAAATCAACAGGCCACCGAAATAGCAGCCCGTGCGTTTCAATTGGAAGCGCGAGTTGGGGAGATTGGTGGAGAGGAGAGTGGGGTCGGCGAAGCAGGTTACGTGGAGGATCGAAATGTTCTGGCCAGTCAACTTGTGGAGATGGGCCATTTCGATTGGGCGGAGCGTGAGTGGCGTTATGTGACCAAGTCGTTTCCTGTCTTTAGTGATGAAGCGATGACAGCAAGAAACGATCTTTCCATGTGGCTCCACGATCGCTTGCGATTTCTCGAGGCGGCCAAACTGCTCCAGGAAATGGAAGAGGCAATCAAAGCGGATCCGATACAGGGGAGGCGAATCCAAAAAAATCCACAACAGCGATTGATGGTTACCGCGACCAGTGCTCGCATGGAATACTATTTTGCCTGCCACGCGGAGAGCCAGGGCGACTATGCTCAACAACGTCTTCATTTGCGTAAATCGATTGCCAAATACGCGATCGATGCCGATGTTGTGATTGCTATGTACCGACTGCAAGGTGCTGATGAGGCGTATCGGCTCGAAGCGATCAAACGCGTCAATCATGTCAGTGAGGTTTTGTCACAGAGAATCCGTGAATACCCAGACAATGCGAGCCTACTCAACCATTGGGCCTGGCTTGTCGCCAATACGGAAGGAGATTTTCAAAAGGCTTTGGCACGTTCCCAGGCATCGTTAAAATGGCAGCCCGAGGAAGCAAGTTTTCTCGATACTCTTGCCCGTTGCCTTTATGCCACCGGAGACTTAGAGGAGGCACTCAAGCAGCAACGTAAAGCGGCCGAAATAGACCCACATGTCCAGGCACTAAAACGGCAACTGACTTTCTTCGAACAAGAGTTGGCCAAGCGAAATGACCGCTGATTCTTTTTTGGGATTTCACGATCAATCTTATTGAAATTGATGACTCAAAAAAGAATCAGCAGTCATTTCGTTCATGGTATCCGATACCAGGATTGTATTTTCAGCAATGCGCGGTCATCTGGGAATGTGTGGAATGCCTGCACTCGAAATGTTTTGTCACGTGATTCGATGCTGACGTAACTGAGGGCTCCCATTTCAAGTCGGCCACCTGCCTCAAATTGTTGCAACATTCCTTTTCGTGTGGCTTGCAGTGTCAACTCTTTCTGGTAAGACGCAAATTTTTTATTGTCTGCAGGTTCCAGAGAAAATTTCATTTCATACTCAATACCCCCGCGGCATTCTAGTTGATCTGACCGACTGCCTTGGAGTCGATGTGCCATCAATCGTCGCCGTTGGGGTAAGGGATGGTATGCTGCAGTCGCCACTTCGGTGAGTGTTAATCCCTGGTAACGCCACTGCACCACATGTCCAGCACTGGTGATCGAAACGGTGGCCTGGTAATCGCCACGTTCGATCGTACGGGTTTGGTGAATGACAAACAATTCGGGGTGCAACGATCTTCCATACAACCGGAAAATCAGCTCAGCAATTTTTGGGCGAACAGATAACACGTTTATTTACTTTCCGCTTCCAGGCATTGCCTGAAAATCAGAGGACGAACGTAATGAAATATCCGGGCTTAGCTTGGGGCCGTTTTTCAACGTTCCCATGAAACGATTATACTTGCACAAATGGGTAGTCTCAAAGGGGAATTTATTTGTTTAGTGGTTGAAAAAATTGCACTTTAGTAGGATTCAGACTTGACAAAGTTGCAAGAGATAGTGCGCGTTCGCGATTTATGTAAGAAAGAGATTTCGGAGCTGCGCGAAAGGTTTTCAAGTGGAAGTTGCTGTTGTCTCAAAGTCAATCACAGAGAATGTTTTTTATGCCAGCACATTGTCCCTGACCAATTCCATTGGATTGCAGACCAAGCTAGCACTGTTGGCAGCAGGTAGGTTGGAACAAGCGGTAGCGCAATTCCGGCAGGGTATCTAAGATTGAGCTAGCCTCCAGTTTGGTGATTATCTATTATCCCAACACAAGGACTAAGATGACTGCCAGTATGCCGGCCAGGCCAACTCCAATCCAAATAGCAGATTGACCAGACCACAAACTGGTAGAGAAAGTGACATAATTGCCACAGTGTGGGCAGGAGGGTGTGTCTTCATAGATGGCTTCACCGCACTCAGGACAAGAGACAGTGTACGACTCGTCGAAATCGTCGTCCCGATCAGCTTCATCCGGATACTCAAAATCTTCTATCGGGGAATCAGACCAACTACTGTAGGGCATTGGTTTCAATACTTGAGGATAGGGAAATGGGAATGTGGGCCAAGTTGGCCAAGTTATTTTACACAATTTACGAAGTTCAGCAGCTACCAAATGGGTCAGTGTTTTTGCAGCGTTCGGTTGGTATTTTGCAATAATTGATTGACAAAACAACAGAAAATATATCCAGGTCCACTTTATCGATGCGATGGTTCGCATGGTAAGGACTAAACTTTTCCGAGCTACGTATCGCCGTAGTCCATCAAGGAGGACGAATCGTGAGTTCAATACGACCCCTGGCAACGATCGCCTTGTTGGCCATCGCTGGTGTTTATTTGTATTTTAAAATCAACGAAACTCAACCGCAATTGCCTGCAGATGTCGCCAATTGGACATTGCCGGTTGAGGTGGAAATCGAAGAGCAGCCCATTGCACCAGCCTATGGAACGACAACTCCTACAGGTATGGCTGTGGGAGTATCGAACGGTGTCCCTTCAGGCCCACAGCCTGGATCTATTTCGGGAAATTCCAGTTACCCTCCGTTGCCAGCGGTCCCTCCAGCTTCAAGGGTCCAATCGACAGCGATTGGACCTCCGATTATGGCTCGGGAAGCCATGGTCACACCAGCCATTCCCCAGGAAGTTGCTGATGGTGCGGCTGTGGTAGACAATTTCAACTCGGAACCCACGACATCCCAAGTTTTGCCACCGTCGACGCCACCTTCTGCCTCGTCATCACCTGTCTCACCAACCCCTCAAACATCCCTGTTTGGAGCGACGCGACTGTCCGTACAAGGCGCGCTGGATCGAGGGGAACTGTCACAGGCCCTCCTTCTACTCTCTGATTGGTATGGCGACCCTTCGTTGGCGCCGGAAGAAATTGAGGAAGTTAATAGTTTATTGAGTCAATTGGCTGGGTCGGTGATTTATTCCACCGAACACCGATTGGTATCACCCTACGTGGTGAAAGCGGGAGACCATCTCGAGGACATTGCCAAACAATATCAAGTTCCCTGGAAATTGCTGGCCAAGATTAATGGTATCGATCGGCCCAACCAATTACAGCCTGGGCAAGAATTAAAAGTGTTGCGCGGACCATTTTCCGCTTTGATTGATCTGGACGACCGAAAAATGACGATCATGTTGGCACGTCGCTATGCGGGGAAATTTGCAATCGATATCGATCCCCAGGTTACGGTGGAGGAAGGGCAATGGAAGGTAGAGCAGAAACTGGTTACACCGGGTAGCTTGAATCTTGGGTCCTCGGTGTCAGCGACGACTCCTGTCGGGCAAATCGCGTCGAGTTCTGTGGCGCAACGCGCATTGAGGGCTACAGAGGAACAGAGTTTGATATTGACGAAGTTGTCAAGTGAGAATAGCCAAATCGCCGTACTGAGAGGTCCTGGGACGGTATCTCCCGGAGTGTCAACCGAGCCGGAGAATCGAGTCATTCGGCTCAGTGCCAATGATGTCGAGAATGTATTTGACATTCTATCGGTAGGCTCGAACGTGATTATTCGAAGATGAGAGAGAGCAGAGTCCAGAGTGCAGAGTGTAACAAAGCACTAGAAAGGAAAGTGGCTATTGGACAGCTCCTAGGCCACTCCAACCCTTATGTATGATCGTCAGGCATTGCAGCAGCTGATTCAACGCGAAGCGTTAAAGTTTGGCCAGTTCACACTCGCTTCGGGCAAGCAAGCCAGCTACTACCTCGACTGTCGGCAAGTTACCCTCAATGCTCAAGGCGCTAGGCTCATTGGTGAAGGAATGTTGGAGTTGTTAGGGGAGCCGGTGCCTGAGTTGGTGGGAGGCATGGTGATTGGAGCTGACCCAATCACAGGTGCGATGCTGGCTCTGGCGGGACAGAATAACCTTGCATTGCGCGGCATCATGGTGCGTAAAGAACCTAAAGGACATGGTACTGGTAAACATGTCGAGGGTCCGTTTCAATCGGGCGAAGAGGTGGTCATTGTCGAAGATGTGGTCACCACCGGCGGATCATCGCTGCAGGCAATCGAGCATTGTCAGGCCGTTGGTTTACGTGTGCGCCGAGTATTGGCAATCGTGGACCGACTGGAAGGAGGCCGCGAAGCCTTTGCCGACAAAGGCTACGAGCTGACAACCCTGTTTACGATCAGCGATTTCGGCATCGAGCCTGGCAGGTAAATCGCGCATTGCCCATGGAAACATCACTCCACCGTGAGCTCAAGGCCATCTATGCCGGTTCCGGCAACCAACAAGAAGTTGCCTGCGAAGGGTTTCGTATCGACGCAGTTCGGCGCGGGTTGTTGATAGAAATACAGCATGGTTCGCTGGCCGCGATTCGTGACAAGGTATCGACATTGCTCAACAAACATCGTGTCCTCGTAGTCAAGCCTCTGTTAGCTCGTAAGCAACTCATCAAGCAAGATAAGAAACGGGGCCGAATCGTATCGAGGCGTTACAGTCCCAAGCGGGCGAAGTTGCTCGATTTATTCGACGAGTTAGTCTACTTTGTGAACGTTTTTCCTCACCGACGTTTGGTGATTGAAGTGCCGCTGGTAGAAGTCCAAGAATTACGGTACCCGGGCCATGGACGCCGGCGACGTTGGCGGAAGAACGATTTCCAAGTGGAAGATCAAAAACTTGTGCGCGTCGTTGATACGTTTCGATTTAAAAAACCAGCCGATCTGTGCACGTTGATGCCTCTCGATCTGCCCGCGACATTTCATACCGGTCACTTGGCCAATGGGCTCAAAACACCACGGCACTCGGCCCAGCGGATGGCCTACTGCCTGCGTGAGACGGGTGCGATTCGAGTGGTAGGCAAGCAAGGAAATGCCATTCTCTACCGACAACAAAAACGTCGTGCAGCATAGATAGTTACTAGGCGTTAGGTGTTAGTCGCTAGTTGGTGGAATTTCTATCCATCAACTGGCGCCTAGCGCCAAATAACCAGCGCCTCTTGCGGGAAAACCATGGAAGGCGTAACCTGCGGGCTGAATTTTATTGGGAAGGGGCAATGGTTATGGGCAAGCGCAACGCAACTAACGGCGGTTCGCCCATGCGCAAGCTGACAGGCGTGCAGGTCATTGGCACCGGCAGCTTTCTGCCCGAAATGGTAGTGACCAACGAAGATCTGGTATCGTTAGGCAGTGATCCACAGTGGCTGGTCAAACGTACCGGTATTCGCGAACGTCGTCACGCGCCTTCTGAGATGGCAACCAGTGACATGGCGGTTGCTGCCGCTCGGCGTGCGGTGGAGGCAAGTGGTGTGCGACCAGAAGAGATCGATCTGGTGGTACTGGCGACGCTCTCTCCAGATCAGTTGATGCCTGCTACGGCCACGGCGGTTCAGGATCAGTTGGGATTGCAGTGCGCCGCAATGGATGTTTCGGCGGCTTGTGCTGGGTTTCCTTACGCCTTGATTACAGCGATGCAGTTTGTCGCCACTGGTTGCAGTCGTCGTGCGCTGGTGATTGGTGCGGACACGAATTCACGTGTTCTCGATCCGACCGACAAGACAACTTATCCACTGTTTGGCGATGGAGCGGGCGCGGTTATTTTGGCTCCTGGCAGCCCCGAACAGGGGGCACTGTGCTATACGTTGGGCGCGGACGGTTCGAAAGCCGACTTGCTCTGCCGACCTACCGGCGGCTCAAAACAGGTCTTTGATCCGACCGGTGAAAATGACGGCTCCTGGTTTATGCAAATGGATGGTCGGGCCGTGTTCAAGTGGGCGGTTCGTGTGGTGGAAGATTCCTCGCGTGAAGTACTCAAGATGGCGGAGTTGGAAGTTGCGCAAATCGATTGGTGGCTGTTGCACCAGGCCAACGAACGGATTTTAGATGCAGCGACTGACAGTTTGGGTGTTGATCAAGAAAAAGTGATCAAGCATATGGCCCGATATGGCAACACTTCAGCAGGCAGTATTCCCATCGCGTTGGACGAAACGTTTCGCGCCGGAAATATTCAGCCAGACCAGCTTCTCATGATGTGCGGCTTTGGCGCCGGCCTGGCATGGGGAACAATCGCCTTTCGCTGGTAAGAGGTGATTCAAGAACAACCATACTCACTCAGAACCTTGAGACCCCCATCTATGAGTACCCAGAAAAAAGTCCAAACTTTGCCGCTTCGCAGTCGTGTAAAGGTTGCCGATACGTGGGACTTATCAAGTCTCTATGCGAACGATTCCGCCTGGGAAAAGGCCTTCTCCCGATGGGAAAAACAAACGCAGCGATATGAATCGTTTCGTGGCACGTTGAGCCGGAGTGAGGCGGACCTGATTACCTGTTTAAAGTTTGACGAAAAAGTGGATCGGTTAGGAGAACGATTGGGGACCTATGCGTTCCTGAAGACAACGGAGGATACAGCCAATAGCGATTTTCAGCGAATGATGGGTCGTTTTCAGCATGTCGCCAGTGAGGCGGCTCAAGCAGCCAGCTTTATTCGGCCAGAGATTTTAGCCATCCCGGCTAAGAAATTGCGAGCGATGCTGCAAGCAAAAAAACTACGCCCTTATCGGTTGATGCTGGAACGACTGTTGCGGTATAAGCCACATACGCTCGGCAAATCGGAGGAACGCTTGCTCGCCATGCAGACAGAGATGGCTGATGTGGCCAACCGCACGTTCCGCCAGTTGACCGATGCGGACATGCAGTTTGGCACGATCAAGAATGAGCAAAAAGAAGCAATGGAATTGTCGCATGCGACTTTTTCTGAATTGCTCCACTCTCCGGCACGGTCTGTGCGGCGCAAGGCATTCGATCAGTATTACAAACAATTTCAGTTGCATGAAAACACCTTGGCGGCAACGCTCGCCGGATCGATTCAGCGCGATGTGTACTATGCTAAAGCACGGGGCTACGACAGTGCATTGTCTGCCGCCCTGTTTCCCGACAACATCCCACAAACGGTGTACGACAATCTTCTGGACGCCGTGCATGGACGTCTACCGGTGGTCTATCGCTATCTAGATTTACGCCGCCGAAAAATGGGACTTAAGGAGATTCACCACTACGATACCTACGTGCCCATTTTAAGCGATTTGGATTCGCGTCGCACTTGGAAACAGGCGACCCGTATGGTCATGTGTTCCCTGGAGCCGTTAGGGACGGAGTACTGCCAAGTGCTGGAGCGAGGTCTGCAGGGACGTTGGTGTGATCGATACCCCAATCGGGGCAAGCAAAGTGGCGCATTTAGTTGTGGGACCTACGATGGCGATCCTTACATCTTGATGAATTACCAGCCCAAAGTGTTAGACCATATGTTTACGCTAACACACGAAGCGGGCCATTCGATGCACAGTTACTATTCGGCCAAGAGTCAACCTTACCTTTATTATGACTATGAAATATTTGTGGCTGAAGTGGCGAGTACATTTAACGAGCAACTTCTCAGCCGTCAACTGATGGCGGAAGCCAAGACCGATGCGGAACGGGCCTATCTTATCAATCGGGATATCGATGCCATTCGTGGCACCATCATCCGTCAGGCCATGTTTGCGGAGTTTGAGAAAATTACGCATGCCTTGGTCGAAGCGGGTGAACCGCTTACCGTCGACTGTCTCAAACAAGAGTATGGCAAACTCTTGGCCGCCTATTTCGGCCCCGATTTTGTCATCGACGAATCGCTGAAGTTGGAATGCCTACGGATCCCACATTTTTACCGGGCCTTCTATGTGTACAAATACGCCACTGGAATGTCGGCTGCCATAGCCCTCAGCGAGCGGGTGCTGACAGGTGGTACGCAGGAACTCAAGGACTTTCTGAAGTTTTTGCAAGGCGGCTGTTCTCAGGACCCACTCGATCTGTTGCGCGGAGCGGGCGTCGACATGGCTAGTCCCGCGCCGGTGCAGACCGCGCTGGATCGGTTCGCCTCACTGGTCGATCAACTGGATGAACTGCTGTAAAGGGCTAGCCCGAATATTTCATAAGCCATCTGCTACGAGTCCAAAAAGCACTATGTCTGCTGCGTTAAACGACAATTTGGGTGTGCTCACGTATAAACAATATACTCCGCCCCCAAATCATCGTTTGCCTTGCAGCCACAGCACTTTATTGACCTCTCGCGACGAAGTTTATGAAATATCCGGGCTTGTCATTCGGTTAATTCAAACCGAGCACAATAGTGGCAAAATCATGTGCCTGTCGTCATGAAGGTATTACTTCGTCGGATTCTCATACCAAGTCACATTGTTCGTGGCTCGACCCGCATTGAGAAGGTCCAGGTCGCCGTCACCATCCATGTCTACAGAATTCAAATCGTAGCTTTGCTGGTTTTTGTCCAGCGTATGAAGAGTAAAGTTGCCTTTTCCATCGTTTTCGTACCACATAACCCGTTCGCTTCCATAACCGCAGGAGGCGGCGTCGATATCACCATCCTGGTCATGGTCGGCAACGGTTAAGCTGTGTGGAAATTCAATTTCATTATCGATATTGTGGATCTTCCAACTTGGATTCTGAAACCAGATAATGCCATAGCCATGTCCGCGTGAAGCCAGCCAGTCGACCTTGCCGTCGCCATCTATATCTGCTGGTAGAATGTTTGTAGCTCCTGTTTGCTTGACTGACAGAATTGATTTTTCCCAGGCCTCGGTAACTTTTCCGGGACCGGGGTTTTTCCAGAATGCAAACCAGTTCCCATCGGCGAAAGGTTTCCCCTTTGCTCCGACTGCAATTTCTTTCCAACCATCGCCATCGATGTCTGCGGATCCCATGTAATGGCTGCCTCCGCGGGCATCCCCATCTGCAAATACATGGCGATCCCAATGCCTTGCTTTCAGTGGATTCTTGGGAATGCTGAACCAAGCTATGGAATCGCCGATTCCTTGCATTGGTTCAAAATTATTGATGATCAAATCATCCCGTCCATCGTTGTCGATGTCAGAACGCAGGATGCAATGAATCCCCGTGATTTCGTTGTCAATCAATCGCCGTGTCCAGGCATGTTGGTGTGCTTTTTCTTTGCCGGGATTTTCAAGCCAGAATGGATGTTCGCTGGCCAGTGTTCCTGCCCAATCGAGATCGCCATCGTTGTCTACATCGATCACAGTGCTATGGATACATGCTCCGCCCCGGCCTGGGAAGCGATAGAGAATGGCTTCCTGCTTCCAGTCAGGAGCAATGAAAAGACTAACTTTCCCGTCAAAGCTGGCAATAACGTCCAGATGAACATCCCCATTGGCGTCTATCGCGACGGCCGTATTGCAATGGCTCTGCTCCGTCACGAGATGCTTTTTCCAAAGCATCTTATCCTCCGCACGAGTAGAGGAGTCAAAGGTCATCAGCAGTACAAACAGCGTCAAGGTGTCTTTTGCCATTATTTTCCTCGGAATTTAAATAAGTTTTACATTTTGTGGGCCAGTGTTGAGATTCGCACCTGCATTTCATCTGTCAACCATGGGGCTTCGATTTTCTTGGACGCAGGTGAACTCTGTGCGACTAAT
>JBDOMT010000291.1:0-3005 GCA_039831705.1 Pirellulales bacterium | reverse complement strand
AACTCGTTAGATTGATTCTGGTGGGTCACGTGAGGTTTCCTTTTTGATGTGTAGATACTTCAAAAAGAAACCGATCTGGCCCGCTCTTTCAAGCGGATCGAAAAAGATGGGGCGTTCTCCGTTACACTACCGTCTGCGCTGTGAGCGTCAGCTGACCGGTGAAATAACGGTAGGATGTCACTGGATCACAAAGTGTGATCCGATGGAATCCGCAGGAGAGTTCGGGAACCGTTACCCCACTCGCGAAACGGAAAAGTTCAACGCACAATCTCTGAGTTGGCATCCCTGCCGCCACAGAGATCGCAATTCGTTAGCTGGTCTTAAGTTACTTTCTGAAATGTCTGTTGAAGAACGAGTGTTCCAAATAACAAGGTGATCACCATGAGCAAAACAGTGCTATACCTTCTCCTGTCTTTGATGCTGAGACCGGCCTGTACATTTGCTCAAGCAGAACAACCCAATATTGTCGTCATTATGACCGACGATGTTGCGCCCTTTGATATCTCTGCATACCATCGGGGGCTCGGTGCAGTGAGTACTCCTAACATTGATCGCCTTGCCAGAGAAGGCATGATGTTGAGCGATTACTACGCCCAGCCGAGTTGTACCGCAGGCCGGGCAGCTTTTCTCACCGGCCAGTACCCCATCCGCACCGGGCTGACTTCCGTTGGCCAGCCGGGTTCGCCGGTGGGTCTGCAATTTGAGGATGTTACTGTGGCGGAGCTTTTGAAGGCCCGCGGTTATGCAACAGCTCAATTCGGAAAAAGTCATGTAGGAGACCGGAACGAGTATCTCCCCACCGTACACGGCTTTGACGAATTCTTTGGTTTTCTCTACCACCTCAACATGATGGAGATGCCTGAACAGACGGACTTTCCCAAGGACAAAGATTTCGTCGGTCGCCCGCGCAATGTGCTCTACTCACGCGCAAGCGAAAAAGACGATTCCACGGTAGACCCTCGCTGGGGCAGGATTGGCAAGCAGGTGATCGAGGACAGGGGCGAGCTTGGCGCCAAGCGCCAGGAGAAATTCGACAACGAGGTTCTGAAGGTTTCAATGGATTGGTTAAAACGTACCCACGCTGAAGAAAAACCCTTCTTTCTTTGGTTCAACCCATCGCGTATGCACCAGGAAATCCATGTCAGCAAGAAGTGGGAAGGAAAAAGCGGCCATACCGCCTATGCAGATGCTTTACTGCACATGGACTGGCTGGTGGGTGAAATTCTCAATGCTTTGGATCAGATGAGGATCAGCGACGATACCATCGTGCTTTTCACCGCTGACAATGGTGTAAATCTCTCGCACTGGCCCAGTGCCGGTACCGGTTCTTTCCGAGGTGAAAAAGGTCTCACCTGGGATGGCGGATTCCGTGTGCCGATGCTTGTGCGTTGGCCTGGGAAAGTCCCGGCGGGGAAATGGAGTGGTGAACTGTTTACTTCTGAGGACTGGCTTCCGACCTTGCTCGCCGCCGCCGGAGATGAAAAAGTCAAAGAAAACCTCATCGCCGGAAAAACCATTGGGAACAAGACGTTCAAGGTACATCTGGATGGATATAATCAGTTGGATATCCTCACCGGGAACGGCAAGTCGAAGCGTCGCGAGTTCTTTTTCTTTGGTGAGACGGATCTCAATGCAGTGCGTGTAGATCAGTGGAAAATTCACTTTGCCATCAAAGACGAATGGCTTGCAGCTCCTGAAAAGCTGCCCGGCGGATTGCTCATCGACATTAAGCTCGATCCCTTTGAACGCACACCTGAAACTCCGGGGCACTTTTTCTGGATGAAGGAAAAGACCTGGATTCTCCCGATCATTGCACCTCCGTTGAAAAGATTTGCCGTGAGCATGCAGGAATTTCCTCCACGGCAGAAGGGAACCGGAGTTGGTGCTGCTACGATCCTTGGCGCAATCAAGGACAAAGGCGCGTGCGATTAACTCTGGATCCATTAAAATGGACATCGATCTGGATTGTTGGATTTGTCAGATTGAGAAACGGCTCACGGTAACTGACTCCGCAATCGACGGCTGACAATCACTCGGACAGCAGGAATCGCCGCCCGTTCCCCGCTCTGATTTTTGTTGCCGGTGATGCGTCGTGTTGAACTTAACCGCTTCGCGAGGATCACGTTTTTGAAGACTTGTGCCGGTGCCGGCATGCGAGGCAAACGTGAGTTGGGGAGGCCGGCCGATTCGGTTTTAGGCGCTGGCCTGGTTGCAGACGCTGTTCAGGCTTGTCTGATTGTTAATCGGCGATCGTTAGCAAAGTACTTCTGACCTTTCGCGGTCTGTTCCTTGGACGATACCCGACAATAGATCCATGTGTGTTTCATTGGTGCTCCTTCAGCTTCTGCTGGACCTCACGACACACGACCTGCAACCGGGCGTGAGGCAGCCGACGCCGTAGGGTCAAAAAACTCCGCCGAACTCAAAACGCCGTGAAACACGGGACTTATGGCTCACCAGAGTCTCGCATCTCAGCCGCTTGATTTCACCTGTCTGCCGCGGAAACTGGCGATTTTCGGCGCCAAACATGTCGTTCCTGCTCCAGACTTGGCACATTCTGCTCACTTCACTCTGCGGCATGGTCAATGAGCGGCAGCAGCAGATCATCGAGTTCCAGAACGCACAGATCGACGCGCTGCTAAAGAAGCCGGGAAAGATCTGCACCGAATCGTGGTCATTCTGCAATGAAGGTGCGCGCTCACCGTGGATCGACTTGATTTCCACGGTCTGAAGTCGACATTTCCGGTCGAGGCTCGACCGAACTCGCGGGCGTTTTGTGTTTCCAAAACTTCATTGTCAAAGAGCTTCGCGTGTCGGTTCAGTTTTTTGACCCTACGCCGTCTGTTTCCACGTTGCCGGCAATGCTGCTGGAATTGCAGATTGACAATGACGACGTGTCTTGGAAGTGTACTCCCGGCTGACGTGTGCGGTATGATTCGCGTTCTCACAACGCAATATCAGGTGGTCGTGAGGTGGTCTGTGACACGTGATGTTGCTTCCGGGCC
>JBDOMT010000054.1:0-13485 GCA_039831705.1 Pirellulales bacterium | reverse complement strand
CTCAATAAAATCATGGCGAGAGAAAAATCACGGTTGACACTATCGTAAATAGGACCACTCTCGGAAGACTCGATAAAATAGACTATTATCAACAGGAACTAATGAACACTAATATTCAGACTTAGAGAAACAGGGTGCAAATTTTAAAAGTGAAAGGCGCATGATGACAACTTCACGATCCACTCTGGACGAGTCCTTTCCATGTTTGATGGTACGCCGCCGAACCGAAAATGGGGAGGCTGGTGATGCTCACAAGGATGGAGAATCCATTTTCTGTGCGGTCGAAACGCTTACGACCGACGATTTGCCAGAGGGCGAGGTGCTCATTGACGTTCAGTGGTCATCGCTTAATTATAAGGATGCATTGGCCTGTCAAGCACATCCGGGTGTTGTTCGCAAGTTGCCTCATGTACCAGGAGTCGACTGTGCCGGGACCATCCTTGCCAGCACGGTTCCAGAATATCAGGCGGGACAACAGGTATTGGTGACCGGTTATGACTTGGGTTCCGGGCGCTGGGGAGGATGGTCGGCGCGAGTTCGTGTGCCAGCAGAGTGGGTTGTGGCATTGCCCGTAGGACTGACCTCCGAAACAGCCATGCTGTTGGGAACGGCCGGTTTCACGGCCGCCCAGTCGGTTATGGCACTACAGCGTAATGGCGTGGTCCCTGCTTCGGGTAAAGTGATCGTCACCGGTGCGACCGGTGGTGTTGGCTCCCTGGCGGTTGCTATCCTGGCCAAATTGGGTTACCACGTGGTCGCTGTTACTGGCAAGCCCGCACAGGGAAAGCTCTTGCAGCAGCTTGGCGCATCACAAATTCTCACTCGCGAGGAAGTGGACGATGCTAGCCACAAACCACTACTGCCTGCGCGTTGGGCAGGTGCGGTCGATACGGTGGGGGGGAATGCCTTGGCGACACTGTTGCGATCGATGCAGCATCGAGGTTGTGTTACGGCCTGTGGTCTGGTGGCTGGAGACCAACTGCCGCTCACCGTTTACCCTTTTATTCTCCGTGGCGTGACACTGGCTGGTATTGATTCGGCCAAGTGTCCGCGTGAAGCACGCGAGCATATTTGGCAACAATTGGCAGACGCTTGGAAACCGGACGGCCTGCAACAATTGGCCCAAAAAATCACCTTGCAGGAGGCGCCGGCCAAGGTGCGTGCGATGCTGGCCGGAGAGACTTATGGACGGACTCTTGTGCAGCCAGTAGTTCGGTAATTCAGTGTTTCGAGAGAGAACGTTTACCATTGTAATACTGAAACACTGAATTACCGAATTACCGATACTACGGTGCCACATATTTTTTGGGATTGCTGAGAAACATATTTTGTTGCTTTGCGGAGGGGAACAGATAGCGTTTGCCATTCAGGATGGTCGATATTTCTGCGTTGCCTGGTACGTTTTTCTGCATTTCTACTTGGCAGACGGGGCAATTGCCGTTCAGCGCCAGGTCCACATTGGCGTACGTGGCAGCATCTTTCAGGAATATCTGTTTTTGATCTTTTCCAGCGAACAGGTAAAGACGGCCACGATGGTAGGCCGCGTGCCGAATGTTACCAGGCATCCGCTGGCTCATCTTAGCCAGACAAGTGACACAGTCCCCGCCGAGGACGGGCACGTAGCGGAGCGGGTCCGCTAAAAAAGTGTTCTTCTGAGCATCACTCATGAAGGAGTAAACATGACCATCGTACACCGCCTGATAGGCCGGGTTGCCTCGAACCCATTTTTTCATGTCCTTCAAGCAGACGGGGCAGTATCCTTCCATCCCCTGTTGAACTTGGCCTGCCTTGTTTCCACTGGCTCCGTTCTGTCCTCCAGATCCTGACGTTCCAGATCCTGACTTGGCAGCTTTCGTTGTCCCGGACCCAGAACGGGCCGATCCTTGTGCCGACTTGGCTTGGCTGCCAGATACTTGATAGGAATTACGAGTATTGGTGCGTCGGCTACTGCTCTGGCCCTGGGCCTGTCTGCTACAGAAGATACTTGTCATGGCGATGAGACAGACAACCGTAAGGGGGGAATATGTGGGCATAACGATGTGCTCCGAGGATAATGTGGGGTGCGGTGAGGTATAAGATATCTGTGTTATTATCACCGTCGGTAGTCGCTGGAGTCTGTGAAGTCGGGCACATTGGTCGGGCCGAATTCAGATTATATGGAGCGTTGCTAGCAGGGTACTGGTTGATTAAAATTGGAGTCGGAAGGAAATGTTACTGGAAACCTCTTGAAGAGCACATTATGAAATACGTTCTTTTTCTTGCAGCGATGTCGATCTGTCAGGTAATGCAGGCCTCAGACATCGATTTACGACCCTTGTCGGTTCGCACGGAACTTGCTTTCCCCAAACTTCAGTGGCCAGAAAAAATTGCTGGACTCGAACAGGGCGTGATCACCAAAGTTCGGCCGATTGTCATTACGGGTGCCGGTGATGGCTCGAACAGACTTTTTGTTGCTACACAACGTGGCAAGATCTATGGTTTCGAAAATCATCGGGATATCGATTCGATGGAGCTTTTTTTGGATCTTACAGACCGAGTGCACCCCTATGATAAAGAGAACGAAGAAGGGTTTTTGGGCTTGGCTTTTCATCCACAGTTTGCAAAAAACGGACAATTTTTTGTTTACTACACGGCCAAACGGCCTCCGCAGACAGGGAATTTATCGATTGTATCCAGGTTCCATGTGAATTCCGATCATCCTCAGCAGGCCGATCCCGACAGCGAACAAATCCTGATGCGCATCGACCAACCCTATTGGAATCATAATGGTGGAACGGTCGTTTTTGGACCGGACGGATATCTGTACATTGCCTTAGGAGATGGAGGGTCCGGTCGTGATCCCCACATGAATGGCCAGAATTTGCAATCGCTACTTGGTTCGATATTGCGGATCGATATCGATCGGCAGGATCAAGAGGGTAAACGGCTTTATGGATTACCCGCCGATAATCCGTTTGTTGCCGACAAGGGCTTTGCTCGTGGTGAGATATGGGCTTACGGACTGCGCAATCCATGGCGAGTGACGTTTGATCGAGAGACCGGCAGTTGCTGGGTTGCTGATGTGGGCCAAGATCATTGGGAAGAAATCAACATCGTTCACTCAGGTGGAAACTATGGCTGGAATGTGCGCGAAGGGCAACATCCGCATGGACCCGGGGGGACGAAAGCACGCGCTGACCTGATGGAGCCGATTTGGGAGTATCATCACGACGTTGGTAAGTCCATCACTGGGGGGTATGTTTATCGGGGTAACCAGGTTCCAGAAATTCAAGGAGCCTATCTCTACGCCGATTGGGTAAAGGGTCAGGTGTGGGCTTTGTGGTACGATTCACAAGCCGGTCGAGTCACAGCAAATCGAACGATTCAGAAACAAGGCATTCCGGTGCTGACCTTTGGCGAGGACAATCAGGGTGAGGTCTACTTTGGAACGGAAGGTGGTGACATTTACCGTTTCCACTCACCAGCAAAGTGATGCATAGGGGTGAAGATGGTGCTTCGCGGAATATTTAGAGAGTACAGCCAGAACAGCTTATAAATCAATGCATCTACGGGCGGGCACCTTACTTTGTTGATGTTCATAACCTTTGCTTTGCCATATGGGAGAATTATTCAGTTCGAGGTGAAAGAGATTGGAGATTCATGTGGCAGTACATTGGGGGGCACCCCCCCAACCCCCCCTCGGTGTTTTTACTCAGCTCCCTGTCGGGGGTCTTTCCCTAAGCATGCGCTTCAGCAAAAGGCCTCTTCCATTTTCAGCAGCAAAATAATCCGGATGTTCCTGCCGTGCATTTTAGGGATCCTTGGCATGGTCGATTGGCCACTGGCCAAGGCGGCGGATGAAGGCGACGCGCCCCCTTATGCTTATGCTGAAATTGCCAAACTAGTGACGATCCATCGTGACTCGTGGGGCACACCGCACATTTTTGGTAAAACGGATGAAAGCACCCTGTTCGGATTCGGTTTTGCGCAGGCGGAAGATTTTTTCTGGCAGGTTGAGGATTCGTACATTCTGGCTTTGGGGCGCTATGCTGAAGTGCATGGGCCGCAAGGGGTCAACTCAGATAGACTTAATCGGGCTTTCGAAATTGTGCCCCGCAGCCAACGGGATTTTGCTGCACTCGATTCGACTTCACAGCAACTTTATAGGGCATTTGTAGAAGGTATCAATTTCTACCTGCAGACTCACCCGGCGGTAAGGCCACGATTGATTCGACGGTTTGAAGCGTGGCATGTGTTGGCTTATCATCGACACATCGCGTTGGAAATGACCTTCCGTTTCACGGGGCTTTCCGAAAGCTATCTGCCACGGCGCAATCCTGTTGTCTGGGCGGCCACGGGTTCCAATGGATGGGTGATGGGCGGTTCACGGACCGCAACAGGCCATCCCATGTTGTTGTCTAATCCCCACATGCCTTGGTATGGATTTGGTCAATTGATGGAGGCCCACTTGCGTTGTGAAGATTCGACAACGCAGGCAACTGAGGCAGAGGGGTGGAATTTTCAAGGAGCCGGGTTTTATGGGAGTCCGTCATTGGCCATGGGACACAACCGTCGACTAGGTTGGACGTTAGTGACCAATGCACCGGATATCGCCGATGTGTGGCGAGTGAAGTTCACTCATCCAGAACGCCCATTGGCTTATGCGTATGATGGTGGCTGGCGCCAAGCGGAAACTTGGGAGGAGGTTATTCGTGTACGTAAGTCCCGTGGCTGGGAATTGCGTAAATTGACATTTCGTAAAACGCATCACGGCCCCATTGTCGGCCGCGAAGACGAACATACTTTTCTAGCAGCTCAGATAAGCGGTTTGTTCGATGTCGTGCCAATGCGGCAGTCGATGCGAATGTTTCGGGCGAAAAACCGGGCCGATTTCCGCGATGCATTGGGTGAAATGCAACTGCTATTCATGAACGTACTGTATGCGGATTGCGATGATAATATTTGGTATTTGTATAATGGGCGAGTTCCACGACGTAATCCGCAATTCGATTGGTCGTATCCGGTTGATGGGAGCGACCCGGCTGCCGAATGGCTTGGTTTTCACACATTGGACGAGTTGCCCCAGGTGTTGAATCCGGCTGCCGGTTTTGTGCAAAATTGCAATTCATCCCCCTGGATCACTACCGATGGTGACAATCCGCACCCCAAAGATTTCCCCACATATATGGTGGGAGAGAATTCCACAAGAAGTGATCTCGATGAAGAGGAAGAAGCCAACGCAGATGGTTTCGTTCCACATCGAAGACGCGCCCTGCGTTCATTGGAGATTTTACGCGCTATGCAAGAGGTTTCTTTTGACACTTGGCAAGCCAGTGCTTTTGATACGGACGTTTATTGGGCTCGCGCGGAACTTCCCCGTTACGCGCAGCACCTGCAGCAATTACAGCAAGACGATCCAGAGTTGGCTGAACGTGTGAAACCTTATTTGGAACATCTATTAGCATGGAACGCACAGATTACGGTGGATTCAACGGCAGCCACACTTTGTCATGCCTGGTATGAGCAGATATACGGTGGTAGTTACCCGGGTGAGCAATTGCGCGCGTCGTACAAAGATAATCCTGCGAAACAGTTGGCTGGCTTGGCGCGGGCAGCAGACCGTTTGTTGGCAATGCATGGCGATTGGAAAATCCCTTATGGCAAGATTTATCGCATTCAACGGCAACCGTATGTAGCCGATCTGGTCGATTTGCGCTTTGATGATACGGCTCCTAGCTTACCTTCGCGGGGTGGACATGGGCCGATGGGAGTCGTGTTTACACAATATTATTCTCCCAGCCTCAACATACCCTGGGTGATAAAGCAACGCAGACGTTATGCCCTGGTGGGCACATCCTATCTAGCGGCCTATGAATTTTCACCAGCAGGGGTGCGCAGTGTGAGCCTGGTACCTCTGGGTACCGATGGCGACCCCAACTCGCCCCATTACTTTGACCAGGCGAAATTGCTTTCTCGGAATGAATTCAAGCGAGATCTCTTTACCAAGCAGGAGGTGCTACAGAATACGGTTCACAGCTATCACCCCGGTCAGTAGGGTTGGCATTTGGATGTGCGGATTAGATTTCGATCCCGAAGATTGCACGAAATTAGGCCTGACATCGGGCTGTATTTTCTGAAAACTTGGTCTAACACCCTGGAATTAGCCATTATGTTTCCAGAAGAAATTGCGATATACTACTATCTATGCCTAAGTACGTAGTCCGTCATGGTGTGATGCGGCAACTGGGAGTTTTCTCAACTCGCGGTGGTGGTGTTTATGCGCGCAATCAGCAAGTGATCGCCCGAACGCATCGTGGCCTGGAGGTGGGGGAAGTGTTGTGTGAGGCGTCCGAGCACGCATTAGCTTATTTATCGGGCGAAGAAAATGACACAAAGGGCGAGCCAAATGGAGCGTCTACTAGAGGCGAGGGTAATGGGGGCGAGGGCAAGACGGGACGTAAGCGTGGGAAAGAATATCGGCATGGACAAATACTTCATGCGCAGTCTGAAGAAGATCGCCACGAAGCTCAAAAGTTGTTTGAGCAGGAGCGGAGTGAATATGCAACTTGTCAACTGCGGATTGTTGAATCCGGGTTAGATATGCAATTGGTCGATGTTGAGCATTTATACGGTGGTGAACGAATTGTGGTATACTACTTGTCGGAAGGGCGTGTTGATTTTCGTCAACTCGTCAAGGATTTAGCCAAAGAATTTCAGACCCGAATCGAGATGCGGCAGATTGGGGTTCGTGATGAGGCCAAGTTGCTAGCAGACTATGGCGATTGCGGGAAGCCTGTTTGCTGTAACACACATTTGTCGGAGATGCCTCCGGTTTCGATGCGGATGGCCAAGCTGCAGAAGACTACGCTAGACCCTAGCAAGATCTCGGGTCGCTGTGGCCGGTTGAAATGCTGCCTCCGCTACGAGTACGATACGTATAAGGAGCTGCAAAAAGACTTGCCACCTGTGGGATCGGAGATTATCACAGAGAATGGGAAGTCGCGTGTGCTAGCCCAGGAAATCTTGGCCAGCCAGTTGCTTGTCCAAACCGAAAGCATGCGCCGAGTTGTTATCGACGCAGCCGATGTCATGGCCATTCTCAAAAACCCCAGTTAATTATGTTAGACCCTACTCATCCTATCGCCGAATTGTTACGACGCGACGCGAGGTACCATTTCGACGCATACGTTTTTGTCTTTGAGGCGTTGCGTTATGCGCACGATAAATTGGGGATGGGTGCTGAACAGCCTTCTCAGCAAGATGCGGATGGCTTGCAGAATTTCAGCGGTCTTGGCTTAAGTGGTTTAAATCTCGATGCAGATGGAGAGCTTGACGCAGAGGAGCAAGAAGCTCAGGAGATGGGTACATCGGATACTGAGGAGGGGGCAGACGACGAAGAAATCGAACGGCACGTTTCTGGCCAGGAATTGTGCGAAGCCATGCGACTCTATGCTCATGAGCAGTATGGATACATGGCAAAAAATGTATTGAACCACTGGGGTTTGGTTTCAACGAGTGATTTTGGGGAGATTGTTTTTAATCTTATTGAAATAGGCCAAATGCGCAAGACGGCCAATGATGTTCGAGAAGATTTCGATGGTGTATTTGATTTTGACGAAGGATTTCAGCAGAGCTACCAAATTTCTCTGCCCGATTCTAAGGACTAGAGAGAATGAACGCAGCTACGCTAAAAGACTCGTATGACCAAGGGACTGAGCTTGCTAGCCGATGGCGACTGGGTGTTTCAGGTGTGTTGCTGCTAAGTTGGATATTATTTTTGTCTTGGGTAGCCTGGATTGGATGAGAGTCAGGTCCCCCAGTGTACCGGTAGCTGCAGAGTACCGGTAAGATGTGTAATGGTAAGACGTAGTTTTTTTAGGGTGAAACATTATGAAAGTTGTGCCGTTGGGCGATAAGTTGGTGATCAAGCGAATCGAAGCTGAGCAAGCGTCTGCTGGCGGTATTGTATTGCCCGATTCTGCCCAGGAAAAACCTCGTCAAGGCCGGGTACTTAGTGTGGGGGATGGCCGCTTGCTCCCAGACGGAACACGTGCAGCGCACGAAGTGCATGAGGGGGACCGGGTAGTATTTGGTAGCTATGCGGGTACGGAAGTGACCATCGATGATGAGGCATTACTCATTCTCCGTGCGGAGGATGTGCTTGCTATAGTGAAGTGAATCGATGAAACAAGTTCTTTGTAGTATGTTTCTTAAATCAACCTAGTGCTTTGTCAAACTTACTCTTTTGGGGTAGACGTACAAATAAGCCTTTGCCCTGCCAGTACTTATGGTTGCGGCTACCCCAAAAGATAAGGTTTGATCAGACACTATAGCTGCGAGATTAGATGGCATGATGGGCCGTGCAATTGTCGCTGAAAGACTCAAGGCTGTTTTGGCCCTGGGGATTATCATTGGCTGTTTCCAGCATGTGGGATTTGCTCAAGATCAGTCTACGAACCTGTCATCTGGTCAGCTGTCATCTGGGCGGGGATCAGGTTCTCCTCCGACCTCACCATTGGTGTACCCGCCAACCCGTTCAGATGTGGTCAGGCGAGCGGTAGCCCATCTGACCAGAACACAGGCTGAAGACGGTTCGTGGAGTGCTCGATTAGGCCCAGGAATTACCGCACTGGTTGCTACCAGTATCCTGCGTAACGGTTATTCTGTGCGTGACCCGATGGTGGCACGAGCGCTTGAATATCTGCAGGAGCAAATCCGTGCAGACGGAGGTATCTACGCGAAAGGTTCGCGTTATCGCAATTACGAGACCTGCCTGGCGATCCTCTGTTTTTCCTCAGCCAATCAGGATGGTCGTTACAATAAAATTCTGCAACGGGCCGAAGGATTGGTGAAACAGATTCAGTGGGATGGATCCGAAGGCCATGACGAGACGAGTGTCAGCTACGGAGGAGCCGGATATGGCAAGCATACCCGCCCCGATCTGTCGAATACGACTTTCCTGATTGAGGCCCTCAAATCATTAGGGCGTGGCCCGGACGACCCGGCTATTCAGAAAGCGCTCGCTTTTGTATCACGTTGTCAGAATCTTGAAACGGAGCACAACGAAACAAAGTATGCGACTCTCAATCCTGATGGAGGGTTTTATTACACCATTGCTGCTGGAGGTTCGAGTCAGGCAGGCAATATGGCAACCGGTGGCTTGCGAAGCTATGGTTCGATGACCTACGCGGGTTTGAAAAGCATGATCTACGCAGGTGTTGGCCCCGAAGATCCTCGTGTGCAAGCGGCCTATCGGTGGATCAAGAAACACTACACTCTTGTTGAAAACCCAGGGATGGGAGATGCGGGCCTTTATTACTATCTGCATACATTGGCCAAATCACTCGATGCAGTGGGACAGGAAACACTTATCGATGAGCATGGAACGCCTCGCCAATGGCGGCAAGAATTGCTTTCGGCCCTGGCCACATCACAGCAACCCGATGGCAGTTGGGCCAACACCAACACTCGTTGGTTTGAAGGTGATCCTCAACTGGCCACCGGCTACGCGCTGCTCGCTCTTTCTTACTGTCGATAATATTTAGAGGCAGCTGCTAGCTTCGGCAGAATTAAATTGGTCTTTGCCTCAGCTTGTCTATTTGATACTTACCGCCTCGATGGTCGGCAAAGTGAGATTGCCTGGCAACGGACCTGTTTCTCTTAGCTGTCCTGGCTACTGGTTGGTTCTGGACGCTAGCAACTACTGAGCAAAGAAAAATTCCATGGTAAATAAAGTCCATTCTCGCGGGCTCACCCGCCGGTTGATTCAGGTGACCCTTTCCGCAAGCGTTCTCACGGGCAGTGGCTGGGGCATTTATCAATACCAGAGTGCGGACAGTTTGTCCCAGGCCCATACCTCAGCAAGCCAGGATCAGGCCGAGCAGGTGAAGGATTCGACGCAATCGGAACAGCAGAATCAGTCAGCTACGGATGAGTTAAAAGGTCTGATGAGCGGTAAGTTGAATTCATCCAACAAGCAAAAGGTTCGCAGTGCGCCAGTCCCAGATAAACTTGTTGCAGATAGTATGCCGAATGCTGACAATCGATATGCTCGTTACGCAAGTGAAAAGCCCCTTGTCGAAAGCTCGTCCCAATCGATGCGGTTGCCGGGCAACGACGTGAAAAATCCGTTTTCAACGGCACCTTCGGTTGAGTCGTCCACCCATCAAGCAACATCAAGCCAGGCAACTACGATCGATGACCGTTACGCGTCTGCCGTCGGCTTGGTTAGTGCAACTGATGCAAGCATGCCGACTGCCACGCACCCATCGTCATCTCCCACGGCAGCAGCTTCTGCATTGGCCAATGCCAAGCTAGATCCAACGGTTGCTGCTCCCGCTGCGCCCAGTCCACTGGAGGTGACACGGGGTCAGGAGCCAGGCAACCCTTTACGTGCTGAGGCTCCTTCGCCTGCGGATCCGCCATTTTCCAGTGGTAGGCAATCTTTGCTGAGTACACCTGATAAGAAGTCTCTACTGAAACCATCTCCAGCTCGACTTACCACTGCGGAGGCTCGTGAGACCTTACCCATGGACAAGCCAGCCGCCAAGGCAGAACCGCCAGTGAAAGATGTTCATGCAACGTTGAAACGGGCTCGTCCTCTGCCGACTGGCGCCGCAGCATTACCCAACAATCGCTATCAATCGGCATCCGATCCAAGTAAGTCTCAATTTCAGCCAGGTACGGCACCCACAGCGGCGAAGTCTCATCAGCAACTGTCCGCCTCTCATGCTTCGAAAGTTGCCACCTCACGACCGGAAAGTCCTACTCTCACACCCGGATTGACGAATCGAAACGGAACCGGACAGCCTGGCGAACAATTGCTCGAAGGGATTCAAAACCCATCGATTACGATTGAAAAATTGGTACCTGCAGAAATTCAGGTAGGAAAGAAATGCACATTTGCTATCCGTGTGCAGAATACGGGCCAGCAGGTGGCACAAAATGTAATGATTCGTGATGAAGTACCGAGGGGTACTCGGTTACTCGGGACAGCCCCACGAGCTACGGTGAATGGTTCAAATTTGGTGTGGGAACTGGGGCCGTTGTCGGCGGGTGAAGAGCGAATCGTTGAAATGGAACTGATTCCTAGAGAGGAAGGTGAACTGGGGAGTGTCGCAACGGTTATGTTTGCCACCCAAGCATCCGCCAAGACCCTTTCGACGCGGCCTGAGTTGGTGTTGCAAATTTCGTGCAACAAGCCCAAAGTGCTGGTTGGCGAACAGCAGCAGCTTCAGATTGAGATTTCTAATCCCGGTAGTGGCAATGCGACCGGAGTGATCTTACTGGCCACGCTTCCGGCCGGTCTCCGTCACCCGGCCGGACCTGCGTTAGAATTGGAAATTGGTATGTTACCTGCGGGTGAGTCTCGACGATTTAATTTGGCGCTCAGCGCAGAGCAAGCTGGGCCAATCGAAAATGTGATGACCGTCCGCGCCGATGCTAATCTGCAAACACAAGCGGTCTGCGAGTTTGAAGTCGTAGCACCACAGTTGAAAGTCAATGTAAAAGGTCCAGATAAGCGCTTTTTAGAGCGGCCCGCAACCTATCAGGTAAGTATCGAGAATCCGGGCACCGCACCTGCCATGAATGTGCAGTTGGTCACGCATTTGTCTAAAGGATTGAAGTTCGTCGAAGCCAATAAGATGGGTGAGTACCGTGCATCCACTCACAGTGTCCATTGGAGCCTGCCGGAATTGCCAGCCAGCCAACAAGGTACGGTTGAGTTAGTTGCCCTACCGATCGAAGCGGGTGCACAGACTTTGCAGATCGAAACGCGATCTGGTCAGGGATTATCGGATCGCACAGAAAAGCAAATTAGCGTGGAAGGTATGGCGGAACTAAAGTTTGAGGTGATTGACACAGAGGATCCGATTGAAATTGGTGGTAAGTCGGTCTATGAAATTCGCTTGACAAATCAAGGTTCCAAGTCGGCAGATAATGTTCAGGTAGTCGCAAAACTCCCTGCGGGTCTCCGTGCCACTTCCGCAGAAGGGGAAACGGGGCATACCATTCAAGGTGAGTGGGTTGAATTTGCACCGCTTGCCAAATTGGATCCCAAGGCGATTGTGTTTTATCGCATCAGCGTTCAGGGAGTCCAACCCGGCCATCAGCGTATCCGGGTTCAACTCACATCTGACGAATTCGTGCAGCCGATAACTAAAGAAGAAAGTACACGCGTCTATTCTGAGCAGTAGTGGACGAGTTGAGCGTCTAATCAAGAGGGCGGGGTCTGGCTCAATTTTCGGCCAACCAAGCATTCTAGCCCATAGACATGCAAGCCGAAAACTTGTGCCTTACCCCTTCAGTCCATATGCAAATGCCCACGGTTCCTCTCGACTCTCGACTCTCGACTCTTGACCCCGTTAAGATCTGCACAATTTTTGTCGTACTCGTCACCCTATCTGGGTGCCACCAGTTCGAGACTCCTTCCACGGATGATTTGCAGGCGTTGTTACGTTCAGTGGAATCATCGCCTAAGAGCGTAACTCTGGAGATTTTCCAACTGCGATTTTCTGGGAACAATCAGGCTCTGGTGGTAGATTTGTGGCAGCAGATCGATGAGCAGCGGTTGACGACCGCATCGCGTCAAGAGTTGATTCGTAATGGTTTTCGAGCAGGAGTGGTCGGAGGCACACTACCCGATTCTCTGGCAGAAGCACTTAATTTGCAGAGCGAAATGCCTGCCAGTTCACCTTCGCGTTTGCTCACGGGCCAATCTGTTCGTCCGAATGTGACACGACGTGTGTTGCAACTGGGAAATGAAGAGCACGCAACGATCCACGCATCTGAACTGCGACAGCAAATCGATTTACTGGTTGGCAATGAAAGCGGCTTGCATGGTAAGACGTTTATTCAAGCAGAAGCGGCTTATGTGCTCCGTACCGAAAGATCTGCCGGGCAGCAGATTGTGATGCAACTGACCCCAGAAATACATCATGGTGAACTTCGTAATCGCTATATGGCAGGAGACCAGGGGATGATTTTGATGATTCCTTCACGTGAGCACGAGGTGTATGGCGACTTGCAGATTCGTGCCGAATTGGCTCCTGGCGAGCTGTTGGTAGTCGGTTGTCTGCCCAGTTCATCAGGCAGTCTGGGACATGTCTTCCATACGGACCGCCAGCAAGGGCGTTTAGAACACAAGCTGGTTCTGGTCCGTTTGTTACAAGTTCCACCGAGCGAAATTCTAGCTGCCGAATGATGCGGGTTAATACGCCTCGCGACGAAACGGATGAAATATCCGAGCTAACGGGTGACACCCGAAACTCTCGCTTTGGTCCAGAGCTTTGTTCGTAATAGCTTGTGTAACACCGTTCGTTGCCTTAGGAGTGTTCATGTACTTCCGCCGAGACACAATGGCATGTGGTGGAGCGTCGGAGTACCAAGGCATCGAGGTTTGCCATGTCTTGTATCTGCCCCTAGATTGGAAGTTCGGCGACAAGTACTCGGTAATCGTTGAATACACAGGCAATAATTCGGCAGTGTTTCTCCCGTAATAGCACC
>JBDOMT010000030.1:0-50635 GCA_039831705.1 Pirellulales bacterium | reverse complement strand
GGACGAGCCATTAGAAGATGAACTGGAGTACGAATACCTGGATGAAGAAGAGGAAGAAGAGGAAGAAGAGGAAGAAGATAAAAAAGAGGAAGAAGATAAAAAAGAGGAAGAAGATAAAAAAGAGGACAAGCCAAAGAGTGTTGAGTATGACGATGAATATTGAAGTTCATCGACCAAACGCAACTTTTGAAAAATCCGTGGCTAGCCCAAGATATTTTGGATAACTTGACCATGGACATCGGTTAAACGGAAACGGCGACCTTGGTACTTGTAGGTCAAACGCTCGTGGTCGATACCCAAAAGGTGCATGATGGTAGCTTGCAAGTCGTGGATAGGAACGGGATTTTCGATAACGTTGTAGCCAAAGGGATCCGTCTCGCCATAGCTCATGCCCCCTTGGATTCCACCGCCAGCCATCCATAGGCTAAAACATCGGGGGTGATGGTCGCGGCCGAAATTGTTGCCTGTTAGCTTTCCTTGGCAATAGTTGGTGCGGCCAAACTCTCCGCCCCAAATCACGAGCGTCTCGTCCAACAAACCACGTTGTTTTAAATCCAGGATGAGGGCAGCCGACGCTTGGTCCGTTTCGCCACATTGCACTGGGATCTGAGTTGGCAGGTTGCCGTGCTGGTCCCATCCCTGATGATACAACTGAATAAATCGTACCCCCCGTTCTGCCAAGCGGCGGGCCAGCAGGCAGTTGGCCGCGTAGGTACCCGGCTGACGGGCTTCTTCGCCATAAGCTTTGAAGGTATACTCGGGCTCCGTCGACAGATCCGTTGCTGCCGGGATCGATGATTGCATGCGAAATGCCAATTCGTGCTGTGCAATTTGTGCCTCGATTTGAGGATCGGAATGTGTTTTGATTTGAAGTTGGTGCAACTTGTGCAATGCATCGAGCATTTGTCGCTTGTTGTTGGCAGTGATTCCCACCGGGTTATTCAGATACAAAACTGGATTTTCTCCCGCTCGTAGTCGTACCCCCTGATGCTGCGAGGGTAAAAACCCACTGCCCCACAATCGCGAAACTAGCGGTTGTCCCCCTTTGTCCTTAGTGACCAGCACCACGAAGGCGGGCAGATTGTCGTTGTCTGTTCCCAGCCCATAGTCAAGCCAGGCTCCCATGCTGGGCCGGCCGGGAAACTGGGAGCCGGTTTGCATGAAGGTTACCCCGGGCCCATGGTTGATTGCGCTGGTAACCATCGACTTGATAAAACAGAGCTCATCGGCAATCTTGGCCGTATGGGGCAGCAAGTCGCTGATCCAAGCACCACTTTGGCCATGTTGTTGGAAATGAAACGGCGAACCGACCAATGGCAAACTCGACTGATTGCCACTCATGCCGGTCAAGCGCTGGTCACCGCGTACTTCGTCCGGAAGCTGAGTGCCCTGTTTCTCGTTCAAGTATGGTTTGTGATCCAGCAAATCAATCTGCGACGGGGCGCCTGCCTGGAATAGAAAAATGACCCGTTTTGCTCGTGGCTCATGGTGCGCCTGTTTGAAGAGGCCAGCATCCGCTTGGACTTTGGCTGTGCCCATCAAATTGGCCAGTGCGATCGAGCCCAGTCCCATGCCAAATCGGCTGAGGATTTGCCGGCGGGTTAGGGCCCCGGTTAGGTCGTTTCCTGTACAAAGTCGATTCATGCTGGATTTCTTTACCGTTTCATAACAGCTTCATCAAAAACTATCAGTGTATTGGTGACAGCGGCAATCGCTGCAAGTTTTGTCGGATCGATGTCTCTGTCAGCCAGCGCATCACCCGTTTTCAGGTATTGAGTTGCCCGGTCAGGATAACGTGTAAAATAGTCAATTTGCTGCTCATGTAAGTTGATTAGGATCTGACGTTCTTGTGCCGTCGGCCTGCGGCTGGTGAGAATTCGGAATAGGTCGGTAAATAACGATTCCCTGTCGTCTCCATACTGTTTGAGGAGCCGTTCTCCCAGTACTCGGGTTGCTTCGACAAACTGGGGGCTATTCATCAATACAAATGCTTGCAAGGGGGTCGACGTCCGTTCACGGCGCACTCGACATACGTCGCGTTTGGAAGCATCGAGAGTCATCATGACTGGGGCAGGCCCCGTCCGTTTCCAATAGGTATAGAGGCTGCGTCGATAGAGGCCCGTCCCTTGGTCACGTTTGACGGGTTTGAATGAAACCTCGAGCTCATATGGTTTGGCGGGAGGACCGCCGAGTTGACGGCTAAGCAAGCCGCTCGTGGCGAGCACATTGTCACGGAGCATTTCTGCCGGGAGTCGATAGCTTGCCATGCGGCTCAACAACCGGTTTTCTGGATCGGACCTAGGCGCTTTGTCCATTGCTTGAGAAGCCCTTACACGTGAAGACTGCCGATAGGTGGCCGAGGTGACCATCTGTCGCAGCAACCGTTTCACATTCCAGTTGTGCGTTGTGAAATCGTATGCCAGATAGTCTAGTAAATTGGCATGAGTGGGCGGTTCACCTTGCCGCCCAAAATCCTCGGGAGTTCGGACCAAGCCTTGGCCAAACATCATCTGCCAGAATCGATTTACCGCAACCCGGGCCGTGAGCGGATGCTCGTCGTGAGTAAGCCATTGGGCCAAACCCAAGCGGTTGCGCGGTGCGTCTTGGGGAAATGCCGGTAGGAATTCAGGGGTTTTTGCAGTGACCTGCTCACCGCGCGCATCGTAGGCACCCCGTTGGAGCAGATAAGTAGGGTGCGGCTCGTCCAATTCACGCATCACCATGATTTCCCGAACTTCGTCCTGGATTTGGTTGACGCTATCTCGCAGGGTTTGCAGATTTTTCAAACAGGCCATGTACTCTGGATCTGAGGTGTTCAGATAATATTCGTAGAGCTGGTCCCCTCGTTCGACAGTTATAGAATCTGCTTCGATCGCTTCATTAAGGCTCTTACGGTCATGTAGCTGAGCAACTTCCAGTGTGGTGAGTCGTCGATGGAAAACCTGAAACTCATCGACCAATCCGTCGGTCAACCCGTGGTCTCGGAAACGCTCACCAATGGTGATGTTGTCTCCACCACCTCCGGTTATGTTTTTATTGAGGTGATCGCGGACCACAGTGCAAGGGATAGGTTTTCCGTCCAGAAAAAGTTGCAGTCCGTTGGCGCGACTGGAGCCATCGTAGGTCAGGGTTACATGCAACCACTGGTTGATTGGAACAGGCCTGTTGGTTCGAATACGGATTGCGTTGCCAGGCCAAAAATGAATCAGGGAGGCACTCAAACGGCCCTCTTCGATCAACAATTGGTAGCCGCGACTTGCCGCATCGGTCCAGGCACGCGAACGATGAAAAACGACGGCCCGTTGTTTGACATCGGGCAGGTTCATCCAGAGAGCAACCGAAAACGGCTCGGAGCGATGGAAATTGCCTACCTGCAAGCCGATGCCATCGTCGCCCGAGAGTTTGACGGCCCTGCCAATAGGTCCTGCCACACTCTGATTGGCCCCTTCGATGAGCTTCTCGAAGTCCATCAGCGCAATACGGCCTGGAATCAAGCCATTGTTAGAGTCGCCCCCTGGCACAGTTCGGCGCCAACTTTCAAATGCCGCCCTTCGTTCCCGAGCAATCTGTTGCAGTTGATGCTGGGTCGCAAGGATGGCCTCTTTGCCGTTGGTGATCTTGGCCTGTTGCCCTTCCTGAGTCAGCAGCAACGTAGGTGTTGGCACGGAACTGGTAAAATAGGAATAGAGTCCCGCTTCGTCGATGTTGTCGAAAAAAGCCGAAAATTGATAGTAGTCTGCTTGCGATAGCGGATCGTATTTGTGCTCGTGGCAGCGGCAACACTCCAGCGTCAGCCCAAGAAAAGCGGTACCAAAGGTTTGGGTGCGATCTGCCACATATTCGATGCGAAATTCTTCGGGTGTGCTACCACCTTCGACCTTTTGTGGGTGCAAACGATTGAAGGTCGTTGCCAAAATTTGATCGGCTGTTGCATCAGGTAGCAAATCACCAGCCAATTGCTGGGTGATGAAGGTGTCATAGGGCATATTGCGATTGAGTGCACGGACCACCCAATCGCGCCATGGCCAAACGTAGCGGTCGCGGTCGACCTGGTAGCCATAAGTGTCACTGTAACGGGCAGTGTCCAACCAGGCGGACGCCATCCGTTCGCCATAGCTGTCCGACTGGAGTAATCGATCCACGACCCGCAGATAACCCTCCGGAGACTTGTCCGCCAGAAAGTCATCCATTTGTTTCAACGTTGGTGGCAAACCGGTCAGGTCAAAAGTCACTCGGCGAATCAACCGTTCACGGGTGGTTTCTGCTGCCGGCGTCCATCCTTCTTGTTCGAGTCGAGCCAGAATAAAATGATCGATTGGATTGTGGGGCCAGCCTTTGTTGCTGACGGCAGGTACAGGTATCTGCTTGGGGCGGACAAAGGCCCAGTGTTGCTGCCAAGGAGCCCCTTGAGCAATCCATTGTTTGAGGAGTTCGATTTCACTAGGTGTGAGGGCTAGATTGGAATCTGCCGGTGGCATGTGTAGATCCGGATCTTGACTGATAATGCGTCGAATGAATTCGCTGTCATTGGGTTTGCCTGGGACGATCGCGATATGTTTGGCGCTAGCTTCCAAATCGAAACGCAAGTCGGCCTGGCGGTTTTTTACGTCGGGGCCGTGGCAAAGGTAACAGCGATCTGACAGGATCGGCTGGATTTGTCGGTCGTAGTCAACCTGCGCAGGCGGCAAAGCAAACACGTCGGCTGCTGAGAGGATGCCAATTAGTAGTATAAAAAACTTGGACAATTTACTGATTCTTTACGGCTGGCAAGATCACGCCCCATGGTGGGTGACCCTGCGAGAAAATTCAAAGATAAGCTCGTAGTTCAATTATTATTTACGGCATTGCCGCGCTTCGCAGGCGCTAAAAACGAATACTCTCGGGGCCTACTCTGTGTCTATCTGCGTGATCTGCGGGCCATCTTCCTCATAGAAGTTGTAAAACCTGAACTTAGCGATGTCGACTTACCAGTATATTCTAACTTGCCGACTTGGTCGAAGGAAAATAGGGTCCCAGCAAGCCCTTCAGGCTCAGGCGGCCATAATCACTTCTCTAGGAGCACATTGTGATCAACCTTCGGCCGGTATTTGATGGAGTCCTGTACGATATTCGGCGATTTTGGAAGGTGTTGGTGCTCACCGACATTGCCTACAAGATGGTCGCTTGGATATTGCTGACGCCCCTGGTGTGCCTGCTGTTTCGTGCCTGGCTGTCGGTGTCGGGCAACAAGGTTCTGGCCGATCAAGATATTCTTTTCTTTTTCCTGGAACCTGTGGGATGGTTTTGTCTTATTACAGTCGGCGCTTTGGCAACCGCGATTGTGGCGCTGGAAATGTCCGCCTTGCTCGGTATTTTGGGGGAATCTAAGCGACAGCGACTTGGATTTCTGGGTGGCTTACAGTTTGCCTTGGCCCACGCCTTGCCTGTCCTTCAAGTTACGGCACGCCTGATCGCATTCACTCTGGTTACGGTGACGCCATTTCTGGTGATTGCGGGTCTGACCTATTGGGGTTTGCTCACCGAGTATGACATCAACTACTACTTGCAGAAACGACCGCCCACATTCTGGGTTGCGGTGGGAATCGGTGCCATCTTGGCAGTGATTCTGGTCAGCGTATTACTCCGTCTGCTTACCGGTTGGCTACTTGCCCTGCCTTTGGTTGTGTTTGAACAGGTACATCCTGCCGTGGCCCTCAAGACCAGGGCCGATGGCCATCGCTTCCAACTGCTGGTTGGGATGGTCGTATGGGCCCTGGCAGCAACGGTTGTGTCCACCATCACCACTACCGCGGTGCTCGGTCTGGGTTGGTGGATCGTTCCCCAGGCCACCGAGTCCCTGGCCTTGCTGTCACTTGCGATAGGGGGAATTACGCTTCTATGGGCCGGTTCTAGCTTGGCTGTGAATCTGCTTAGCACGACAACCGCTGCCTCCCTGTTGATGAATTTCTATCTTATATTTGGGTGCAGCAAAAAACCTATTGCGGTAAATCGGGCTAGTGCGGATACCCAGATAAGCGACTCTGAATTTCAACTGACTCGAAAGCGACTGCTGTTTGGGGGCATCATGGGATTGGTACTGGCCCTTTCAATCAGCGTGTATGTGTTACAGAGTGTGCAGTTAGAAGACCATACCGAGATCACGGCGCATCGTGGATCGTCTCATGGGGCACCAGAAAACAGCCTGGCAGCCATTAGGCTAGCCATTGCCGAGGGAACCGATTGGGTCGAAATCGATGTCCAGGAAACGGCTGATGGACAAGTGGTTGTTTTTCACGACAGCGATTTCATGAAACTGGCTGGTGTGAATTGAAAGATCTGGGACGCTACCCTGACCGACTTGTACGACATTGACATCGGCAGTCGGTTTGACACAAAGTTCAAAGATGAGCGAGTGCCCACGCTGGAGGAAGTTTTGGAACTGTGCCGAGGAAAAGTCCGTGTCAATATTGAACTGAAATATTATGGCCACGACCAACAGCTTGAACAGCGTGTGATTCAACTGGTCGAAACTCACGACATGGTGTCCGAGATTGTTTTGATGTCGTTAAAAATGGATGCGGTAAAAAAATTAAAGTCGATCCGTCCTGATTGGAAAGTCGGTCTGCTGATGTCCGTTTCAGCGGGCAGGATAAATAACATGGAAGCCGACTTCTTGGTAGTCAACGCGCAGTTCGCCACCCGAAATTTCATTCGTTCCGTGCACGACAGCGGCAAGGAAGTCTACGTCTGGACCGTGAATGACGCCCCTACCATGTCCGCCATGATAGGCCGGGGCGTCGATAGCCTCATCACCGACAAACCGGCTCTGGCCCGATCGGTACTAGAGCAGCGGGCTCAATTGAGTCTCCCCCAACGCTGGATGCTGGAACTGGCAGGGATCCTGGGAGTGGCCCCAGTAATTGGAGAGCCCTAGCCCGAATATTTCATAAACATTCTGCTACGAGTCCGAATAGCACTGCGTCTGCTGCGTTAGCTGGGTTTGCTGGATTACGGGGTCATTTGGGTGTGCTCAAGTATAGACAATACGTTCTGCACCCAAATCACCGTTTGCCTTGCAGCCACAGCACTCTTCGGCCTCTCGCCGACGAAGTTAATGAAATATCCAGCCTAGCCCAAATGTTCCCCCGATTCTAAAAGTTGTCAAAGGGCCAGGTTCTTGAACTCCACGATAGCCTGTCGGTGCTTTGGCTTAATCATGTCAAGGGCTTTGCGAATGCTTACCACGCGACGCTCCCTTTTGTCCTTTTCCGGCCACGATTTGAGCAGCTTTGTCACCTCCATCGGGTACATTTTAACATGGCACCTACCACCCCACTTTTCATATTCGTATTCTGTAACGATGTCCTTGCCTACGTTTCCAATCGCACCGGCTTCTTCAAACGCCTCTTTTGCCGCAGAGTCTTCAGGGGACATAGAGCGTTCGATCACACCCTTTGGCAACACCCAGCCGTTGCGAGAAGTTGATGTTACCAGCACGATTCGAATATCGGCACCTTTCCAAAGGTACGGTATGACACCCGACTGTTTGAACAGCCAATCTGGTTTTTTTGTCATTGGGATTTCCAAGAATTGGAATAGGATCAATCGATTTTTTTGATGGCCGACAATGTGTACTTTGGCCGGCTTTTCATCTCTACCGCCTGGTGGCTGTAAAATGGATAGACGCTCCATTCTACACAGGTTAAGATGTCCGGCTTGCCGTCGCCGTCCAAGTCGCCTATCCATGGATGCGGGCCATGGTTGCTGACCACGATCGGTTTGCCATAGCAGCAGAGAGTGCGTGGCAGGGCGAATTTCGGCACACTCTTGGTGCCGATGTTTCGCAGCAGGTAAATGCTGCCATTCTCTAGCATGCCGCTATGTGAACCGGCCAGGCTATAAATGAGATCAATCAGTCCATCGGCGTTCCAGTCGGCAGCGCGAAACGATTCGGTCCAGTGCGCGTTGCGGCCTACAATCGAATCATCGATCGGCCTGTCATCGACCAGGCGAACCGGGTGATCTTTTTTCAGCCGTAACTTGCCTTGAGCATCACGGGTTTGGACAAACAGGGTTGCTTTGCGGGTGGAACCATCGTGGGTAATGAAGTCCATCAGGCCGTCACCGTTCCAATCGGCAAAAGCAGCGCCAGTCCGCCACAAAAACGGTCGCTCCTGCTCGTAGGGGTAGCAACCGTTGTTTGACTTTTGGTCGGACGCACGACGGGCGGATAGGGCACGCAATTCGGGCGAATCGGGGTACCCATCACACAACACCTGTTGCTGCGGACCAAACCGAGGCAGTTGCCGGGTGCCAATGTTTTGGTACCAAAAGATTCGGTTGGTTTCATTGGGTAATAGTAAATCGGGCCGGTTGTCGGTATCCCAGTCGACATAAACGGGGTAAGAATAGCCCATGTTGTGCCAATGTTTCCCACCCAGAATTTGGTCTCGCGTCAAGCGGATGGGCTGGCCCTGGGAAAGAATGACTTGGGGCTCAGCCAAGGCCATTCGTCCACGGATGCTGTGGGTGTTTTCGTTGATCACGATACGAGGCCAACCGTACCCCCCACCCACCAGCAAATCAACATCGCCATCTCCGTCCCAGTCACAAATGCAGGGCCAAGCCTGGTCGCTCCAGCAGGCGACCGCAGAGATCGATTCGAGCGGTAGCCCCTGTTCGAAATGGGGCAGGCCGTTCGAGGTATTGCAAAGCTGGAAAAACGACCCTTTCTCAAAATGGCGATAGGCAACCAAGAGCCCTGGGCGGGGGCCATCGACGACCGCTGCCAAGGCTCGCGGGTGGGCGATCTTCATTTCATCCAGGAGTTCAGGAGGGCCAAATCTGAGTGGCTCATCACCCAAATTGTGGCGCCAGACAATACGGTAATTTGAAATTCCTTCACCTGGTACCTCCTCCAGACTGATGGCATCGAGGCGTTGATCGTGATCCAGATCGAGAAAGCACACATCGGTTCCCGTATGGAGGGGAACACCCTGCGCCAACGTGATGGGCCACCCTTTAGAATTTGTGTTTTCAAGATACTGGTCACCAACGACAAAATCGATCGCACCGTCTCGATTTAGATCGACCGCGCGGCAGGGTTGCCATGCATGGGTTTGCCGGGGCAAACTGCCGCTGTCTACGAAAATTGGCATCCCTCCAGCGTCGCGCCGACCCGAATTGAGATAAAAATAAAGCTGATCGCTGCCACTGGGACAATAGACCAAATCGGGCAGACGGTCGCCGTTGAAATCGGCCAGGTCGGCGGTCATGTAGATTTTGCTGAAGTGTTTGAAGTCGGTCGATTCGACCTGTTCGACATGCCGCAGGCGAATTGGATCGCCGAACTGAGTTGTCCCCTCGCCTCCTATTCGCGGATAGCAGAAAATGCCGTCCCAAGACTGCCCGGGCCGGTAGGCGTAATTCCAGCACCCGACCAGGTCGCGGACTCCATCACCGGTCAAATCGATCAGGCGCACCAGATCCGGCAGGCTGATAGGTCGCGGTTGGCCTGCGTTGTAACGGAGTAGATCACCCACACCAATCAGCGGTGTGTATTCTTGTGGTATCAGCGGTAGCCGTTGGTCAGTAAGGCGAAAACGAATCGCATACTTTTTTTGGTTTGGATTTGGAATCACCCACTCCAACCGGCCCCGATCACCATAAGCAAAATCTTCGTTACGCGCATGGGGCACCCGCTGGTCTGTCGTCCGGTTAATCACTTCGATGGAGTTGGGATTCAAACTGCCTGGCAACTCGGCGGCTTTGAGGATCGCTGTAAAATCGATTGTCGGGTCAAACGGCACATTCCCTGAGGGCAATTGGGACGTGACCGACAATTCCAGTTGATAGCTTTCTTCCCCTGAGGAATAGGTTGCTTGCCACATGGCTAACATTAGCATGGCAAAGGATGGAACGATAAGCTTCATTGGAGCACTTTGAGCAGTTGTTCAGCATCACATAAAAGGCTGTCAGTCATCGATAGCATTTGCGTTCATTAGTGGTTTTTAACTGCCTGAGAGAAACCGCTAATGAACACTTATAGAATATATTTCACAATGGTTGCATGATGATCGTGAGCGCTTGACGCTGGCATTTATGCGCCCTACGCTGCACCCACGGTTGCCACCCTACTACCTTCTGCAGGAAATGACCATGAGCATCTTGAATAACTTTTCTCGCCGTCACTTCATTCGTACTTCGGCGGCTGTTGCTGCGACCAGCTGGTTGCCTTCTTCGAAGTTGGTGCAAACGGCCACCGCAGCGGAGTCGTCATTGAATCAAGGTTCAACGGGGAATCAAGGGGTATCCGGGTATCTGAACGGCCGGCTTTACAAGACGCTCAAGATCGGCATGGTCAAAATGGATGTCTCGCTGGCTGACAAATTCAAAGCGGCCAAGGCAGCCGGGTTTGATGGTATCGAGTTGAACTTTCCCGGTACTCGTGTCGAAGAAGTAAAGGCTGCCATTGCCGAATCGGGCTTGCCGGTCGATGGATCTGTTTGCGCTAAACATTGGAACATCCGCCATACAAGTCCCTCGGTGGAGAAGCGTGCCGAAGCATTGGAATTACTTCAGCAGGCGCTGCGCGACACGCAGGCGGTAGGCGGCAATACGGTACTCCTGGTGGTCGGTAAAGGTAGCGACGGACCTGAGAGCCAAATTTGGCAACGATCGATCGAAAATATTTCCAAGGCACTGCCCCTGGCGGCGAAACTGGGTATCACCATTGCGATTGAAAATGTTTGGAATCAGTTTCTCTACAATCACGATGGGGGGCCCGACCAATCGGCGGAAAAGTTTGTCCACTACGTGGATGAGTTTAACTCACCCTGGGTTGGCATGCAGTTTGATATTGGCAACCATTGGAAGTACGGCAGTATGGGGGATTGGATCCGTCAGCTAGGAGCACGGATTGTGAAGCTGGATCTGAAAGGATTTTCGCGGCAGCAAGATAAATTTACGAAAATTGGCGAGGGAGATCTCGACTGGGCCGATGTTCGACGGGCGTTGGCCGAAATCAATTATACCGGTTGGGCAGCGGCCGAAGTGGGCGGCGGTGGCCCCGAACGGCTGCGGGAAATTTCCCAAAACATGGATCGAGCTTTCGGCTTGGCCACTACTTAATGTGAGTGGTAGACAAAAATTACTAGCACGCAATGCAAACAAATAGGCGGGTTTCATGTACCCACTCGCTTGCGCGTCGTGCTTGTATTCTGATAAATGCTTTAACTATTTTCTCATCTAACTAAACAGCTCCTGCACCACTTCGCCCCCATCGACCAGTTTGACTGGGCGGCCAATGCGGCTGGTGTTTTCGTGGCGGGCATCGATGCCCAGAGTGTGGTAGATGGTGGTGAACAGGTCATTGACGCCAATGGGCCGATCGACCACTTCGGCACCTGCCGAGTTGGTGCGGCCAATTACCTGGCCGCCTTGAATGCCACCACCCGCGAGGACTCCACTGAATGCCTTCGGGTAATGGTCGCGGCCACCACGGGGATTGATTCGGGGAGTCCGGCCAAACTCTCCCATCCAGATCACCAAGGTGCGATCCAGCATGCCCCGTTGTTTCAAGTCAGTAATCAATTGGGCCAGTGGTTGGTCGGTTTGTGCGGCCAATTGGCGCGTCCGAGAAAAGTTATCCTGATGGGTATCCCAGCCCCGCAAACTCACTTCGACAAACGTTACCCCTTGCTCAACGAGTCGACGGGCAAGTAAACAACCTGCAGCAAACTCGCCTTCGCCATAAGCATCGCGCATGCTCTGTGGTTCGTGTTGTAAATCGAAGGCTTCCATGTGCGGGCTGCGGATCATCGTCATGGCCTGTTGGACCAACTTGCGCTGATCAGCCACGATTTGTGCTCCTGCCGATGCCGCGAAATCGTCCTGCAACGAATTAAGCAATTGCAACCGGCGAGCTGTGCGCTGTGCAGAGGTTGTCAATTTCGTGTTCGCCGGTGGCTTTTGGGCAGATTGTAAAACCAACGGATCGTAGTCGACCCCAAGAAATCCGCCACCACCAGCATTGGCCAAGCGGCCACCTACCCGTACGTAGCTGGGCAATTGACAGGCTGCATTGCCAATTTGGTCCGCCACATGGGCTCCCAGGGTGGGGAACTTGACGCCTCCCAAGGGCAGATAGCCGTGATGAAGCAAGTAAGTGGCACGTTGGTGATTGCCTTCGCGGCTGGTTAGCGAACGAAGCACAGCCAGGTCTTGCATGACCTGTGCACAACGGGGCATGTTCTCCGCAATCTGAATACCACTCACATTGGTGCCAATCGCACGAGTCTCCCCGCCGTTTTCATGCTCTGGCTTGGGTGCAAATGTTTCAAATTGTGACGGGCCTCCCTGCATCCACAGAAGAATGCACGCCATGCCCCGGGTACGCAAACTCTCAGTGCTGGCGCTGAGCACGTCGGTTATATTCAAAGTGCTCGCCGTCATTCCTGCCACAGAAGCATGTCTCAGAAAATCTCGCCGACTGACCACCTGACCTTGTTGGACCGACACCTGCATATGGCGTTGTAGAGGATTCGAAACTTTCATAGCAACCTATTTTCTGTATTGAAACTCGGTCGAGTTGATAAGTGCCCACAATAGATCTTCGTAAGCCATTCGACGCGCATAATTGGTATCTCGGACTATTTCATTCCGATAGGCGAATGCTAGAGACCGTTCGCTAGAAGTCGGTTCGCGGCTGAGGCATCGCAAATAGAGCTCCTCAATCAGGGCTTCTTCCCCAGCCACATCGGCCAATAACCGCCCCAACATGGTGTTCTTGCCGGTCCCACGGATAACCCGGTTTACCTGGAGCCCATTCATCAGCGCCAGAGTTTGAGGTATCGAAATGGCAACGTCCTCGCGGGCCACACTGGGATCGTATCCGAAGAGACGATTGAATGCAGGCCGCGCAGATTTCCGAGTGTCAACCAAGCCTGCTTGGGAAGGTTTACGGCGCCTCGGCGGCAGGTTTTTTTCGTCGATTTCCAGCACCGAAACCAGAGCCGTAAACAATTGGTCCGCGCGTAGCCGCTGAGGCACATTAGCGGTAAACGGTATATCTTTCGGATCACGTCGAGGCCGCGATTCTCGTTGGTAAGCGTTGGTCTGGCAAATGGTTTCTATCAGCCACTTCAAGTCGTAACCACTAGCGCGAAATTGATTCGATAGCAACCGTATTGCTGTCGGTGCCTTAGCCTGTCGCTCGGGGCCAATATCTTCAACCGATTCATAGAACCCTTCCCCCACTAACTCTGACCACATACGGTTGACCATTGCGGTGGCAAACCAACGATTTTCTGTGAACCAACGAGCCAGTTGTTGGCGTCGCTCTGCATCGGAAGTTCCCAGGGGCAAACTGGCACCCGTCAAGAAAAATTTTGGCTGCATGCGTGTTCCCGGTGCCTTGGGATTCTCCAGATCGGGCATGAAATGTTCTCTCTGCGGGCGTCCCTTGGCTTTCGCTCGGCGGTTCTTGGGACTATTGTTTGCATAAATCTCAAAACTGCGTTTGGTGTCCGTACGCACGGGGCGGACGCCTACCCGCGGGAAGAAAGCAGCCAACTCATGAAATTGTTCTCGTTTCCAACGGTCGTACGGATGATCGTGACACTGAGCGCAGCCAATTTGGAGTCCTAAAAAGATACGCGCCACTTCGGCTGTCGTCTGTTCCGTCATTGCAGCCTGAGCCATTAGGATGGCCGTGCCGCCATTATTACGCACATCGCCGGTGGCGGTCATGAATTCGGTAGCTATTTTATCCCAACCGACGTTATTGTTGAAACGTTGGGTCAGATCGGCCACCATGGCAGGCGACGCCAACAGGGCGCGATCCTCAATACGACGGTAAAAAATAACGTCACGCCAATAGCGAGCCCAATTCTTCCCATAATGTGGGTTCTGAAGTAGCTTACGGACGTCCCGCTTTCGTTTTTTTGCAGAAGGATCAATGACAAACTCAAGCACCGTTTCAGGTGGCGGAATATCACCGACGGTATCGAGCCAGACCCGTCGGATGTAGGTGGCATCGTCGCAGCGGGGAGCGAGACTCGTCGATTCGTCAAATAGGGCGACAGCCAGTACATTATCCACTTGCCGAGCCACGCGAGCCGACGAAGGTTTTGCCTGGGCAACTGGAATGGTGAGCAGGAAGGTAGCAAAGCAAGCTACGGCAATCTGCGGACATTCCAACAAGCAATACATCGCAGATTTCTCCTGGCACGGGGTACGGATGACTCTACCTTACACCCATTCGAACACCACAGCCAAGAACAAGTATCAGCAATCATCCGAGAAACCCCTCCCTGAAGGGGTGAGTGTTCTGGATTGCCGCCAGCGTCTTCCTCATGGAGCATTCCCCATCGCGTCAGCGTCCCGTCAGGCAAACAAATCTTTTCAGAATGAAGCCTATAATGGAGATAGACCCCTCCATACCTGGTTTCTAAACCATCTGAAAAGTTTGGATTGCCGCAGAAAGCGAGCGCTATCGCTTGGAGAACTGCGAGGCGCGACGTGCACCATGGAGACCCGGTTTCTTCCGCTCCTTCATACGTGCATCTCGGGTCAAGAAGGGCTTTTCACGAAGCTTCTCTTCCAAGTCACTGTCATGCTTAAGTAAAGCTCGAGCAATGCCCTGCATGCAAGCTCCCGCTTGTCCGGTTGTACCACCGCCATGCACGAGAATGACAACATCTACCTGATCTTTTACTTCACAGTGCTCTAGAGGGGCGACCACAGTCTTCCGATTCTGCTCAGTGCAGAAGAACTCTTCTAGAGGGCGTTTGTTGATGGCAATTTTGCCACTTCCTTCACGTAATCGTACGCGTGCGACTGAAGTTTTGCGACGCCCAGTCCCCAGAGTTTCTGTCCCTAGAGTTTCGGTGCTCGAAGCCTTTGTGGTCGCTGTTGCCATGGAAATTCTTCCTTTTATTGCCGCTAAACGCCAGCACCTTATGGCCAGCACCTTATGGAATGGATTCGTACTTTATCGACCCGTACTTAGTATACCCGTTACTTGTATATAGTAGTGGATCGATCGCTAATTCTTAATAGCCAGTTCCGTTGGTTCCGGCTGCTGTGGCAGGTGGGGGTGCTCCGCACCGGCATAAACTTTCAGCTTGCTGAGCATGGCTCGGCCGAGCTTGCTTTTGGGAAGCATCCGCCTGACAGCCTCGCTGAGAATCAACTCGGGTTGACGATCATGCCGCACTTCGGCCGTTACCGAACGCTGTCGCGGATAGCCGGTGTACCAAGTGTATTTTTTCTGTTCCCACTTTTTGCCAGAAAAAGTGATTTTTTCGACATTAATGACCACCACATAGTCGCCCGTATCAATGTGCGGTGTGTAGGTGGGGCGATGCTTGCCCATTAACAGGGTCGCAATCTCACTGGCAAGGCGGCCAACAATTTTATCGGTTGCGTCAACCAGCAACCATTTGGGCTCAACGTCGTGAGGCTTGGCCATATAGGTTTTTTGCGTGGCCAGATGCGTTTTCATCAGTAAAATATATCCAGTTTTAGGGAGTAAGATGTCCGGCTAGGGAACGATCTCAGTTGGGGAATAAGCTATTAAGCATATTGGGAATCGGTCAATCTACAGGCTCTCCCACGATCAGGCAAGGGGGTAATTTGGATGCGGATTGCGGAATTGGGGAGATGGCAATAATTTGGAGAGGAGATCTTTTTTGCGCTCAAACTGGTTATTTTATCTGCCTGGGTTTATTGGGTTGCGAGTCGCTGGGATGGTTTGCCCGTTTTCCACGTAGAGCCAGGGCGGTCAGCCAGAATAACAAAAAACTTCCAACACAGATCAGCATGATCCAGGCCCTCCGAGGATCGTGGCTGGGTGCCTGGTCGGAGATGCCCAAATAGGCACCGTATGCCAGAAACCCACCCCAGAGTCCTAATCCCAGCAGAATCAAAACCAGAGGCAGTTGAATCTTGTTTTCACTACTCCCTCTTTTTGAGCATCTTTTTTCAGTGGGCTGTGTTGGACGCGGAGGACTATTCATCGTATGGGCTGGGGAAAATAAGTACCTAGAGGTAAGTTCACATAGGAAGGTCGAAAACCAAGCTCATTGGTTACATTAATCTTACACCCTGAACCAGGAAAAAAACCATGATTGTCGGCATTCCCAAAGAAATCAAGCCGGACGAATACCGGGTTGCCCTGCTGCCGGTCGGTGTGGAGGAACTTGTGCGGAGTGGGCATCAGGTGATTATGGAGGCAGGTGCAGGACTCGGTTCGGGGTTGGCCGACCATGATTACCTTTGCCATGGTTGCGAAATGGTAAGCGGGCCAGAAGAAATCTTTGCCCGTGCGGATATGATTGTAAAAGTCAAGGAGCCACAGTCTAGTGAATGGCCATGGATTCGATCAGGGCAGACTGTTTTCACCTATTTCCACTTTGCTGCGGACCGTGCGCTATTCGAGGGCATGCTTCAATCGGGGGCCACGGCGGTTGCCTACGAAACGCTGGCAGATGATCGTGGTCGGCTGCCCCTGTTAACCCCCATGAGCGAAGTTGCTGGAAGGATGAGTATTCAGGAAGGCGCCAAATACCTGGAGCGACCACAAATGGGGCGAGGAATTCTGCTCGGTGGTGTGCCGGGTGTTGCTCCAGCCAATATCACGATCCTCGGAGGAGGTGTGGTAGGAGCCAATGCGGCTAAAATTGCTGCTGGCTTCAATGCCAATGTGTCTATTCTCGATATTCACATGGACCGGTTGCGTTACCTGGCAGATGTCATGCCACCCAATGTCGACGTGCTATTCAGTGATCGGCATACCATACGTGATCAGATTGAGCGCGCAGATCTGGTGATCGGAGCGGTATTGATACCAGGCGCCAAAGCTCCATGCCTGATCGAACAAGAGGATCTCAAGCAGATGAAGCCTGGCAGCGTACTGATTGACGTGGCAGTAGATCAAGGTGGCTGCTTTGCCACGACCCGTCCTACAACTCACAGTAACCCGACTTATGTTGTCCATCACGTAGTCCATTACTGCGTAACGAACATGCCTGGTGCGGTAGGTCGAACTAGTACGTTTGCTCTCTGCAATGTCACTTTGCCGTGGATCTTGAAAATTGCCGATCTGGGTATCGTGGATGCAGCCAAGGCTTTCCCTCCTGTGGCTCGAGCCATCAATTTGCACGCTGGAAATGTGCATAACCAGGCAGTGGCCGAAACATTTGAGCATGAGTATGTTCCGGCGATTCGGTAAAGACGATGTTTCAACTGCTCCTAAATTCACGATATTTCGATAGTAGAGAACGTATACCAATGCTCCACTGAAACACCGAAACACCGATTATGCAACCGACAACTCTACACTGGGCTGGCCAGTCTGATGGCCACTTGGTGCTGCTCGATCAAACACTCTTACCTACCCAGGTTGTGGAAATTGAATGCCACACGGTTCAGGATGTGTGGGAAGCGATTCGTATATTGCAAGTCCGTGGTGCTCCGGCGATTGGCATTGCTGCCGCTTATGGAGTATGTCTGAGCCTGCACGCAACCCTTGAGGCGAGCCCGAATTCTCCTAACGGATGGCGCTTAGCAATCGAACGATCGTTAGCAGCATGTGACCACCTGGCCACCAGTCGTCCCACAGCAGTCAACCTGTTTTGGGCCCTTCAGCGTATGCGAGAAGTGATTGTTGAAGTCCAAAAAGCAGCCCTGGGTGGCAGCGGTTCCCCTCAGGATTTGGCTGGGCGACTGTTGGCGGAAGCACTCGCCATTCACGAGGAAGATCGTCAGCAATGTGCTTCCATTGGTCGATACGGAGCTCAACTGTTGGCCAAACTGCCGGTTGGATCTGGTATCCTCACTCATTGCAATGCAGGTGCGCTGGCTACAGGTGGCGACGGCACAGCCCTGTCGGTCCTGTACACTCTGGCCCAACAGGGAAAACGTCCACATGTGTTTGCCGACGAAACTCGTCCGCTGCTGCAAGGAGCCCGACTCACCATGTGGGAATTGATGCAGCGCCACATCGATGCAACCCTATTGTGTGACAACATGGCCGCTCAAGTGATGCGTGAAGGGCGAGTGCAAGCGGTGATTACGGGAGCAGATCGCATCACTGCCTGTGGCGATGTGGCCAACAAAATTGGCACCTACGGCCTAGCCGTGCTGGCTCGAGCCCACGACTTGCCTTTTTACATTGCCGCACCCACTAGCACCTTCGACATGTCTATGGAAGCAGGTGACCAGATCCCGATCGAACAGCGGCCAGTAACAGAAATTACGCACGGTTTTGGGCATGCGATCGCTCCTGAAAAGGTCCAAGTCTATAACCCGGCATTCGATGTCACCCCCGCCGAACTGATCACAGCCATCATTACTCAGCAAGGCATCATCGGACCCGTAAATCGAGAAAATGTGAGACAGGTGGTTTGTTAATCACCAAGTGAAGTTGCCTTTCTGCAAGCCTACTTCTGCACTACATAGGAGCCTTGGAATGTTACCAGCGGCCCTTGGGCATCGGCGATTTCCACATCCACGTTGAGCTTGGATTTCCCCTTGCTTTGTAGGAGTTCATAAAAATAATCGACTTCCTCTGCTAAGAGCGGCAGGCCCTGGGCCACAACTTGGGAGGTGCGGACTGGCCGGCGATATCGAATATTGCTGCGGCGTATTACGATGTTGCCAAAGAGGTTTTGCTGCTCCAGCAGCATGAACAGGGTACCCCAGCCAACGATGGTGCATAGTGCATTGAGACTGCCAGCAAAAGCGGAATCTTGATGATTGCGATTGGGAGTCAGTGGCATGCTCATGGCCAACTGGCCTCTTTTGCTGAGCCGACTTCCTCCACGGATCGAACTCTCTTTGTTGATGGGGCAATCCCATGACAGGACGGCAATTTCCATGGCCGTGCAAATCGGCATCTCGCGACGCAGTGTTTGCTCCAAATTTACCAATCGTTTTTCATTCATGGCTTAAACGACTTGTTCATTACGGGCTCCAAATCATCAATACCGAATAATTAAACAGATTGGGAGCAACCGCGCCTGACGTGCTATCGTATTGATCTTGAATGGATAGTTTGAGACTAACATTCTCCGGTTGGTCCAGATCGATTTCCCAACCAAAATCGCTAACTATGCGGTACTGATTGAAATCATTCCATTCTGGATAATAATCTACTTTAGCAATGAGACGTTGCATTTTTGCAAGTTGATATTCGTAGTCGAGACCTAGCAGTAATTCTTGTGGCGTATGATCATCTGCTCCACCAAATTCTCGAGAAGCGCCAGCTCCAAATCGCCCCAGTAAGTTCAATGCAGGGGTATCGACGAAGTGATAACCGACCCCCGTGTTTAACGACAATCGCATATCGAATGCCTGAAATTTGTCGTAGAGTACGTTGGTGAGAAAATACAAAGTCCAGGGCGATTGGCCCAACAGTCGGTCGGTGCGCGAATCCAACTTTGCATTATTCTGTGTTTCCACCTGATTGGAGGAATTTTTGAAGTAGGAAATGCTGGAATTCATTTTCCAGAAATCAGTTTTCCGTTTAATGTCTCCACCGGTTCGCATGCTGAACGTTTCGTTTTCACTACTACTTCCGTTGATGCCCAGCTCATAGCGAATCGCCCAAGGCTCGGGACCCAACCAGTAACGGGGCTCGTACCATTCTGGGAGCGGGTCCAATATTGGGTCAACCGATGCCGCCGATTTTATTGCTTCGGGTCCTGGAACCAGCTCTGGGGTAGGGTTTGAGGAAGCTTCGGCGACCGAATCGCCCACGGTCGCCGGTGCAGATGGGCTCAAATCTTGAGAAGTGGTCCCATCGGACAAGGCTGAATTGGGTGAAACTGAATTGGGCGATGGGGCCGAAGGCAACCCGGGCAATCCACTCCCAGGCGGAGGCAGGACGCCGGGGAGAACCGGTTCCTGAGCCATCCCAACAGCATCCCATGTCAAGCTGGCAATGAATGCACCAACGAACAAAAGGCATCTCATTGCTAGCTTATTTCTCGGGAGGAAATGGGTATGTGACGTCGACGATAATTCGTATACCGTTTACCGCCCTCGAGAACAAGAGAGATCACTTTTCAAGAGGTGTTTGGCACGGCCTTAGCCTGGATATTTCATCAGCCGCCGAGCGTTAGATCCCGGTTACTTCTGAATCGTATCATTACTTGATAAACCGGACGCTAACGCGTGGCGGCTGATAAGACACATTGTTTTCCCAGATCACATTGCAATTCGTTATGATGAAAGGACTTACAGCGAATACTGAATATGCGGATTAGTGCCCCGCCAAATGCATCCCCTCCCCGCCAAACGCATCTTGGAGGACTGTCGCGCACTACCTGTTGCCATGACAATCATCACAAATCGCGATAGTCGTCCCAGTGCGGCTTGGCTTTAGCAACTATTGGCTTGGCTTTAGCAACCCAGCGGCTTGGCCCCAGTAATTAATTGCAGGCTGGTACCTGGATCTCTTTGGCGACCATCTTGCAAACCCTGACTTCTACTTGCTTTTCCACCTGAACCGGAACGCACACGTGGTATGTTTGGGTCTTCTTTTCCGGTACGCATTTGTAGCGAGTCACGGTGCAGGTACGAGTCTTCTGCTGGGGCACGCAGACGGTGTAAGTGACTTCTTTTGCTTTTGCTCCGTCACCATACGGCATACCTGGTATTCGCAAGTGCGCTCTTCGGTACGACATTTACGTACGCATACTTTACGAGTGCGCTGCTCGGGAACCAGTTTGCAAACCTTTACGGTCCGCTCACGAGTTTCCGTGCGACACTTGCGTACACACACCTTGCGAGTGCGTTGCTCGGGACGTGTCAAGCAAACTGTATAAGTGTAGGGGACCTGCTCGGTGACACACTTATACGTAGTACACTGGACTTCTTTTTGTTCACAAGTTGGAATCCATACTCGCTTACAACAGGTGCGTGGACAACCACAGGAATCTGTTGTCTCCACGGTCTGTGTTTCCCAATGGCCGCCTCGCACCGTAACCGTTTTGGTGGTCGTTTCTGGAATACGTTTGGTCACATTTCGAGTCCCTTGTCGCTCCTCGGTGTGGGGGACCTGCACCGTATAGGTTTGCTCGACCTGCTCAATGTAGGGAACACGCACGGCGCAGGAAATGGTTTTGTTCTCGTAATGAGGCACATTCACCGTGTAGGTTTGTTCAATCTGCTCGGTGTAGGGTACACGCACCGTAAAGGCGCGGCTCTTGGTTTCCCGGACTGGCTTGTAAATGTTGTAGCTCACCGTCTTGGTGCGAGTTTCAGGTACCATAACGGTATAGTTGATGGTCTTTTCTTCGGTGTAGGGCACACGCTTGTTCACGGTGTAAGTTCGACTGCGCTCTTCCTGTTGGTACTCCGTGCACATGAAGGTACGTATTTTGTTGACATAGGTCGGCACCATCACCGTTTTGGTGACCATCTCTGGAGCACAACCGGATCCGCAACACGCGTCACACCCACTGTCACAAGGAGTCTCACAGCAGGCAGTCTTACAGCAATGCTTGCGCAGCCCTCCCGCATTAGTATCCTTTGAGCTAACAACCATTAACAAACAGAATGCTGACACGATGCACATCGTACGACGTAACATGGAACCCCTCCAAAAAATGACCATCTCTGCATAATCCCTACGAAATACAAACCGTGGGGCCACCCCATGTGCCAAGCAATCCTGCTTGAATAAGAAATCTGGGTATTTAGGAGATTCCAGGTCATTCTAAACGATTGTGGAAGGTAATGCGGCTCCGGTGTTAGAAAAAACTTCTATCCTGCAAGCAGGTTATTGCTTCTCGATTCCCAGCAATTCAATTTCAAAGATCAACGTACTGTGAGGGCCGATCAAATCTCCCGCGCCGCGGGTACCGTACGCCAATTTACTGGGAATCACCAGTTGCCACTTATCCCCCACTTTCATTAATTGCAACGCTTCTGTCCAACCAGGAATGACTCCCCCAACAGGAAATGTGGCCGCTTGGCCACGAGAATAAGAGCTATCGAATTCGGTTCCATCGATGAGCGACCCGCGGTAGTGGGTGCTCACCGTATCGGAGGCCTTGGGTGTGTCTCCGGTTCCCTGCTTGAGCACTTTATACTGCAAGCCACTTGAGGTCACCTTGACTTCAGAGTCCCGCTTATTTTCTTCTAAATACTGCTTGTTGCGATCTACCATTTTATTCATCCGTTGTTGACTGAGTTGTTGCAAAGCGCGTAGGCAAGTTTGCTGGTCGTATTTTGGTTTTACTCCGGCGAGCGCATCTTTCAAGCCAGTCATCAGGCTATCAAAATTCAGAGCAATGCCATCCTTGTGGAAGCTAGAGCCAATCTCCATTCCAATTGCGTAGCTGTAGTGTTGAACATCCACCGTCGCTGCCTCAGATGTGACCTCTCCGAGGCGGGCAGTCGTTGGACCTTTACCACCAGTTCCATTTTTGGCAGTTCCATTTTGAGGCAACTCTTCTGTGCCAATTGCCCAAGCCATGGTGCTGCCAAGAGTAGCCGAGAGTACAAGGCATGCTAATTGATGGTGACTTTTCATTGGATTGAGTTCTCCTGATAGGGTTTAGGTGGAGTGAGTATAGGTTCCTGGTGGCCGGTTGGTGAAGCCCCCAATCTACTCTCAAGGCGTCTTGTAGTGAATAATCATGCTATTCCTGCATTAAGGATATGGGCATTGAGTTTGCAAAAGGGTGCGTATTATGAATGCATGATGTATACTGCCCACATAAGGGTATTATGGTTGCTCAACTCGCCAGATTCGTCTCCAGTCAGATGCACAGAATGGGGAGGCGAAAGGGGATGTGTGATGTTTGATTTAAGATGGATGATCTCAAAGAAAGAAAACCGGTGCCCCCAACGTGCGCACTCCGCATCAACAGTCCCACATCCCACAGGTCCTATTAGTTCTGGCCGCATAGGCTCTGGTTTTACTTTGGTGGAGCTCTTGGTGGTAATTGCCGTCATTGGTGTCCTGATCGCGCTGCTGCTTCCGGCCATCCAGGCAGCGCGCGAAGCGGCCCGTCGCATCCAATGCACCAATAACATTCGTCAAGTTGCACTGGCCTCGCTCAATTATGAATCGGCCCACGATGCACTTCCACCTTCGGCCGTTCTGGACCCGGCAGAAATGGATTTTGGCAGTGAAAGGTACCCCGTGGTGGACCATCAGCTGGGGAAGCAATTCAGTTGGGCCGTGCTTTTGCTTCCTTACCTGGAACAGCAGAATCTCCATGCCCAATTTGATCTGAAAAAGTCCGTTTTTGAGCAGCCCTTGGAACCCCAATCCCAATTCGTTTCTAGTTACCTCTGTCCGAGTGACGAAGCCTACCCGCGACAATTTGTCGACGAAAAACTGACACGGGAGAAATTTTTTGCCAAAGGTAACTACGCTGCCTACGTCAGTCCCTTTCATGTCGATTTGCAATTGGTCTATCCGGGCGCTTTGATTGTCACCGGTCAACCGCTCCAAAGAATTGAAGACGGGGTGTCGCGCACCATTGGGTTTTCGGAAGTGCGGACTCTGGATGCCGTTCAAGATGAGCGGGGCGTGTGGGCGTTACCGTGGGCAGGTGCCAGTCTACTGTCGTTTGACATGCACCACCTGTGTGCATCCGGCATGTCAAGTTGCCCGGAGGATCGTTACTTTCGAGGTCACCCTAGAAGCCTGGGACAAACTCAAACTCCCAACAGTCAGGGCCCCGTCCTGGACACTTTACGGCTCTGTCCAGATTCGCTGCAAACCCAGGCACAATTGGCAGGCATGCCTTGCCGCAAATGGATTTGGCCGATTGGGTTAGATGGCTTTTATTCGGCATCGCCACGGAGTCTCCATCCGGGTGGGGTAAATGTTGCTTACATCGACGGCCATACGATCTTCGTTGCGGACGATATCGATGAGTACTCTATGGCCTACCAGGTGAGTGTCAACGACGGCCAGTCTGACACCTACGGTGACTAATTGGATGGGCAGATACTACGTTACCGCTGAAAGTCAGGATGGACCTGAGAAGAAAAGAATTTTCTCGTTGCCCGCATTGGTAGTGGCAATGGGTCTGGCTCTGGTGGTCCTGTCGTTTTTACCATTTGACGACCTAGTGACAAGCCGCCTGTGGACTGCAACAGATGCGGCACACTACAACAAAATTACACTTGAATATCACCAATCGGCTTACCAGACTCCAGGGCGTGCTGGTCTTACCCAATCCCAGTGGCAGGACCGTCACAAGCGGCTACAGGAAGAGGTTGACTCTTTGCAAAACAAATTGGCTTCCGCACAGAGGAGGCCCCGCACCTGGAGCCGAATTTTGCTCTGGTCGGGAGTCCTGCTGACCCTGGCCGGCAGCTTGAGATATCAGTCGGCACGTTCTAGCTCGGATAATTCATAAACTTCGTCGGATAGCCGACCACAACAAGTTTCGATGTCCGGCTGCATGGAAGATTAAGACGAGAATTGCCAATAAGGCCAAAATGAGTGTTCCCGGTTCAGGCACTGCGGCAAACGCCAGAGGAGATACAGCAGGAGATCCGAAGGATTCTTGTAGGAACGCCAGATCTTCACGATCCACATCCGTATCGCCATCCGCATCCCCATCGACGTGCGAGGCCCCCAACAGGGTTCCATAGCCGCGCTGCCAGGCCAGAAAATCGCGCCCATCAACATTGCCATTTTCGTCGAAGTCGGCGGAGATTTCGTCAAACGACGTGTTAAGCCGCCAGGCGAGCCCAAAATTACGCGCCGTATCGGTGGAAACCTTCAGTGTGTAAGTGCCTGGGCCCAAGTCGGTTTGGTAAATGTGTTCCACGTTGTCATCCGGGCTGATGCTTTGATCAATTTGCATGTCCATGAATGCCGCGGTTGAGTCATACAGCGTGAGGTCTAGATTGGAGAGCGTTTGGAGTTCGCCTTCGAAATAAATACGGTCATCGATGTCGATGATTTCCGCATTCCAGGTCAGGAAGACCGACAATTCGGTTGCCGTACTGCCGTCAGGAATCTCAAGGTTATAAAACAGCTCTTCGCCTGGCGCGACGGTTTGATAATCCCAGCCATGCGAATTGATCGTTTCGACAAGTGCGCCGGTATTGTCTGTACTGCCGGCGGTTTGGCCTCCCAAGGTAGTCAAGTAGCTGTTGTAAATGTTCAATTCGCCAGCGCCATAATGGCTGTCTAATGGCTGGGTTGGAGTGTGGCTCCAGTTATTCAAACCCGATTCTGTTTCATCCTGCTTGGTTGCCCCCGCTAGCAGCATGGCCTTGATCACCTCTGATTGGGCTGCTTCGGGAGCTGCTTCGGGGCCAGCCACAATTCCATGCAACATGGTCGCAGCAGAACTCACGGCGGCTGTCGCAGCGCTGGTGGAGCCTAGCGGAGCTACAATGTCGGGCTTCGTGCGTCCTGTGCCATACAAATTTACGTAGGTTGGGCCCGTGCTGTGAGATCCATCCGAGCGCCCCACGGCGATGGCGTTGTAACTGTGGGCTAAATAATGGGGCAGTGGAGCGGTAACATTGCCAAGACCCACCACGGCCGTGATATTGTCCCGATCGACGAGAAAGTCGAAACGCTGGAGCACGTCACGGCTCGTGTCCTCTTTCGACGGTGTGTTATCCAAAGAAACCCAACTGAAATTTTGCACACGAAAGTTTTGTGTCTTAGGGTCTCGATTGGTACCAGTTGAATGCAGCAATATCGTCCGCAGCCAATGGCCCGCTTCGTAAATCGTCACCTCGTTTGCCCCACCGGCCAGGCTCGTTTCATTGCCGTAGAAATTGCGCCCCACAGAATTCGCCGCATGGCTCGACACACCGTTGATGCCCCCGCCGGTGCCATCGATAAAATTGATGGCTTCCTGAGGGTCCAGTGGATCCGTGCCTGCCGTAAATTGAGGATTGGTTGGGGGGATGGTGTCTGGGAAATACCAGATGCTACCCTGCAAAGCCTCAACTTGCGAAATCGGAACGTCTACGCCCCTGGGTGTGTTGCTACCCAACCTGTTGACCAAGTGGGTGTAGTCGACGTCGTCCAACCAGTTCGCCGCAGCATTTTTCGGAATCCATGCCGCCACAACCAACAGGGCCAAAATCAGATACCCATGATTCTTCGCGAACCGATTCTTTACGAACTGTTGTGTGCAGCGTGCCATTGGCATCCATGGGTAGAAGCAGCGTCGCATTTTAAATGAAACCTCAGCATAGATACAATTTATTCGCCAAGAAACATGCTGGCCCAAAGTAGGCTGCTATTCCTGCTGTTCTATTATCACCGCGAATTAGTGAGGGTTCAAGGATTTTGCCATAGGTAGCCGCAGTTAATTCGTATACCCTGCAGGTTGAGCAGTAAGTAACACCTGGCATGGTCCCAGGAGGGGGCCTTTCAGCATAGTAAGCTCGATGCCACACAGGTTGCCCTGCCTGCCCTACATAGACTAAACTATCGAGATTATCCTCCCATTCTGCGTAATCGCAGCTTAAGTAAGGGGGGAATCTGTGGTTTCGACACATTTAGTGCGTGATTCTATTCAGATTCATCGGTCCTGCCCACTTGCCGGATGCCTGCCACCCGATAGCCGCCACCCGATAACTGACAATGACCTCCTACAATCTCACTCACCTCAAACAGCTCGAGGCCGAGAGCATCCACATCATTCGTGAAGTGGCGTCCGAATTTGAAAAACCGGTGATGCTCTACTCCGTAGGTAAGGATTCTTCGGTCATGGTTCGACTGGCCGAAAAAGCCTTTTTCCCCGGCAACCCCCCCTTTCCATTGATGCATATCGACAGTCACTGGAAGTTTCGCGAGATGATTCGTTTTCGTGATCACTATGTTCGCAAAGAACTGGGATGGGATTTGATTGTCCACAAGAACGAAGAAGGTGTTCGCCAGGGTATCGGCCCCTTCACGCACGGCAGTAAGGTCCATACGGATGTGATGAAAACACAAGCCCTGCTCGCAGCGCTGAACATGCATCAATTCGATGCGGCTTTTGGCGGTGCCAGACGTGACGAAGAGAAATCGCGGGCGAAGGAACGAGTCTATTCTTTTCGTGACAAGAATCATCGCTGGGACCCGAAAAACCAGCGGCCTGAACTGTGGAATCTTTACAATGGTAAGGTCCACAAAGGAGAGAGTATCCGTGTATTTCCTCTTTCCAACTGGACCGAATTGGATGTCTGGCAGTACATCCACCTGGAAGAAATTCCCATTGTTCCTCTCTACCTGGCGGCCAAACGTCCTGTGGTTGAGCGTGACGGCACCCTGGTGATGGTCGATGATGATCGAATGCCGATCGAAGCGGACGAAGTGGTCGAAGAGAAAATGGTCCGTTTTCGCACCCTGGGATGCTACCCACTCACCGGAGCAGTCGAATCCAACGCCACGACATTGCCGCAAATTATCCAAGAAATGTTGCTCACAAAAACGTCTGAACGGCAAGGCCGAGTCATCGATCGTGATCAGGCCGGTTCGATGGAAGAAAAAAAGAAGGAAGGATATTTTTGAATGCGAGAACTAGTATCTGGTCAAGCCTTACTTTTGGGGTAGCCGCAGCCATAAGTACTGGCAGGGCAAAGGTTTATTTTTGCGTCAACCCAAAAAGATAAGTTTGACATAGCACTAGCACCACATTTTTACATTCCACATTCCGCACTCCGCATTCTGCAATCCGACATTAGCCATGTCTCCCCCATCCGAACTTATCGCTACCGACATCGACGCTTACCTCAAGCAGCATGAGGAAAAGGAGTTGGTCCGATTTCTGACTTGTGGATCGGTGGACGATGGCAAGAGTACTCTTATTGGACGCTTGTTGTACGATTCCAAAATGATCTATGAGGATCAGTTGGCTCAGATTGAGGCCGAATCGGTCACCATGGGGTCAACGGGTGGTGCTTTCGACCCAGCACTGCTGACCGACGGCCTCAAGGCCGAGCGCGAACAGGGGATCACCATTGATGTCGCGTATCGCTATTTTTCTACGACCAAACGCAAGTTCATCATCGCCGACACGCCAGGACACGAGCAGTACACTCGTAATATGGCCACCGGCGCCAGTACGTGCGATTTGGCGATTATTCTCATCGATGCGCGTAAGGGCGTGCTTACCCAAACCAAGAGACACAGTTTTATAGTCTCGCTGCTTGGCATTAAGCATGTGATCGTGGCGATTAACAAAATGGATCTGGTTGACTATTCGGAGGAAGTCTTTAATCAGATTAAACTTGACACCATAGATTTCGCCACCCGTCTCGACATGAAGGATCTCCACTTCATCCCGATGTGTGCCCTCGATGGCCAAAACCTGGTTGACAAATCGGACAACATGCCCTGGTATGACGGCAGCACCATGATGCACCTGCTGGAGAATGTTCATATCGCCTCGGATCGCAACCTGATTGACTTCCGCTACCCGGTGCAGTACGTCAACCGGCCCGATCTCAACTTTCGCGGTTTTTGTGGCACGATTGCTTCGGGGCGTATCCGCCAGGGCGAGGAGGTCATGGTACTGCCTTCACGTAAAACCAGTCGAGTCAAGTCGATTGTCACTTACGATGGCAACTTGGAAGAAGCTTTCACCCCCCTGGCCGTAACGCTTACCTTGGAGGACGAAATCGATGTCAGCCGCGGCGACATGCTGGTTCGTCCCGACAACGTGCCCCAAATTTCCGACACGTTTGACGCCACTCTGGTGTGGATGGACCAGCAGCCCATGGTTCCTGGAAAGTCTTACACCTTTAAACAAACCACAAAATTCGTTACTGGCAGTATCGCCACTCTCCGTTACCAGATCGACGTCAACACACTGCATCGTGCCGAGGCACCCACACTTGGCTTAAATGAGTTCGGCCGCTGCCAGATAAAACTTAATCAACCTATTGCCTTTGATGGCTACAAGCGAAATCCGGGTACCGGAGCCTTTATCGTTGTCGACCGCATTAATAATGTAACGGTCGGCGCTGGTATGATTCTCGACCGCACTGCGGGCGATTCCCGTGACCATTGGGAAGAGCAGGCCGACCAGCATCTGCGAACTAAGTATAGCATTGTTACCACTGAGGAGCGTCAGGCTCGCTACGGTCAACATTCCGCCACGTTGCTCTTAACCGGACTGGCTGGCGCAGGAAAAACATCGCTTGCCTTCGCGCTAGAGCGACAGTTGTTCGAGCAGGGCCGCGCCGTCTGTGTGCTCGATGGACAAAATCTGCGTCAAGGCATCACCCGCGACCTGGGCTTCACGGCGGACGATCGAAGCGAAAATCTGCGACGCGGAGCAGAAGTGGCCAAATTGTTCAATGATTCGGGCCTCCTCTGCCTGGCGGCCTTCCTGGCACCCCGAGAAGCGGTCCGACAGAAGGCTGCCGACGTGGTGGGACATGAACGCTTCTTGGTGATTCATTTGGATGCACCGATTGAGATATGCCGTCAGCGTGACCAAGAAGGCCTGTATGGTGCCGCCGATGCGGGAGAGATTGCCAATTTTCCGGGGGTCAGCACACCTTACGAGCCACCCGCTGAGGCGGATCTGGTGTTAGCCACCGACAAACTGTCGATCGATCAATGCGTCGAACAAGTCCTGGAGCTGCTGAAGGAACGAAAAATCATCACCTAAGTTCGACTTTTGTACTTTTTCATGCTGGTAAATTGGACGTTGCAACCGTAAGTCAACGTTGCTTTGGCTACACATCTCCTTTAGCAAGTCTTTACCAGCGAATTATCACCACGAAGGACACGAAGACAGGTGCGAACAGAAATTTTTCACAATTTGTTAAGTAGTCGAGCGTTCCTTGTCTCTCAGTGTATTGCAAAGTGGTTGCCCTTTTTTTCCTTCGTGCTCTTCGTGGTTTTAAATATGCAACCAGAGGGTTTTTGTTAAGACTGGGGTTTTATTGGGGTGTTCAATAATATCTCGTATCACTCATGTTCCAGTTGTTTTCGTTGATATGATCTCTGAAAAGTGCAAAATCTAAACTAAGGGTTGCCACAAGAATAACTTCCCCAATTAGGATTTACCACGGAGTTACGGAGACCATGGTTTCAGTCTTCCTCTCAACTCTAGACTCTCAACACTCAACTCTTATATATACCACATTGGCTCTTCTGACCGATTGGCCCGATCGAGAAATGTGGCAAGCGTGGTTTGGGCTAGTCGCTCTTGCAGAATCGCAGACATCTCATCACACCACGTCATGAGTGTGGGCCCGAATGGTGATTTGGTAGTAGCGAGCGATATCGGTTCTGCCCCATCGATCGCATCCAGCACTTCCGCCAGCGATATTTCTTGCGGTGCTTGTCCCAAACGATATCCCCCATGGGAACCTCTTGTACTCGTCACCAGACCGGCACGCTTGAGCTGTAATAAAATTTGCACAAGAAATCGATGAGGGATACCGTGGCGCTCAGCGATGCTGCGTATCTGAACTGGCTCGCCGGATGGAAAATCGACCGCTAGTTGTAGCATCGCCAGACTAGCATATTGGGCTTTGGCAGATAGATTCATTGGATGTTTGATTGATGGTTCTCTGTGCTACAAACGTTCTATTTGCGAGTGGTGCGCGAATTATTTTAACGCAGAGGCGAGGAGGACGCTGAGAACCGCAGAGAAGGGCAGTCAAAACACCTCTGCGCCCTCGGCGTTAAATTTTTCTACCCTATCCCCCAACATGTCCTTCGAATTTGGCCCTCGTGAACGCATATGCTTTGAAAGTAAAAGTTATATGATGCACGGCTTGGCCAGATCCTTTTTGCCAAACGTATCTTGGAGGACTGTCGCGCACAACTTGCAGTCATCTCAACATGCATAACTCGCGGCAGTCGTCCCAGTGCGGCTTGGCCAGATCAAGTCAGATTCCACTTCCATCTTGTTCCGCCGAAGTATGCAAGCCGCATTCGGTTTTTTCCGTTCCACTCCAACGCCCGGAACGATCGTCATTTTTTCCTTCGACAATGGCACGCGTGCAAGGCCAGCAACCAATGCTGGGATATCCCTGGTCATGAAGTGGATTGTACGGAATTTTCTCACCAAGAATTCGCTTCCATACGTCCTGCTTCGCCCAGTTGGCCAATGGGCTGATCTTCACAAGATTGAATTTTCTGTCCCAACCGACAATCGGCGCTCGAGCCCGATCCGCACTTTGATCACGGCGGATGCCACTCATCCAAGCATGTTTATGTTGCACTCCAGCACGTAACAATTTGATTTTTCGATCGAAGCAACATTGGCTGGGGTCTGTTTTATAAAGAGGTCCACCATGCTTGACTTCATACTCAGGCACCGTCAATTCGGGTTGCAGCATGTCCACCTCAATTCCATATTTACGTGCAATACGATCTCGCAGGTCGAGTGTTTGTTGGAATTGATAACCGGTGTCTAGGTTGAAGACATACGTCTCTGGCGCAATCCGGGCCAGTATTGAAAGAATGACGCACCCTTCGGGACCAAAGGCGGTCGCCATCGTCAGGTAAGGTGCGTAATGCTCAACTCCCCAGGCCAGAATTTCTTCGGCTGAAGCCGATTCAAGTTGCAAACTCTGTTGGGATAAATGATCTAAAAATTGCGGCGTAACCTCCAGCGGTCGAAATCCGGACTGGCCAGCTGGTGGGGACCCAATGGATGGAGATTCTGTGGCACTTTCTCCAGTTGTGCTCCCTTTTTCACCTCCCCCTTTCTCGCCATCATGCGTAGCTTTCGCATGACCGTCAGTGGAGGAGCCAAGTTTCTCAGAGGATTTGTGGGGAGATATTTCTTTCACGGATGACATCATTAGAAACCACTTGAGAATTCAATTAATTTACGACCACCTAGTAACACGCTGCTTACTGCCCAATGTTAACAAAATAGATAAACATAGTCAACTATTGTGGTATGATTCCCATATCGGCCTTTTTGGGCCATGAAATGCACATTATTGAGGAAATCCAAGAACGTTCTGAGTTTAGACTACTACATCGTTTCAACTAAAATGGGGATTTAAAATCAGCCGAAACGCGTTAGCTTCCGGTTGCACGGTAAAAACAGGAGGCTAACGCCCTGCGACTGAAGGAAGTTTGACGCAAGCGATTGGGTGGACTTTGCCGATAATGCAGGCAGGTCGAATCGTCGGCCTCTCGCCAACGAAATTTATGAAATATCCAGGCTTGCAACCACACCTACGGCAAGGATGCGAATGATGGGATACCACAAGACTCTGGCGGCGGCAATTGCCGTGCTATTATCAGCCCAATCGATGGCCCAAGGACAGCAGTCGGCCATATCTCGTGCACACTCCAGCGGTCAGTTTCACCAGTCGACCCAATTTGCACAGAAACAGAATTCTCGGTTGAATCCTTCGCTGCGCTATTTTGGTGGTAAGAACGCCCAAACCGTCTACCAGCAACCGCCCGCTCGGCAACCACTGCCTGCCCCCCAACCGGTCCATGCAACCCGCGCCAGCAAACCTTTCAGTGGCATGGTCACCAGTTCAACCATTTCGCCTTACTTAAATCTCGATGTCAGACAGAGTGATGTGGGGATTCCCAATTACTATGCATTTGTAAGACCCCAATTGGAACAGCAGCGAACCAATCAACTACAACGTAGAAACATGCAGCGCATGCAGCGTGATCTACGCATGGCCTCGGTTCCTGGCATTGCATCACCCAATGGTGGCATTCCCACGACAGGCCATAGTACGCAGTTTCTAAATATCGGCAACTATTTTCCAGGGAAATAAGTTGGTGGACAGTGGGTAGTGGGCAAAGAGGCAGTTAAGGATTCTTTCGTCTTAAGCTTGAATGCGCTCTTCACGGTCCAAGATTGTGAACGGTGACCCATCCGACTGCATATTTGATACGGCCTACTGCCTACTGCTCTCCAATCCAACTGACGCTGCCAGTATGATTGCAGCGGTCTCCATCCGCAAAGTGCGTGGCCCTAAAGCAACAGCTTGCCATCCTTGGTCTACGGCCTGAACCAATTCTTTGTCGGTAAGACCACCCTCAGGGCCAATCGCAATCTGTGTGTCCTCCGATTTTGACAGGTCGACTTCACCCCATGGCTGGCCGTTGGAGTGAGCAATGAGTCGACATGGTGCTTCCTGTTGGGTCCATTGTTTCCATGGCAAAGAGGCATTGATTTCCATCAAGGTGTTGCGACCGCACTGTTTCGTGGCGCCAATCACATAAGAAGCCAATTTGGTGCTGGTACGATTATCACCTTTCATCGTACTGCGAGCGGTAATCAAAGGGACCAGTCGTGAAACTCCCAGCTCCACCAATTTATCTACTAGAAAACGCTGCCGATCTCCCTTGGGGAGCGGCATACCAATCGTCAAACGAAATGGCAACTCGTACTCGTCCGGCTGTCTCATTCCTACTGTGAGCTGGACCGTCTTACGCTCACAAGCAACCACTTTCGCATCGTGCTGACCCCCTTGGCCATCAAACAGCACAACATGTTCACCAGGCGCCGCACGCATCACATGCAAAAGATGATGTGCTTCGCTGCCGTACAAGACCACATGCTTTCCCTCGATAGGTTCAGCTGAGTAATAACGGCGTGGTTTGGTCACGATGAGTCGTCTAATTGAGAGAGCAGTTGGTCCCAAGTGAGCCGTACCTGGCCAATCCGGTGGGTAAGCCGGGCAGCGGATGACTGATACCACAACCGTGAGCGAACCATGGTCACTTCTTCCTCCAAGGCAGCTATCCAGTCAGGCAAATCAATGCCAGCACCACTTGGCTCAATGGCCAAACTGTCGATTTCCTGCGTCAAGGCGGTAAACGCGATTTCACAGGGATTCAAGTGGAGCGAATCTTTGCTCGTTAACTCTGGCGGATTGTCATCTTTCGTCTTCCGGTCTTCCGGGTCGGTGGGGATTTTACGCATGGCCGGCTCAACGAAGGAGCGTACACGATCAATCGCCAATGGACGTATGAACCGTTCATTTAATCGACCGAGTATGGTGGCCAATTGCATCCCATATTGATCCGATAATCCTTGCAATATTTGCAAATGTGAATCTGCTGCATCGGTTGTTCTTTCATGCATCGCACGGTACCAAAGTTCGGTTGCCACGATGCGTCTCTGTCGAATTAAGATCTCATATGCCCAAACCACGGGTTTCAAGTTCCATGCCACACGATCGTAGGCAGCTCGAACACGTAAAAAATCAACCAGTGTGTAGAGCAACTCTCCATGATCCGACTGTGTGGTGGTCGTGTTATAATCACGGTAAACTCGGTAGTTTTCCACGACTGCTTCGATGGCGAGGCTGAGCAGTTCTACGGTCTCCTCTGGGCATAATCTCTCATGCCAATCTCGGAGTAGCCGAATGTTTTCAACCGCATCAGGATCCTGGGAAAGGTTGTCAAGCCATACGTCAACACCCTGATGTAGAATGCCACGTAAATTTCCCAGACTTAAAAATTTTTGCGTGAATAAATCTGCGCCATAGCGATCGACGAATTTCTTGAACTTTTGCCATTTGTCCCTGTCGGACAGTTTTTCGACCACGCTTAGCCGCAAGGTATGGCTATGATTCAGCCAGCGGCTTAACTGCTGCTCCGTGAGCTGCTGAAGAGCATCAGTGAGCATATGGTCTACGTGTACAGGGCTGTCTGCTGCCGAATCATTCGCGTCCCACTCTTCTGCGGAGGTCACAATGGAACGCACAATTGCCTGATACCCGTTCTCGAATAGTCGATCAAATTCGGTAACTGCTCCCTGGCCGACAGGCTGATCGCTTTCCATTTGCTGTGCAACGCTAAGTAGTTGGCACGTCTCCCGTATCATTCCCAATTGAGGTAGCCAGCCAAGTAAATCGTGAACTAATTGTTGCAAGACACGTACGGCCACAATTCTTCGTGGCTTGCCTCCACGTGAATGGGGCACATACAGCAGAGGCTTGCCCTCAAGGGATGTAATAAAGTCGTTCCAGTGTGTTCTCGTTAATTCCGCATTGCTCGCTAGCACTCCCTTGAGCACTTGTACACTTGGTTCATCAATCGGATCGCCAAACAGCGGGGTGAGTTCTTCGGTTTTCACGCCACGGCTGGCCAGGATAACACGGGCTGCATCGCATGTTTCAACGCAAGTGGTGATGATCTGCTGGATCAGCATTTCTTTGAGTGTTCGCAATCGGTCAAATTCGACCAGCGAATCGTGTGAGCCAGAAGGCTGTGTAAAACGGTGACGATGCAAAGTTTCCAACAATTCGATTAGCTCACGATAATTGGTGGAAGCGCGCTGAATCCAGCCATCCAATACCACGCGACGATCCGCCATCTTCGAACTGTTTGAAGTGCTGGAACCCACCTTGTCGATACCAGTATACTCCCCTGCATCATCAATGTGTTGTTCACGCCCTTGAGTGTCGCGACCTACCGTTTCCCAAGTAATTGCAGCATGCTTCCACAGGCGGGCGACGGTTGTCAAAAAATCGAGTCGTTGTTCCAAACGCTGTGCTTCATATTCCCACTCTGGATGTTGTGGATCGAATGCATGTCCTTCGTCGAGTGTCTCGCCTTCTACACCATCATCGGTGCTATCTCGAAAAACCATTTGTTCATAAGCAGCTCCGAATAGACTCTCTTCTTCCTCATCTTGTGTCTGGTCCAGTTCATCTTCATAGGAATAATCGTATTCGTCGCTAGGCTCATCGGATAAGTCGTCTGGATATTGCTCGTCGGGCAAATCGTCTGAGTGTGCCGACTCATCGGGCATGGATTCGGCGTTTTGCGAATCGCGAAAATTGTTAGACGCATTGCCATTTTTCGCTTGACCAGGGGCTTCTAGCATAAATGAGGGGGCCAGCCAGTACTCTTCGGCGTTAGCCTCCAAGTAGGCAAAGAACTTAGCAACTTCATCCCAATGGGCTTCTCCAAAATCAGATTCCTGTGCTTCCACTTCACCCAACCAGCGGAATGCAAGAGGTCGAAATGAACTGTCCCCATTCTCCATTGGCGTACGATCCTTTTGGCTCACCCATTGCATCATCAATGCACGTGCGGCGACTGTGTCGCCATGATCTAATAGCGCTTCAATGACCATCTGAAACGCCTTGGAAGAATCAAATTGGTCAACAAACATCCGCCAAAATGCGATATCACCAGCGGCTGCGCCGGCTTTATGCCACGCATTGAGTGCACCAGCCACAAGATTGGCAGATACTTCGATCTCCTTTGCCACCAAGGGCCTGACATCCTCTACCGAGTAGGTTGCAAATTGATCCCACCAGTTAGCCATACGGTTCAGAATGGTGGAAAATTGTTTTTCAAGCTTGGTGTCGTCAACGGCTGCCGCCTCGCTCCATGCCCTAGCGGTCAGATCGAGTACCTGTTCGAACAGTTCGATTAATTCGTCCGCACGCCAGTCATGTACGGTGTTCTCTAAAGCTGGAAACAAACTGAAGTTGCCGGCAAATCCTACTATGTTCCATGGATCGACAAGTGCTCCACATTCGATCGCCCGGTGGATCAATTCCTCAATCTTGATCAGATGGACCGTAACTTCCTCGATCTGGTCAGCGTCAATCGCGTTGTGGCCACTGGTAAGATGACAATAAATTTTGCAGATCATGCGCGCTGCGGCTACACGCACGGAGTCGACTTGCTCAAGAGCAACTTCAGGATAGCCCATGCGAGCATACATGTGGGCCAGATGGACTCGTTGCAGTTGCATTGCTCGCCGACGCGCCAGTTCGTGATTGAGATGCTGCCTGGCATCGCAAAAAGGTTGCCGTCCTTGCTCGACTTGAGCCCTCAGTCGTTTGCCGTGGGTACCTTGGATTTGATTCAATCGTTGCTGATAAAAATCATCTCGATACGACGCGATGATTGGCAGAAGTGTTGACAGGGTCACAGAGGAATCATGACAACTGGGCGAGTTACCGCTGGTACCAGAAGCCATCAACAGGGTGCCTGCCAAGACCGTGGCGATCTCTTCCAAGCACTCCGCTGGCAGCAGGTCGCTATCGGCTTGCTGGCAACGCGACATCAGGGCATCGAGGGTGATTTGTTGTATGACGAACCGAGTGTAGAAGCCCGATTTAGAAATGCAGTGCGGATCCCATTGTCCAAAATGATAATTTGGGCGGCGACCCGCAGGGTGATCAAAATCGTAGGCTCGCGGGTCCAACGCAATCTCCTCTACTTGCTGCAGGTCGAACCAGGCACGCATCAGAATATCGGAGTCGGTATGGTGCAAAATTTCCAAGGCACGTTTGACGATCGGTTGGTAGTGGCCCGTCGCCACGCCTGCCCCCTGAATGAAAAGAGGGATGGGTTGCACAAATTCATGGGCGTAAGGTTGCGAGCCATGGCCTGATTCTAAAACTGCAATGGGCCGATAGCCAACAAAGTCGTTAAGCTTTGCAAGTGCTCCTTCGACAATTCTTTGGGATTCGTCCCAGGGCGCTCCCTGATCTAACAGGGCTTCGAATGCGCGGCCAATAAAAAAAGGACTCCACAAGAAAGATTCGCTTTGATGGTACAGCAAGTCACGATGGAATTTGAGGTAGGCTGGCAGAAGTTGTAGTTCCAGCAAATCCACCATCCATCGGACTTGCCTCACGTCGGTAAACGGGCCTCCTGAACTTTCCAGACGATGGGTTGTTTCGCGAAGCCATTGGCACAATGTGACGACTGGACTGGCGGTATGTTGGCTTTTTTTTGTTGCTAATTCTTCGGTCGATGACATCTTGTCGATGGATAGGAATAGCTGACTCAGATGAGCAAGAAATTTTAAGTCGCTTTTTCCGGAAGAAAAGTTTAGATATCCGACCACATCCTCCAGCACGGGTCGAATGTCAGATTCAGGTTGAAGTTGGTTTGTTGTCACAGCAGGATTCAGGTTATTAGTTGGGTGCTCAGTTTGGCCTGGTAAAGACCATCATCGTAAAGGACGCAATCCCAAGTGGTCTAGGCCTACGGCCAAGTTGATTGATTCAATTTGCTGTCGCCTAGCCCTTGGATTATGATGGAAGTAGCCACCTCAGCCCTTGTGGTCTGTCATCGGTGTGTTCGATGGGTAAGGCTGTGCCGTGAGAAAAAACAAGTAACGAGCATGAATATGAACTTTGCAGGCTTACATGACCTATGGCCGTTCACCCCATGTAGAAATTGGCTATCTACACTTATTGTGGTGCCATTGGCCATGCTTGTGGTTGGTATCTCGCTGTCCACTCCCGTTTTGGGCCAGCTCATCTCACAGACAAGTGCGGCAAGAGTGGGCCTTAAACGGGCCTGGTTTACCCAAGTGGATCTCGACCCGTCTCAGCACCGTATTGCGAATTGGCTATTGCATGACAATCTACTATTTGCAGTCACTACGGCTGGAACGATCCATGCACTAGAGATCACCACCGGGAAAACCGCATGGTCAGCGCAAGTGGGGCAGCCAGAATATCCTACGCTGGGCCCCGTTGTCAATCGTCAGAGTGTGGCCGTGATCAATGGAACCAAACTCATGCTGCTCGACCGTGCCAACGGTCGTTTGAAATGGATTCGCGAAACAGGAGCAGCGTCATCATCTGGCCCTGCCCTTAGTGAGGATCGGGCTTTTATAGCGCTGATCAATGGCCGCATGGAAGCCTTTTCATTGAAAGATCCGAAACGTCCAGCATGGTACCACCAATCTTTCGGACACGCATATCATAGGCCAGTAACAACCACCAAAAGCATTTGTTGGACTACGGACCGCGGGGCTTTGTATGTGGGACGACTCAAACCACTAAGCATTTTATTTCGGCTGGAAACTGGTGGAGAAATTGTTGCCCCTCCGACGGCAATGGCACCTTACCTGCTGATAGGTTCGGCCAATGGCAACCTCTACTGTGTTCATGATCAAAATGGAGAAGTGCGATGGCGATACAGTAGCGGCGACTCAATTACTCATGCTCCAGTTGTTGTGGGTGACCAAGTCTTTATCACATCCGATGCGCCCGCGCTGCACGTCCTAAATGCGGTCACCGGTCAGTTGCAGTGGACAACCGCGGGCGTCACTCAGTTTGTGGCTTTAGGGAAGACACACGTCTATGGCGCAGACCGCTATGGTCGACTGATTGTACTCGAAACAAAGACGGGTGGCATGGTGGGGCGTTTATCTCGTAGTAGGAGTCAACAGTTTTCCGGCAAGCTCATATCTTCGAGTGGGGGGGCTCCCTGGAGTGTGCGGAAGCCAGCTCTCATCAATGACCAGAATGACCGTATTTTTCTGGTTAACAACGTTGGTCTCATTCAATGCTTGCATGAGATTGGTGCATCGGAGCCTGTTATTTATAAGCAACCTGCTGGCGAAATTGAGGGAGATGCCGCTTCGAGCGCAGATGAAGCCGAGGATGTGACTAGGAAATCCAGAGAACAGGATTCCCCGACTCCGACAGAAGTCGGCCAGCCAAATGATGCCTCAGAGACGGACAGAGACCAGGATACCATCACGCCCCCAGAAAGTGCCCCAGCAGACGATAGCCCATTTGGCGAAGATGACTCGAATCCGTTTAGCTGATATCTGTAAATAGTTTGCGCTGTTTGTGTGATCCGATTTCCAACCAATCAAGGGGTGGCAACTGGGACTCCCGTGCATTGAGGGCCAAATCGACTCGTTGCTCCAGATGAAAAGGCCAGTCGGTTAGTCGTTGCCGAACCAAGGCAAAGGGCACTGAAAATTGCTCGGCCAAGCGATTATGCACTCTTTGCATCACATTCGAATGTCGAAGAATTTCTGACTCCCACCCTTGTCGTTGTACCAATTCCCTGTAGGCCGCGTCGGCTGCCACCAGAACGGGTTTGGCAGGCAGCATCATGGACAGGGCAAACCGTTGGCAATAGCTGGCATATCGGGGCCAGTCAGCACTGCTTCGGAGTGTTGTGTAATGGTGGGCTCCAGAGTCGTTCTCTGCGGGTACCAGGTTTAATCCTAACGGAGCGAAGCACTTTGCCAACATGAGACGATAGGCTGCTGGGGGCCGCGAGTCTGCCAGGATACGATCAATCACCAGAGTGATTTGATCTTTCGAACGAACAACGCACGCTTCGACACTGAACTGGGGAATGAGGCCAGGCAGTATTTCTAGTTGCACTCCGGCCCCTCTATCTGAGGAGCCCTTTTCAAGCACGGCCTCCACATCGACAGGAGCTGCAGTAAGATGCAATCCCTGGGACTCCATGTACTGGCGTGCACCCCATTCAATTTCCAGGTCTGTGAGCAAGCCATTGGGCAACCAGCCATGGCAGTTGTCCTTTTCAAGAGGCAGAGATTCAGCCGAGTGAGAATCTCCAGGCTGGGTGGTTGTTGCCCCTAAATGCTTGGTTAGCCCGACTGTGTCTACTGTCAGTGTCGTAGCGCTTGGGGAAGTCCACCACCACCACAATTCACCTGGGAGTCGACAGTTCAAGTTCTGATCGTTGTCAGCAACTGTCGATCGGGCCGCCGCACACAATGTGTCCCACCGGTCTGATGGAACCGCCATGCCCAAGACACGGGCTACGAGTTGCAATTGCTGTTCATGGCGCCAGGCTCTGCGTCGGCCCGACTCAATGGCACTGACAACCGAAGCCCGTTGATCAATGAGCATTGCAAAAGTGCGCAACCCCAACCCTGCACGTTGCCGCGCATTGCGCAAGAGCTTGCCAAATTCACAGGCAGGCGTTACCAAAACCGTGCTCTCTTCCAGAAAGTGCAATAACCTGTATTAAGTCGCCGCCACCAGCCCTTGCGTTACTCCTGGTGCGGGTAAGCTGCTGTCACCCATAAGATAACTATCAATTGCGCGGGCGGCGCCGCGGCCTTCGTTGATTGCCCATACCACGAGTGATTGACCTCGGCGGCAATCACCTGCGGCAAAGATCCCTTCTACGTTGGTCGTAAACTGGCCATGCTCTGCGGCAAACGTTTTCCAATTTCCGCGTGGGTTTTGTGTTTCTAACCCGAGCATTTCACTGATTCCCAGTTCCGGCCCAATAAAACCGGTGGCCAAAAAGACCAAATCAGCAGGCCATATTTTTTCGCTTCCCGCCACTTCCGTAAAGGGAGCCTTCTCCCCGGGAGTTGACCAATCGACGGCGACCGTTTTGACACCGGTAAGCCGCCCCTGATTGTCTCCCACGTACTCTTTGGTTAACACGTTGAATTGGCGCGGATCTGTGCCCAGTTGGGCGGCCGTTTCCGCATGGGAATAGTCCACCCGATAGACACGAGGCCATTGGGGCCACGGATTGCCCTCGGCCCGCTCAGCGGGCGGCTGATCCAGTAGTTCAAAGTTGACAATACTGGTTGCCCCATGTCGGAGTGATGTCCCAATGCAGTCGGCGCCCGTATCTCCACCGCCGATGACGATCACTTGTTTGCCCTGAGCAGACATGCTCGATCCGGTGAAGGCACCCCCATTGGTGAACTCTTCACTTGCCAAGGATTCATCGAGGAGATCCTTGGTGTTCCGGGTCAGAAACTCCATGGCCATGTGGATTCCATTCAAATCACGACCCGGGCAGCGGCTGGTTGGATCGAACGGTCCGGTCGCCCCGGTGGCTAATAGAACCGCGTCAAATTGGTCCGCCAGCTGTCCTGGATCGATAAATTGAACGTCGCAACCACCCTCGATCATTAATTGAGTCATTTGTCCAGGATCAAAATCCTCACGTTTGCCAACGTGGGCAGAGGTAATGAACTCCACTCCTTCAGCGGCTAGCAGGTCGACCCGTCGTTGTACGATTCTTTTGTCGAGTTTCATATTCGGGATACCATACATCAACAAGCCACCGATGCGATCGGCCCGTTCGTAGACGGTTACCTGATGTCCCACCTTGTTGAGTTGATCCGCAGCCGCCAGACCGGCTGGGCCACTGCCTACGATCGCTACCTTTCGGCCCGTCCGTTGGGCAGGAGTTTGTGCTGTGATCCACTGCTGCGCAAAACCGTAGTTGATAATTTCGTTTTCAATATTCTTGATGGTCACTGGTGGTTCGCTAATTCCTAACACACATGCGCCCTCGCAGGGTGCAGGGCAAACACGACCGGTAAATTCTGGAAAATTATTAGTTTTGTGCAGACGATCAAGGGCTTCTCGCAGACGACCGTGGTAAACCAGGTCGTTCCACTCGGGAATCAGATTGTCAATTGGGCAACCCGTGGCACTTTGGCAAAAGGGGACACCACAGTCCATGCAACGGGCTCCCTGGGTACGCAGCAACTCCTCCTCAGGATGTGTATAGATCTCCAAAAAGTCCCCAGCCCGCTCTAACGGATCTCGATAGGGAACTGTCTGACGCTCGTATTCTATAAAACCGGTTGGTTTACCCATGGTAATTCAGTGTTTCGGTAATTCAGTGTTTCAGTGTTTCAGTGTTTTCTGCTCATCTTTCCCAAACTACTGAACTGCCGGAACACCGACTTTCTGTTTCTGTTCCTCTAAAACGCGCTTGTAATCATTCGGCATGATTTTGACAAACTGTGGTAAAGTTTCATCCCATCGATCGAGAATATTGGAGGCCACGGTTGAGCCGGTGTAGTTGAGATGTTTTTCAATCAGTTCACGCAATTCGGCAACGTCTTCATCATCTTCGACCTTCTCGAGACCCACGGTCGCCAAGTTACAGTTGACCAAAAAACGCTCGTGCGGATCCCACAAATAGGCCACTCCGCCACTCATGCCTGCAGCAAAATTGCGGCCAGTGGCTCCAAGAATGACGACACGTCCTCCGGTCATGTATTCGCACGCATGGTCTCCTACGCCTTCAATCACTGTGTGGGCGCCGCTGTTACGCACGGCAAATCGCACCGCCGCCTGACCACGGAAAAAGGCCTCGCCCTCTGTCGCTCCGTAAAGGCAGACATTTCCGACGATAACATTGTCCTCGGCGACAAAGGTGCTCGATTGGGGGGGGTAGATCCTCAAGCATCCCCCAGAAAGACCCTTGCCGACGTAGTCATTTGCGTCACCCTCGAGCTCAAGCGTAATGCCTTGAGCCAGAAATGCACCCAAGCTTTGCCCGGCGGAACCACGAAGCTTAAAGTGGATCGTGTCGTCTGGCAGGCCTTCGGCACCGTATTTTTTGACCAATTCATAGCTGAGGATTGTGCCAACCGTACGATTCGTGTTGACGATATCCACTTCCGCTTGCACCGATTCGCCTCGTTCCAGAGCAGGGCTAGCCAAATCCAAGATCCGGGTTAGATCGAGTGATTTTTCCAGGCCGTGATCTTGCTTTTGTGTGCAGTAAGATCCCACATTGGAATCACCCGAGGGAACGGCAACTCCTTGTGCCGAAAAACCGAGTAAGGGGGAAAGATCTAGCCCATCGGCTTTCCAGTGCTTTATCGCGGCACTCGTCTCCAGGCAATCCACACGGCCTACCATTTCGTCGATGGTGCGGAAACCGAGTTGGGCCATGATCGTGCGTGCTTCTTCGGCTACCATGAAGAGGTAATTAACCACATGCTCAGGTTTGCCGATAAATTTCTTGCGCAGCTCAGGGTCTTGTGTGGCAATGCCTACAGGACACGTATTGAGATGGCACTTGCGCATCATGATGCATCCCAAGGTAATCAATGGGGCTGTTGCAAAACCAAACTCTTCAGCTCCCAGGAGTGCCGCAATTACCACATCACGGCCTGTCTTTAAACCACCATCCGTTTGCAGCACAACACGACTGCGCAAATCGTTGAGCACGAGTGTTTGGTGGGTTTCAGCAATTCCCAACTCCCATGGCAAGCCTGCGTGCTTGATGCTAGTTAGGGGAGAAGCCCCCGTGCCTCCGCCATCACCTGAAATAAGGACATGATCGGCATAGCCTTTCACCACACCGGTGGCAATCGTACCTACTCCTACTTCGGAAACTAGCTTGACGCTCACGCGTGCGTGACGATTCGCATTTTTCAAATCGTGAATCAGTTGTTTCAAGTCTTCAATTGAGTAAATGTCGTGATGTGGTGGCGGGCTAATTAGGCCGACTCCCGGTGTTGAGTAACGAATTCGGGCAATTTTTTCATCCACTTTGCGACCTGGCAATTCCCCCCCTTCGCCCGGTTTTGCACCTTGAGAAATTTTGATTTGTAATTCATCAGCGTTCGCCAGATACCAAATGGTCACACCAAAACGGCCCGAAGCAACCTGCTTGATTGCAGAACGTTTGGAGTCGCCATTGGGTAATGGTTGGAAACGGGCCGGATCTTCTCCCCCTTCGCCCGTATTGCTCTTACCACCCAGTCGGTTCATCGCCACGGACAGGGTTTCATGAGACTCGGGTGAAATAGAGCCAAAGGACATGGCTCCGGTGCAAAATCGCAGAACGATTTCGCGCGCCGGTTGTACCTGGTCCAATGGGATTGGTTTGCAACCCGATCCCAACTTGAATTCCATCAAACCGCGAAGTTGACAGCGGGTGCGGGCATCGTGATTCATGTGCTCGGCGAAGCGTTGATAGGCATCGACACTGTCGGTACGAGCAGCAACCTGGATGTCTGCAATCGCTTGCGGGTCCCACATGTGCCGTTCCCCCTGGGCACGCCAATGAAACTCACCCGGATTTGGCAAAATGGGCAAACGCTGATCATCAGTTGCCGGATAGCCAATCGAATGACGTCGTAAAGCTTCTTCGGCCAAAACGTCAAAACCGACTCCTTGGAGACGGCTAGCCGTTCCGGTGAATGCAAAATCGACCACTTCCTCGCGTATTCCCAAGGCCTCGAAAATCTGTGCTCCTTTGTAACTATGGAGTGTCGAGATGCCCATCTTCGCCATGACCTTTAGCATCCCCTTGGCGACTGCTTTGCGATAGGCAGTTACCAGTTTTTCATCGCGAGTAATATCGTTGAGGCCCTCGTCATCGAGTGTTTCATTTTCCACCAGTCCATCACGTAATGCTTGCCAGAGTGACTCAAAGGCACAGTAGGGGTTAATGGCATCCGCCCCGTAGCCAATGAGCAGGCAATGGTGATGGACTTCACGGGCCTCCCCCGTTTCGACAACGATGCCAATCTGAGTACGTTTGATTTTTCGAAGCAAATGCTGGTGAACCGCTCCGGTAGCCAGCAAGGCACTGACAGGTACCCGCTGAGAGCTAATGGCTCGATCGGTGAGAACCACCAACTGATACCCTTCGTCAATCGTGGCCTCGGCCTCGGCGCAAATCCGATCGAGCGCTTGCCGCATGCCCTGCTTGCCCTCTTCACGCGGCCATGTCATGTCTATGGTCTTGGTTCGCCAGCCACGGTAATCCAGATGTACGATGGCGGCTAATTCTTTATTCGATAGAATCGGATGAGGGATTCGCAGTCGGTGGGCATGTTCCGCAGTTGTTTCCAAAAGGTTTTGTTCGGGACCGATCATGCATTCCAGGGACATCACGATTTCTTCGCGAATGGAATCGATCGCCGGGTTGGTCACCTGTGCAAAGAGTTGTTTAAAATAGTCGTAAAGCATCCGTGGCTGATCACTCAGGCACGCCAGGCAGGAATCGTTGCCCATCGAACCGACCGGATCTCTTAGATCGCGGACCATCGGCAGTAACATGAACTGCATTGTTTCGGTGGTGAAGCCAAACGCCTGCATCCGCTCCAAGAGCGACTCAGGATCAAATGCGTAAGTCCGTTTCGCTTGGGTTTCGTCGGCATGAACCAATTCGGACAATTCAATTCGCTGGTCCTGCAACCATTGGGCATAGGGGCGCCGGGTCGCAAAGTCGGCCTTCAATTCGTCATCGGGAATCAGTCGTCCTTGCTCAATATCGACCAGGAACATACGTCCGGCTTGTAATCGGCCCTTCTCCTTCACGATGGTCGGGTCGATGTCCAGTACGCCCACCTCGCTGGCCATGATCACGCGGTCATCATGGGTCAGGTAATAGCGTGAAGGTCTCAAACCATTGCGATCCAATACGGCGCCGATATAGTGGCCATCGGTAAAAGCGATCGAAGCGGGTCCATCCCATGGTTCCATCAGGCAGGCATGGTATTCGTAAAAGGCCCGTTTGTCTTCAGGCATTGTCTCATGCTGCTGCCACGCTTCAGGTACCATCATCATGATGGCCTCTTGGAGAGTCCGGCCAGTCATCAGTAAGAATTCCAATACATTATCGAAGGTCCCCGAATCACTACAGTCGGGTTCGATAATGGGAAATAGTTTGGAGAGTTCATTACCAAGTAACTCGCTATGGATCGTGCCTTGTCGGGCTCGCATCCAGTTCATATTGCCACGTAAGGTGTTGATTTCGCCATTGTGGCTCATACATCGGCAAGGCTGAGCCCGATCCCAGGAGGGGAACGTGTTGGTCGAAAATCGCGAGTGGACCATCGCTAAATGGCTGGTATAGCTTGGGTCTGCCAGATCGGGATAGTAGAGAAATAACTGATCCGTGGTGAGCATGCCCTTATAGATGATTACTTTGGTCGACAGCGAACAGATGTAAAACATCTTTGATTGACTGAGAGATTGGTCACTTCGCAGGCGATCGCTGGCCTGCTTGCGGATGAAGTAGAGATCACGTTCAAAAACATCACCTTTAAGCGGGGTAGTGCTCAGATCGTCTCCGCTGGTTTCCGCCTTCTGGGGATCCTTGCCCACGGCTACCACCAATTGTTCAATGCAAGGCTCAGCCGCCTTGGCGGTGGGACCAATATCAGCCGGCTCCCAGGCGGTGGGGACTGGCCTCCAACCCACCAACCGCAGTCCCTGGGCGGCCACCAATGCTTCAACGGTTTTCTTGCACCGCGTTCGCTCGGCTTCGATCGTTGGCAAGAACACGTTTCCGGCGGCAAATTTCCCGGGTTCTGGCAGCTCAACTCCCAAGTCCTGACGCACCCGCTGTTGCAAGAATTCGTGGGGCAATGTGGTGAGAATACCCGCTCCATCTCCCGTATTGGCCTCGCACCCGCAAGCCCCTCGGTGGTCCATGCTGTGCAATATTTGCTGCGCATCGAGCAGCATCTGGTGGCTGCGTTTTCCCTTGATATGCGCGACAAATCCTACTCCACACGAATCGTGTTCGCTTTGTGGATCGTATAAACCTTGCTTGGGAGGAAGTCCCAACTGGGGTGAGATTGTCTGCTTAGCAGGTACACGCGTAGTAGACTTGTATTTTTTCATAGAACATTACTTCAACAAATGGTATGTCAATATTTTCTTTACTGATTACACGGCCCGAGCGGATGCTCCCTGGCACGGGACACTGGGTCGGCCCAGTTGGGGGGGCTGGTCCAGTTGGGGCACTTTAAATACGCTATCTGCCAGTAGCAACTCGACAAACTGCTGCCCGATAATTCCCAAGGTTCTATCCCGCCGATGTACAATACCCAGTGGTCGTTGCAAGGGGCATGCTACCAAGGGCACTTTGGACAAGGAACCCATCGCGATTTCTCTAGCCACGGTCGGTTCGGGTAGGATGCCAATCCCTTCTTCCAATTCGATAGCCCGTTTCATCGTTTCGATGTTATCAAATTCCAATGAAATCTTGACTTTCACGTGGTGCTTGGCGAGTACTTGGTCGATTTGCTCTCGAATCTCTAAACCCGATTCGAATGCTACCAACGACTCTCCAGCCAAACGATTCAGCGTGATCGGTGGTTGATAAACATTATGGTCAGCAGCTCGATTAGACTCCGACCAGGTTACCGGTTGGACCAGGGGATGATTGGGATGGCATACGACAACCATAGGTTCACTGCGCCAGGGAATGGCCTCAAGCGTTGCCGTTTGCCTGGGATAGCTCACCAGCCCCAGCTGAACAGTCCCTCGTTCTACTTCTTCGTAGACCCGTGCGGGGTGGAGGTACTCTAATCGCACTTGGGCAGCCGGATACTCAGAGGAGAACTGCTGCATGAATGCGCTCATGTGTGCAAGCCCTACCGAATAGATAGAGGCAACCGTTAATTTTCGAGCTGCCTGGTCGTGTAAAGTGCGAACTTCTTCTTCCAGTTCGGCATAGTATGTCACCATGCGTCGACATCCGTCGTAATAACACTTGCCTTCGGGGGTTAAAACGAAGGGCCGCTTGGACCGATCCAGCAACTGCACCTGCAAACGTTCCTCCAATAAATGAACCGCCTGACTGGCACTGGATTGCGACATCTCATTGGCATCCGCCGCACGAGAGAAGCTACGCAAGTCGACAATATCACAAAATATTTTTAATGATCGAATATGCATCGGGGCAGCAGTTTTCTATTAGGTATTGCGATATCAGAGGTTGCCAAAATCGTAATTTGGAATACTAGTTTAGATACAGATCAGCTACACTGTCAAGCTGCGGCCAGCCCGCACCCGCTTACGAGCCGGATAATTCTGGCGTTCGCATTGACTTTCCATCGATTTCACCTGATTGCAGACCCATGGCCAAACGTACTCAGTCCTCCCGAGCTTCGCATGAGAAACGTCCCCGGAAGGGCCGCAAGAACTCTCCAGGGAATTCCCGTGACCGACCTGGCGATCTGCGAATAGTCGGTGGCAAATATCGGGGGCGAAAGCTTCGCTACCAACCATTCTGCGTGGAAGAAAATCTTGTCACCCGACCCATGAAGGACCGAGTTCGGGAAGCCATTTTCAATTTGGTGGGACTGGAAGTTCAAGGCCGTTATGCAATTGACCTGTTCGCCGGCACCGGAGCGTTAGGGCTGGAAGCGATCAGCCGTGGTGCCGTGGGCGTTACCTTTATCGAAAAACATGTCCCTACAGCGAGAGTTGTAGAAGCGAATATCATCAGTCTCGATGTCCAGTCGATTGCTGAGTTGAAAACAACCAGCGCGTTTTTGTGGACCAAACGTGATATGTCCGATGCAGATTTCGGAATGCGGAATACGGAATTAGATCAGCCCTCGGAGACGCTTCATTCCTGGATTGTTTTTTGCAGTCCGCCCTATGCATTTTATCGTGAACGTCAGGACGACATGCTAGAACTAATTACTGCCGTGACCGAACGGGCTCCTGAGGGCAGCCTTGTTGTCGTCGAGGCGGATGATCGCTTCGATTTCAACCTGTTGCCGGGAGGTCCCGTAGGGGAGAAACGAACGGATCGATGGCAGGTCCGCACTTACCTGCCGGCAGTTGTGGGTGTTTGGCGAGGTTGATACGGGCTAAGCACTCACACACAGTGAAAATTCTGGGATACCCTGCAGTGAATCCGGGTAGGGCATTTGAGTCAAATCGCGGAGCCATTTCACATATTGATTCAGTTCCGCAAGCGGCCACGGTTCCCCGTTTCGGGTTGTCAACTCAAGCTGATCTTCCAGCCAGTGTGCCGACCGAGTGACGGGCCTTGCGGTAACCACATCGGCGGCCGATTTGATTGAGTGCAGTGTTCGCAAGAGATCATTGGTGGCATCGTCGGTGGGCAACTGTTGGTTGTAGTGTTTGCAAAGTGCATCGAGATGATCCACCCGTTGGTGCATTTCCCGTTGAAATGTAAACCAAAGGTGGGCATCGTCGAGCATTTCCGATGTCGGCAGATCGGCCTTTTCAGCGGCCAATAGAGTAGCCGTTTCAAGCGTGCGATTCGGACCGTGTGCCGGCTCAACTTGCGGCAACGCCTGATTGCATTCCACTTGATCAATCGGCCCATTAATTTTGGCGGAGTGATCGGTGGACTCTGAGAACGGTTGCGACTTGCTGATCAAATCGTCCGCAATTCTGACGATTTGATCCAGGTCTGGTTTTGCAACTTGGGCGTCGGCTCCCACTGCCGAACCCTTCTTTTGATTGTCCGGGGAGACAATAGACGAATACAGCAGTACAGGAATGTGCTTGAGCTGATTATGGTTCTTGATTCGCTTGGTCAGGTGGAATCCGTCGATTCGAGGCATTTCCACATCGCTGATGATCAGATCAGGTAAGCATAAATTTTCTCGGACCATGTTTTCCAATATCAACCAAGCCTCCTCACCATTATTGGCCATGGTCAGATCGGTATAGCCGCTGCTGGACAATGTTCGAGTGATTCCTTCACGTACGGTGCTCGAATCGTCAGCCAGAACGATCTTCAATGTATGCCGAGGAAGATTTCGTGTGTTTTCATGAGTCTTGGTTTCCAGTTCTACTCCCGATACCTGAGCATCGACTAGTTCCAGGTCAAGCAGCAGGATGAGCCGTTCGCCAATGGTCGTCACCGCAGTCACGGGGCTATTGACTGAGCTCAATATGGCTGGTGGAGAAAGAACTTCTTCCCAACTGATGCGGTGGATATTCTCCACTCGATCGACAAAATAGGCCGTTTGTCGTTGATTGATTTCGGTAACGATGATCGTATGTTGATCGGCACGATTCATCTCGGTTAGACCGAGGTGTTGATGCAGCGAAACGCAGGAGACAATGGAATTGCGAAGCTGAAAGCTGCCAACAACAGAAGGATGAGACTGTGGAACCCGCGTGATCTTTTGTGCGGGTAATACTTCTCGCACCTTGGCAACATTAATTCCGAAAACACAGTTGGAAACCGAAAAAACCAACAGCTCCAATTCGTTGGTGCCACTTTCGAGAAGGATTTCTTTTTCGAGAAGGATATTACCGACACTTGCCATGATTACCTACCTGTTCTGAATAGTCTCATGTCATGAACTTGACAACGATAAATCCTAACCCGCATATTTCACCCGTTTCTGCTACGGCGTCCCAAGTCCTTCCGTGGCTGCGTTATGTTTCGGTCCCGGGCACCGCGGCGCAGCTGTGGTCGCCTCAACGTGTAAAAAACACGCCTGCG
>JBDOMT010000211.1:0-13568 GCA_039831705.1 Pirellulales bacterium | reverse complement strand
GACTTCCAAACAAACAAGGCATTCGCCGTTCAGGAGATAAAAAAACCGTTGTTTAAAATATCTTTGGCTCAGTGGTCGTTGCACCGTACCCTCCAAGCTGGCAAGTTGGACAATCTTGATTTTCCGGCAAAATCGCAATCGGAATTCGGCATCGATACGGTTGAGTACGTCAATCAATTTTTCAAGGATAAGGCTCAAGACCAAGCCTATCTGGCCAAACTGAACCAGCGTTCCTCAGACGCCGGTGTATTCAATCACCTAATCATGATCGACGGAGAAGGAAATCTGGGCGACCCAGATGCCAAACAGAGGACGCAGGCTGTGGAAAACCACTACGCCTGGATCGAGGCGGCCAAAACTCTGGGATGCCTCACCATACGGGTCAACGCCCGATCCCAAGGCTCTCCTGAGGAGCAACAGAAACTGGCGGCAGATGGGTTGCGACGGCTGAGCGAATTCGGCGTACAGCACGAGATTAACGTAATCGTGGAAAACCACGGGGGACTCTCCTCCAATGGCAAGTGGCTGGCAGGAGTCATCCAGCAGGTCAACATGTCTAACTGCGGTACATTGCCCGATTTTGGCAATTTCCGGCTGGAAGAGGATAAATGGTACGACCGCTACCTGGGAGTTACCGAATTGATGCCATACGCCAAGGCCGTCAGCGCCAAAAGCCACGAATTCGACGCCTCAGGCAACGAAGTTCAGACCGACTACGTACGGATGATGAAAATCGTGCTTGACGCTGGCTTCCACAGCTACGTCGGCATCGAATGGGAAGGCTCCCATCCTGACGAGTATGAGGGAATCCGGCTAACCAAACGGCTACTGGAAAAGGTCCGCGATCAGTTGAACTCGTAATGGAGCTGGCGTTTGGCAATCCATGACTGGACCGCTCAAGCGAGACTGCTCCGGTAGAGCTGGAGGTTTTCTCCGGAGAATAACCCACCTATTAAAAGTAGGTGGGTTTTTTTCTGGACTTAATTGACTAATTCACTCAAGACCCAACCGCATTTCCTAGCCCATCGAACTGGACAATCCGAATTTCGGGAACCCAGGCCTTGCCTAAAAACTAGGCACGACATCGCTGCCTTATTTCCAGGCAGTCATTGCACGCATTTAGGCAGGACTGGTGGATTGACGTAAGTGCAAGCAGTGACAGGACATTAGTGCATCACTTGACCGCTGGCGGAATATTGGGTGTCACGAGGGCCGGGTGGTCCTTGGCTCTGCAATTATCAAGCTGAAAAGAAGGAGACTTCAGCCGTGCTAACCCAATCCAAGGAAAAGTATCAGGAAGTTCTACAGGTCGCTAAAAATCTCTACCAACAAAACCCGGACTGGGTAACCTTTTTTCGAGAAGTACTGGGAATCGACGGCGTAGTCCGCAAAGCATTTCCTGCCTACGAGGATTTAACCGAATTTGAACAAAGTGAGGAATATGAGCAAATCCAACAGTGTCTGGTTAAACTACGTGAGAAAAGGACCATCGCCGATCCGGAGACCGAACCGACCCGGGTCATTACCGTCCGTCTTCCCAAGAGCATGCACGAATACCTGCGGACCGAGGCCCATGACTTGCGGACAAGCATGAACAAGCTCTGCATCTCAAAGCTATTGCAGATGATCGGCGAGGAGAAAATTCCCAACGAACGGACCAATGCGGCTAAGCAAGCACAGGGCGGTATCCCAACTGCGTTAGCCACCCCTCAGCCAGCCGCCACTCAAGCGGCTATGGCTCCAGCCCCTACCCTGGCTCAGCAAACGCAGTTACAGCCCATTCAGCGTAATATCCAACCGCTAAAGCCACTCCAGCCGAGGTTTTAGAAAGCAAAGTAGGGGCGAGGAGCGAGGAGCGAGTTATTTTCAGGAACTCGCGCCTCGCAACTCGCGCCTTTCACTAAAGCCCCCCGGCAACTAAAACCCCCCTGAAGGGAACCGGTAAGCCGGGTTTTGTCCTGGCAACGGATTTACGTCGTCAGTGGTGATCATTCCTCTAGGACGGCAGTTGCCTGCGGTCTCCAGCAGCCTACCCGGAAGTCATTGCGAGCCGAGCCGACTCATGCTCCCTGTTTGGCCTTGCACCAAGTGGGGTTTACCTAGCCAAGCGAGTCACCCCGCCTGCTGGTGCGCTCTTACCGCACCATTTCACCCTTACCTGCCGCAAGAGAAACTCTCGCTGCAGGCGGTATCTTTTCTGTGGCACTTGCCCTAACCTCACGGCCGGTGGGCGTTACCCACCACCTTGCCCTATGGTGCCCGGACTTTCCTCCCGCTGATACCACCAAGGGTTTCAGCCAGCGATCACCTTGGTTCTCTCCAAGGGGGAAAAGTATTCTAGCTGAAAGAGAAGCGAGGATCTAGGAACAATACCCCAGGATCGAGACTACTTTCCATCTCGCTCCTAGCCCGGATATTGAATATCGAACAAGGCCCGGATATTGAATATCGATCAAGGAATGTTGAATGTTGAAGTGTGTTAGGATTTGCGTTTAAAGTTCGAATCAAGTTTCTTTACTTCGTAATTAAGAGTTCCTTGTTCGATATTCGATATTTTGTATATGACTGTTCCGCAACAGGTTCGGACAAATTAAACAATTTTTCCCCGCGTTCCTCACCCCTCGTACTTCCTTCCCTGCCAGGTACCCCGTCGTTCGAATTCCGCCTCGATGGCCTGCTTGGCAGAAGATTTATCGAGGCACCAGGCTGGTCCAACAAAATAGTCGGGAGGTGCGTCACCGGAAATACGTTCGACCACCATGGTTGGCGGCAACAGTTCAAGAAAATCGACGACCGTTTGCACGTATTCGTCTCGCTGCATCAACTGTACTTCTCCGGCTGCAACCTGGTCGGCAAGGGGCGTATTCTTCACACAGTACAGATTGTGAATTTTCACCGCATCCAAATTTAAGCGGGCTATCTCCCGGGCAGTGGCCAGCATGTCATCATGCGATTCTCCCGGCAAACCTAAAATTGCGTGTGCACTGATTTCGAAGCCGCGGCCACGGCTCCGCTCCACTGCATCGAGCATTGCATCATGATGGTGCCCCCGATTCATCCAATCCAGTGAACGGTCATGAACTGTTTGCATCCCATACTCAATGGAAAGGTACGTTTCGCAGGCCAGCTCCTGCAACAGATCCAGAACTTTGTCTGGTACGCAATCCGCCCGTGTACCAATCGCCAACCCTACCACCTGTGAGTGAGCCAGTGCCTGCTCATAGAGAGGTCGCAAACGGTCTACCGGCGCGTAGGTGCCGGTAGCGGGTTGGAAATAGGCTAGAAAGTGACGACAATTCTTATATCGCCGACGCATGCGTGCGATACTCTGATCAATCTGCCCCGCAATATTTGCTCGAGGAAGTCGGCGACTGGGACTGAAGCTGCGATTGTCGCAAAAAGTACACCCCCCCTTAGCAACTTTGCCATCCACATTGGGACAGGTAAACCCTGCGTCGACACTTACTTTTTGGACACGCAGGCCAAATCGTTGCTGTAAGAAATAACGGTAAGCATAATAAGGGTATCCTGCCAGCCGCCAATCGGGAGGCTGACATTTTGGAAGGTTTTGGCTACACGTAGGCTGTTTAGTTGACGTCACTTGCGATTTCGCCTAGAGTGGACGGTGGGCAGAGGGCATTAATTGACGAACTTGAGTGATTAAAATATGTATGGAGAACTCGTGCCACTAGGAGGGGGAGATCCCATCCCGCTTCTAAAAAAGGAACTTCTCGTAGGACGGCGAGAAAGTTGTGATATTGTTCTAAGATTTGCCAATGTTTCGGCCCATCATTGCCAATTATTTATCCAAGGCGGCTACTGGTTCATTCGCGACATGCAAAGCCGCAATGGGTGCAAAGTCAACGGAATCCGAGTCAGTGAAAAACGGATTGATCCCGGTGCCGCGCTGGCAATTGCTAAGCACCATTATAAGTTACATTACTCCCCTGTCGACCTGGGTGCGACCGGTCCACCTCCTGCGGACGATTTACCGGCAGAATTGATGACCGAGTCGCTCTTATCAAGAGCCGGTTTGCAATCAACAAAATCGAAACCCGCGTGTGCAGCTGGAGCCACGGGCTCGAAACGCTCAACACGTTCTGGGAATAAGGTAGCTGGAAACAAGGCAGGAGTCGCGACCCAACCGGAATCCCAAGATGACGATTCCATCATCTCTCGGTATGATGTACTTGATGATAGCGCCGGTCAAATCAAATTGCCGGATAAGCCTTTATAATGTCTGGTCTTTATAATGTCTGGTCTGGCCTCATCTCTTTGGTGTTGCTGCAGCAACGTGACTCCTCCGACCAAGGGATATTCGTGCGTCAACCCAAAAAGCTAAGTTTGACAAAGCACTAGGAATGGCAAAAAAAAAGCGTGCCAAGCAAAAGCTACGTACTTCGTTTCGCAAGAATCGCTCGACGATTACTCGTGACAACAATCTTACCCGCCAGTACGAGTTGGCAAGCGAATCACTTGACGACCTGGAAAGTCGTCAACAGGTTTCTGGCAAAGGAGACCTCACTCGCAGACGAACCATTGCGGATGCAGAAATACAAGAAGATGCCTCAGGCACTATCCTGCTGCCAGCTATCAACCAAGAGCGATGTCACCTGGGACGAGTATTACGGGTGCAAGGTTTGGTAAGTACCGTCCAATTGAAAGATGGCACCATCCGACGTTGCGCAATTCGGCGCCTGCTGAAAACACTCCGTACCGACCAACGCCATGTGCTGGCAGCAGGCGATTTGGTTTGGTTGAGGCCCGAGGGAACAGACGAAGGGATCATCGAGCGGGTTGAACCCAGACACAGTTTACTCTGCCGCACCAGTCGCGGACGCCAGCACATTTTGGTCGCGAATGTCGATCAGATACTCGTGGTGGCCAGCGCTGCCCATCCTCGTCTTAAACCCAATTTGATTGACCGCTACCTGGTGACTGCCGAAAAAGCAAAAATTAAACCCATCCTTTGCATTAACAAAGTCGACTTGGTCGATCCGGCAAACCTACAACCGATCGTAGGCGTCTACGGCCAACTCGGCTATCAAGTACTACTACTCTCAGCCACTGCGGAATGGGGTCTGACTCACTTGCGTCAACTATTGCAAGGACGGGAAACAGCCATCACTGGTCAAAGTGGTGTTGGCAAGTCGAGCCTGTTAAATGCCTTGGAACCCGAACTCAAACTGCGCGTTCAGTCAGTCAGTGGAGAAACTCAAAAAGGTCGCCACACCACCACCACTGCCGAGCTAATCCCTCTTGCCATGGGTGGCTATGTAGTCGACACACCTGGCATTCGACAGTTTCAGTTGTGGGATGTGAGCCGTGAGGAAGTCGCTGGTTTTTTCCGCGACCTGCGGCCATATGTAAGCCAATGCCGCTACCCTGACTGCACCCATACTCACGAAGAACCATGTGCGGTAAAAGATGCGGTAGCAGACGGGTTCATCGACACTCGCAGGTACGAAAGTTATTTACAGATTGTGGCAAGTGATTAATTGACCACTACTACAAACCGTGGATTTGTCTTACCCTACGAAGAGGGGTGTTAAGTCGATCGCGACAATTGCTTGACGCACAAGCCACAGACAACTGGAAGTTTTTGAAAAAACCCTTGGCATGAAACCCAAGACTGGCACATGCCGTCGCTCCGCGACTCTGGTTGGAATTGACCACTGGCATCTATTTTTGAACCGCGGAGTGGTTATATGTGGTAGCCTGGGACTTCAGTCCCAGGAATTTGGGTACAAACAATTTTGAGTCGCGGAGCGACGGCATGTGTGACTCACGCTACAAGTGAATACTAAGAGCCTCTCCCGCCTCAACGCGGAGTAAAATCTGCGTTACTTTCTAGGCTTACTGCAAACATGGCCAACAACTCGGCACACTGATCGAGGTCGTCTAGAGACACCATTTCTACCGCACTGTGCATGTAACGATTGGGAACACTTACCAAACCAGCAGCCACGCCGTCACGTGAAAGCTGAATCGCATTAGCATCGGTGCCTGTACCTCGGCCAATCGCGCCCCATTGGCAGGTTATATCTGCGAAATCAGCCGAGTCACGCAAATGTTCGACCACCACCGGGTTCATGTTGGGACCTCGATAGATAACCGGTCCTCCTCCCAGACTGATGTCGCCCTCTTGAGTTTTATCGATAGTCGGACAGTCGGTGGCATGGGTCACGTCGACTGCAATACCAACATGCGGATTGACCCCATGCGCACTGGTTGTGGCTCCACGCAAACCAATTTCTTCCTGCACCGTGGCTACCGCGTAAAGCGAAACACTAAGGTCTCGTTGGGCAGCACGACGCAAAGCTTCTACACATACCCAAAGCCCCGTTTTATCATCCATCCCCGGCGAGTTGGCCAGGCCATTTCGCATTTCCTGATAGCCCAATTCGAGAGTAACCGGGTCTCCAATACGCACGATCTCGGACGCTTCTTTTTTGTCTTTGGCGCCAATGTCGAGCCAAAGTTCCTTGGTCTTGACTACTTGCTTACGTTCTTCTTGGTCTAGCAAATGGATCGGCTTGCGTGCGATGACCGCCCGTACGGGGCCATTATCCGTATAAATCGTCATCCGTTGGCCTATCAATTGCTGGGGATCCCAGCCACCGATCGTATTAGTGTAGAGGAAACCATTGTCATTGATATAAGTCACCAATAAGCCAATCTGATCGGAGTGGCCGGCAAACATGACCCTTAGCGGTTGCTCCGGCTTGCAGCATGCAATCACGTTGCCATGCAGATCGGTTTTTACATCGTCCGCAAATTTGCCAACATATTCACGCACCAGTTCCTGGACAGGTTGCTCGTATCCGGAAGGGCTGGGGGTTTCTAGAATTTGTTGCAAAAAGGCCTTAGCCGAAGGTTCCATAGCAGCACTCAGGGGCGAATTGAAGATGGTAAACAATGACCACTTCTAAGGATTCTAACGATTTTCTGGATTTGAGCGAGATAGAAAGTCGATAGGGAAGATTACACACCCGAAATAGGTCGGTCTCATCTGCGTTCTTTCTGTCGGATCCCTGGAGTCGTTGCATGCGCAACCTGCGTTACTCAAGCGTCATGTTCTTAGCAGTTATGGTCTGCCTCACTGGCCTGGGCTGCCACGGTGGTTTTCAGGAACTCGCTTCCTGTGGCTGTGCCGAAGAGCCTTGCGACTTGTCCTCCTGTGGTTGTGCCGAAGAGCCTTGCAACTTGCCCTCTTGTGGCTGTGCCGAAGAGCCTTGTGACACCAAGGGCTGTGGCAACTGCATAGGATGCAAGAAGCAAACCTGCAGTTGGTGGAAGAAATTGGCGGGTTGTTTGCAACTGTGTGACTGCGCTGGATGCGGGGGAGAACTCTACTGGAGTGAATGGCACAATGATCCTCCTGGATGTGAACCGTGTGACTCGTGTGGTAACTGGATCGGAACGCCAGGTATGTATCGTGCCCCCTATCGAACTCTTCCCAATCTGGCCACAGAATCTCGCATTGCACCGATGAATGTGCATGCAACAGAATTTGCAACCCCAGAGGAATATTTTGAGCAAGACAATCACACACCTGAATCAGAATATGAACAAATACCGGAAGAAGCGTTGAAATTATCTTTGGAGCAAGAAACCATTTTCCGCTAACCGCAGCGTATCCCACGGGCTCCTACACTCCGAACAACGTTCTCGCATTGGCCGTAGTTTGTGCGGCCAATTGCTCCAGTGAGACACCTCGCGATTCTGCTATACAGTTGGCCGTATAGCGCAGGTTCGCAGGTTCGTTGGGCCGTTTGCTGCGAACTGGCTCAGGCGACAAGTAAGGTGAATCGGTTTCCAACAAGAGGCGATCGACGGGGATGGAGGCTGCGCAACTACGCAAGTCGTGCATTTTTTTGAACGTTACCATTCCAGCAAAGCTAATTTGCAGGCCCATCTCCATACACTCGTTGGCCATCTCCAGGCTGCCGGTAAAGGAATGCATGATTCCACATAGCTCGCCCCCTCGATTTGCCTGCCGACGGTGAGCTTCTCGCAATGCCTGCAGAATGTCGTCATCACAGTCGCGCATATGCACGATGAATGGACGGTTTTTTTTTTGGGCCAGCCGAATATGCCGATCAAAGTAATCCTGCTGTTGATCAAAAGGGGTGTAGTCCCAGTGTCGATCAAGTCCCGTCTCTCCCACCGCCACGACTCCCGGCTCGTCTACCATCTGTACAATTTTATCCCAATCTCCAGCACTCGACTCAGCTACATAATTGGGCTGGATGCCCACTGCCGAGTAAAGAGTCTCATCATCCTGCGCCAATTCTACACACCGACGACTCGCTGTTAATGTGGTCCCAACCAGGACCATCTGTGTCACTCCAGCCTCACGCGCACGCGTCAGTATATCGGCGCGATTCGCGTCGAACTCCGATTGATCTAAATGTGTATGAGAATCAAACAGCATGGGATGTCTCGCGACAATTCCGATCCAAATGAGCAAGGGTAACGAGTAGGGCAGTCTAACAAACTGCGTGGGGAGTTGGTAGGATCAGATCTGTCGCATCCTTGTTTACCTTCTGTAATTAAAATACATCCAATTGTCTGAACCACATCCATCCGCTTTGCGCCCTGACAACAAGCCACCTTCTATTGTTGGTCTGGGCACCATCGTCGTCGATCATCAGGTATTCCTAGCTTCACTTCCCGAAGCGGACACCAAAGGTGAAGTGCTAGAAGATCGGCATCAAGTCGGAGGACCGGTACCCACGGCACTAAGTTTGTTACAGAAATTCGGCCTAACTACCGCCTTTCAAGGCAAATGGAGTGACGATCCGTTTGGGCGAATGATTGAGTCCGACCTTGAATCTCAATCAATCGAATTTGACCCAAGCTTATGTCGAACTGCCGCACGCTCGGGATTTGCCCATGTCTGGGTAGAAAAGGAAACCGGCAGACGATCGATCGCCGCCTATCGAGGTTCTGATGCAATCGAGCCTCCGGATTTGCTCCTCAAATGGATAACCCAATTTGATGCATTGCACCTCGATGGTTGGTCTACCACTGCGGCAATTTCGGCGGCGGAAGCGATGAAACAATCGGGGGGACAGGTTTTTTTAGACCTTGGTTCGCCTAAGTCGCATCTAGCGCAACTTTTGCAGTACGTCGACGTAATCAACTGTCCAGAGCAATTAATCCACCGACTCTTTGCATCCAATAACATTGAAGATGGAGCGAAAAGGATTCTGGCAATGGGTCCTAAGGAAATCACCGTGACACTTGGCGATTCCGGCGCAATTCATTTCAATGGCGAATCCACGACGCGAAGCACTAAGTTCGCCGTGAACGCAGTCGACACCAATGGAGCGGGGGATGTGTTTTGTGGAGCGATCATCTACGCAACGGTTCACCACTGGGATGTGGAGAAAAAAATAACCTTCGCCTGCGCCGCAGCAGCGCTCAAATGTAGGCAACTTGGAAATCGCGATGCCTTGCCTACGTTGAAAGAGATTGAAGAATTTTTAATTTCAGGCTGAAAACATGTGCGTGTCGGGCGGAAGTCCTTTAGCTCACCTTAGTTCGACTATTGCATTTCTCTATGCTATCAAATTGGACGGTGTGATTCAGGTTAACGCTAGTTTGGCCACACCTCGACCTAACAACTCTCTACCAACGATTCGTCACCACGAAGGACACGAAGAGCACGAAGACAGGTACGAACAGGAACTTTTCACGACTTGTTAAGTTGTCGAGCGATTCTTGTTTCTCAGTGTATAGCAAAGTGGTTTTCCATCTCTTTCCATCTCTTTCCATCTCTTTCCTTCGTGCTCTTCGTGTCCTTCGTGGTTATATGGTTGCAATCGGAGGGTTTTTGTGACTCCTGTCGTTTCTATTGGGTGTTCAAAATATTTCATAAACTATCTGTATATGTCCTTCTTCGTGTACAAATCGCAATTTTCCAACTTTTGTTCCCATACCGACTCTTGATCGGTTCCGCGTTGTACCCGAGAATAGCTATTTACGCGAACAAGATTTCACGCAGACCCTCCTGACAGGAATTTCTATCATGTCGAGACAGACCAAACGAGTAAATCGGCGACAATTTGTGAAGACCGTGGCGGGGGCTGGTACTTTGTTGGCCGCACCTCAAGTGATCCCAAGTTCCGCGTTAGGGAAAGACGGTGCAATTCCGCCCAGCGAACGGATCGTATTGGGAGGCATCGGTATTGGCAACCGGGGAACCTACGACCTGGGTTGTTTCTTGCAGCAACCGGACGTGCAATTCGTCGCCATCTGTGATGTGAAAGAGAAACGCCGTGTGGCTGTCAAGCAGATCGCTGACCAGAAATATAATAACAGCGACTGTGATAAGTATCGTGATTTTCGTGAACTCTTAGCACGCAAGGACATCGATGCGGTACTGATCGCAACCGGGCCGAACTGGCATGCGACCGCAGCCATTCATGCGGCACGGGCTGGCAAAGACATGTATTGTGAAAAACCGTGCACAAAAAACATTTCACAAAGTTTGTTGTTGGCCGAAACTATGCGTCGTACTGGTCGCGTGTTTCAAGCGGGTACCCAACGACGCAACTTGCCACACTTTGCTTTTGCCTGTGAGCTGGCGCGAACCGGACGGCTTGGCAAATTGCGCAGGGTTTACGCACATCCTGCTGGCATGACCTCCAAGGCAAGCGGTTGGTTGCCCCCTGAAAATGCGCCACCCATCGAAGAAGTGGACTGGGACATGTATCTTGGCCCGGCGGCTTGGCGCCCTTTCAACCACACGATGCTCAACGGATTTCATTTCGAAAAGGGTGGTGGGTACATGGGTTGCTTCGAAGAAAGCGGCCGATTCACTGGCGGTGGCGTTCTCGAGTGGGGTTCGCACTGCGTCGATCTTTGCCAATGGGCGGCCAATGCGGACCACACCGCACCGGTCGAGTACAACCCGCCAGAAAATGGCCAAATCGTTGCTACTTATGCTGACGGTGTTCAATTGATTCTGCGCGAAAAAGATTGGTTGCCACTCGGTTCCTGCCCGGTACGCTTCGAAGGAGACGATGGCTGGATCGAAACGGGCGATAGCGGCAAGTTTGTACTCAGCTCACCCGCCTTACTGGCTGGAAGGACCGTGGAGGAAATTGGTGGTTATCCGGCCACTTTCCACGTACGCGATTTCCTCGATTGCGTGAAAACTCGAAGCCAACCGAAAGGCAATGCCGATACCGCCTGTTATGCGCACATCGCTTGTCACGCAGCCAACATTGCGCTGTACCTCGATCGCAAGATCAAGTTCGATCCAGTTCTCCACGAGTTCCCGGATGATGAGCAGGCCAACCGCTTACGCGGCGAAGCATTGCGTGCCCCATGGCGGCTATAAATGGGCATCGACAACACATCTCATTGACGGGACTTCTCGATTCTACGCAAGGACAAAAATATGTTTGAAATTCGATTTACACTCAATTCACTAGCTGCTGTTATCCTGGCAGTCAACTGCATGCTGGTGTCTCCAACGACTTCCATGGCCGAAGAAGAGCAGCCGTTGATCGACCTGCTGCAATCGGACGCACCGAAAGCACAAAAAGCCATCACCTGTAAGAAGCTGGCCGTATGGGGCACCGCCAAGGCGGTGCCGTCGCTAGCTGCCCTTTTGCCCGACCCAGAACTGACTTCTTGGGCACGTATCGCTCTAGAAGCGATTCCCGATCCGGCGGTCGACAACGCCTTGCGCCAAGCGCTGGAACAGGTGGAGGGTAGAGCTCTGGTTGGTGTGATCAATTCCATTGGTGTTCGGCGTGATCCGAAGGCGGTTGGGAATTTGATTCCGTTGACAAAAAATGCAACCGCAGAAGTCGCTTCAGTAGCGGCTGTGGCGCTGGGCCGTATCGGCAACTCTAAAGCAACCGCTGCACTGCGACAAGCTCTGGTAGATGGGCCCGACGCCATCCGCTCGGCGGTGGCGGAAGGGTGCATTCTCTGCGCTGAAAAACTATTGGCCAACGGTCATGCAAACGAAGCCACCCAACTCTACGATGAAGTTCGCGCAGCCGATGTTCCTAAGCAACGCATGGTCGAAGCGACTCGTGGCGCAATCCTGGCTCGCGGGGCCGACGGAATTGGGCTGTTGGTAGCTCAATTGAAATCGGATGACCCAGTGATCACTTCCATCGGATTGATGGCAGCTCGTGAGCTTTCTGGAGCGAATGTGACTAAAAAACTAATGGCTGCACTAACTAAAGTGGCCCCCGATCGACAAGCGCTGTTGATTTTGGCAATGGGCGACCGTGGAGACACAGAAGCGGTGCCCGCCTTACTCGATACCGTCCAGAACGGACCGACAGGGGTACGAATAGCGGCACTTGAAGTTCTCCAACGTCTGGGAAATGTTGAAAGTATCCCAGTCCTGCTGAGTGTTGCCGCCGGCAGCAATGTAGAAGTTGCAGCAGCAGCCAAGGCATCACTCAAGTCGTTACCCGGTGATGGGGTTGATGCTGAGCTTATTGCCCGGTTGGCCCACGCCCAAGGCGCGGATCGTTTGGCACTAATCGAGCTAGTCGGACTGCGACGACTCGACGCCTTGCCGCCCCTACTGAAGGCGGTGGACGATACCAATCTAGAGATACGTACCGCAGCGCTGATCGCGCTAGGCGAAGTTGCCAAACTGGACAACGTGTCGATTTTGATCGGACGCGTTCTCCATCCGGCACATGCCCAAGATGGGCCAGTCGCGCTCAAGGCATTACAAGCCGCTTGTATTCGCATGCCCGACCGAGAGGCGTCTGCCGAGAAACTGGCGACAGCGCTGGCGGACGCACCACCCAGTGCACAAGGAGCGATTCTAGAAACCTTGACGGCCATGGGAGGCAAGAAAGCCCTGCAAACTTTGAGAGCTGCAGCCAATTCAGATGATGCCCAGTCACAAGACACAGCAACACGCCTGTTGGGATCGTGGATGACCGTCGATGCCGGGCCCGTATTACTGGAGTTGGCAACGGCATCGGATGGCCCGTACAAAGTCCGATCCCTGCGTGGCTACATCCGCCTGGTACGCCAGTTTCTCATGCCCGACGCGCAGCGAGCAGCCATGTGCGCTAAGGCTTGGAAGGCTGCCCAGCGCGACACCGAGCGCAAGTTGGTATTACAGGTGATGCAGCGCTATCCAAGTACAGCTATGCTGCAAATGGCGGTCGAAGCGACTCAAATCTCCAGCCTAAAGAAAGAAGCCACCGAGGTAGCTCTAGCGGTAGCTAAGAAAACCAACAAGCAAGCCGAAGTCAAGAAAATGCTAGAGAATGCGCAGCAGTAGCTGGCAATCATTGACACAATCCAAGTTTTGTATCGAGAGATCAGAGAAGCATGTGTGTTTCAAGATTTAATTTTTCTCAAAGAGTGCCTATTCGAAGATAAAATGGCAAGGGAAAATCCACATGCCGTCGCTCCGCGACTCAACATTTGTTGAAAATCGTCCTTGGGTTAAAACCCTGTCAGTTATACGTAAGTCGTCATGCATTTCGATCTGGCCCGAAGGCGCACCATGCGATTGCAAAATCAGTCATTCGACGAATACCTCCCCAAATTGCCTGTGAGCCAGG
>JBDOMT010000122.1:0-3045 GCA_039831705.1 Pirellulales bacterium | reverse complement strand
TTGTTACCACTGTCATGGTCCCGACGCTGAAAATCGGCAAGCCGATTTGCGTTTGGATACACGGGAAGGTGCACTGGCTGACCTGGGCGGTTATGCGGCTCTGGTCCCCGGCAATTCGCAACAAAGCGAACTCTGGACTCGGATGCTCTCCAACGATGCCGACGAACGAATGCCTCCAGCCGATTCGGGCAAGCAACTCAAACCCGAGCAGATCGAACTTGTGCGTCGTTGGATCGAACAGGGCGCCGATTGGTCCGTGCATTGGTCACTAGAACCTCCTCAGCGCAAACCAGCGCAAGCCATCGACAAACAGCCACACGATTCGCATTGGGGCCAGAATGAAATTGATCCGTACATACTGACCAGACTGACTGACGAAGGGCTCATTCCATCGCCTAAGGCTGACCGACGAACACTCATCCGCCGCCTCACACTCGACCTGACTGGATTACCACCCTCAAGCCAGGAAATTCACGCCTTTCTTGAAGATCAGCAACCTGGCGCCTACGAGCGGATGGTGGAACGGCTGTTGGCTTCACCTCATTATGGTGAGCGGATGGCGCTTGCATGGCTCGATCAGGCCCGCTATGCCGACACCAATGGCTATTCTATAGACGGCGGTCGGCAGATGTGGCTGTGGCGAGATTGGGTCATTCACGCCTACAACCAAAACATGCCATTCGATCAATTCACCATTGAGCAATTGGCTGGCGATTTACTTCCTCAAGCCACGGTCAATCAGCACGTGGCCACCGGTTTCAACCGCAACCACATGATTACCCATGAAGGGGGTACGATTCCTGAGGAAAATCTGACTAACTACGCAGTCGATCGGGTCAAGACTACCGCCGAGGTATTTCTGGGGCTGACCATGGGCTGTGCCCAGTGTCACAACCACAAGTACGACCCCTTGACCCAAACCGATTTCTATCGATTCCTGGCTTTTTTCAACACCCTTGGCGACCGAGGATTGGATGGTGACCGAGGCAAAAATTCGGGCCCAACCATCCAGGCGCGCACAGTGCTGGGACATGAGGAGATGGTTCCTCTGCAGGCCAAATTAGCAGCACTTCGTCAGCAATTGCAGCAGCCACTCGATAGCCAAAAAGCCTGGGAACAAGAGGCTCTCGACCGGTTGCTTGCGCGGGGGAAAAATCTACAGTTGCACCCCATGAAAATCCTCAAGGTCAGCTCGCCCAATCGGAGTTCAGCCGCCGACCTGCAAGAGGATGGCACGGTGCTATCTTTGACGCAGCAAGCGCGCTCGCCATCGATCATGATGCGTGCCCCCAGTGGTAAAATAGTCGACGGGCTGCGAATCGAATTTCTCCCCCACCCCTCTTTGCCTGCGGGCAGCTTGGGGCATGGTAAAAAACCGGGCTTCCCGGGCAGCTTCATCCTTACCAGTTTCTCCGTGTCGGCAGATTCACTAGCCGCCGCTCAGGTCGATTTGTACAAGACGATTGCCGTGGATCGCGTGACTGCCAGCCACAGCCACCCCGACTATCCGGCCCATGGGTGCCTCGATGATCGTGACCGCTATGGCTGGTCCCCTCATCCACACAATCAGTCTGCACAACATATCACTTTTACCTTTCAACAACCGATCGACACGACCCAGATGCCTTTCATGACGGTCCTGTTGGTCTGGGGAGGGGGCGAATTTGGAGGCGCCGGGCAATTGGTCGCTGGCCAATATCGAATCTATGCCCTAACCGGCACCGACGATGGAACCAACCTGCCGGTAGCGATCCAAACCATTCTGCAAAAACAGGCCGCAGCGCGCACCCACATGGAACAGCAACAACTTCAGGCTTACCATGCGAGCATTGCTCCGGAACTAAAAAATCTTCGCTGGGAAATTGCCAACCTGGACGAACGACTCAATGCTTTGACCCAGCCACACAATGTGATGGTCATGAATACCGCCTCGAAGCCGCGGCAGACACACTTTCTCCATCGGGGCCAATACGACCAACCTGGTGAATTGGTGCATCCAGGGGTACCGGCCAGTTTGCCAGAGCTACACGAAATACCACTCAAGCGCGAAGCGAATCGGTTGGACCTGGCCCGATGGTTGGTCAGACCCGACCATCCACTCACGGCGCGAGTTGCGGTCAACCGTATCTGGCAACTACTCTTTGGCACCGGGCTGGTATCGACTTCCGCCGACTTCGGTTCCCAAGGCAGTCCCCCCAGTCATCCTCTGTTGCTGGACTGGCTGGCGCTCGATTTTATCGAAAGTGGCTGGGACGTGAAACATTTAGTCGGCAAAATGGTCCGATCGGCCACCTATCAACAGTCGTCCCATGTTTCGCCTCACAGCCTGCAAATCGATCCCAATAATCGTCTGCTATCGCATGGACCTCGCTTTCGTCTTCAGGGAGAGTTTATTCGAGATGCATCGCTCAAAGTGAGCGGGTTATTGGTTGAACAGATTGGCGGCCCCAGCGTCAAGCCTTATCAACCGCCAGGACTGTGGAAGGAAATCAGCCACTTTGGTAGCACCCCGGCCACAGCCCAAGCCTTTGTTCAGGAGCATGGCGGAAAACTCTATCGGCGCAGCATGTACACCTATTGGAAACGTACCGTACCTCCCCCCTCGATGGTCAGTTTCGATGCACCCAATCGGGAGCTATGCACACTCCAGCGACAAACCACCAATACGCCTTTGCAAGCTTTGGTTCTGTTGAACGATCCCCAGTTTGTCGAAGCAAGCCGAGCCTTTGCTGAGCGAATTCTACGTCAGGGCCCCCGTTTGGGTTCTCATGGGAGTTCACTTAATATCAATGCTAGAATTCGTTTTGCTTTCGAGTTAGCCACAGCCCGCAATCCCACACAAAAAGAAGTCGACATCCTCGCACAGGCCTATCAACAGCATCTCAAGCAATACCAGGCGCAACCAGCACGGGCGTTGGCTGTTGTTTATACACAAGTCTCTTGTTTTGGCCCAAACGCTAGCCATGCGGTAGCAAAGTCGCACATTCTTCTGATGCCGACCCAGACTGTTTGTGGTCCGGGAGGGGGTTCGCTGGGTCGATTGTT
>JBDOMT010000505.1:0-3053 GCA_039831705.1 Pirellulales bacterium | reverse complement strand
GAGAGATGTATGGGCTGATTCGCGAGCTGGATCCGTATCATCCATGCGTGGTGCTGAACGATACGCTGCGGGGGGTCGCGCGATATGCGGAGACCGCCGATATCAGTATGCCGGATCCCTACATTGTTCCCCTGAAGGTGGGGCCTCCCCGCAAGGCCATGACGAAGATAACCGCCTTCATGGATGCGGTGTGGAACACCGGCAACCCAGCATGGATTACGCCCGAGGCCTTCAACTATGCGTCCCACACGGAGCGCCACTCCATGGCCCGGGCGGCCAACTACACGGAGCAGCGCTGCATTGCCTTTCTTGCCATGGTTCACGGTGCCCGGGGCTACATCTACTACGTGCTGTCGCATTGCCTGCCCGAGCCGGAACTGCGGATCGGAATGGTGCACGTGATGCGCGAGCTGACGTTCGTCTCGCAGATGCTTACGGCCAAAGGCAGCGACCTGCCGGTGACCACCCGCAATCCCGTCACCGCCTTCGCGCGCAGGACGGACAGCGCCTTTATGCTGGTGGCTGTGAATTCCTCGATACGCCCGGTAGAGGCGACACTGTCCTGCGAAGGACTACCGGCCAGGTTGCAGGTGCTGTCGGAGAACCGGACGGTCCGCGCAACAGACGGGAGGATCAGCGATCGCTTCGAACCTTATGGCGTGCATGTCTATACCACGACAGCACCGGCCAAGCGGTTGGCGACCGTGGCGGCGGTGAAGGAACAGGTCGCGGCCTACAAGAAGCAACTGGCCGACGAGAACAGGAACAACCTGGCCTTTGCCGGCAACGGAGGGAAGGTGCAGGCCTCAACCTATCCCCAGTCGATCTATCTCAACGACGGCACCGTGGACCACATTGAATGGCGGGATTCGCCCAGGCCCGATCGTCCCGCGTGGGCCGAGATCACGCTCGCCAAGGTCCATCCCGTGGCCCGTGTGGTCGTGGACGCAACACCCTTCAAAGACAAATATCGATTGTATGATGCCAGGATTCTGCTGCGCGTTGCCGGTCAGTGGCAAGCGGTTGCGCAGGTCGAGGGCAATACGGACCAGACCGTGTTAGAGTTCACGTTCCCTGCGGTCACCACCGACGCGGTGCGGGTCGAGATCACGAAGCCGCAATCCACGGTCGCGCTCACTGAGATCCGTGTGTTTGGCCCGTCTGCGGGGCTTCAACCGGATGCCCACCAGGAGTTCGATCCATGATCACGAATGCACCCCGCTCAGTCAGAATATTTGCGCGTCCGAGCAGATCGAAGAAAGGATTCCTGCCGATGTCTTGAACATGCCGCAGATGGGGGCATCGTTTTCAGCGGCGGAGATCGCTGTTCTTGTGACTTATTTGAGTTCGTTCAATCCCGTTGCAGAAATCAAGGAGTTGCGTTAGTTTTTCCAGGGATTATCGTTCCTGAAACAAGTGCTCATAATTCGAGTCGATCTGGAACGTCCTCACTTTGAGCTCGATCATGCGACGGATGTCTGCCTTGGCGCTTTGCATGGAGTTCTCGCCTTGGTAATGATGTTTATTGACAGCGGCGACAATGGGAACCCCCACAGTGCGGGCATATTCGATCGTCTCCTCCTCTAAGTATCGAGCACCACGAAAAAGGAAATGAAAACTCTCAACATCCTCGCCAGCTTCAACTGCCGAGACGAGTCCGTCTCGCTGCACCGAGGTGCGCAATTTGCCTCGAAAGTACGCCTTCGCCTCAGGAATGCCAATCATAATGGCCTCATCGAGGAGGTTGTTCTCGCGAAGAATCCGCTCGACCGATTTGTAAAACTTTGCGTTGTGCGACGGTCCTTTGATTTCAACCATCAGTCGCATCTTCCCACGACAGGCGGCGGCAAATTCACTCAATAGTAGTGGCCAGTGATTGCCGGGACTTGAACGCAGTAGCTTGATCTGGTCCCACGTCATGTCAGCGACATCCTGTGAATGGTTGAAGTATCGCCGAAAATCGCGATCGTGGTGGACCACTGGCAATCCATCTTTGGTTTCGCGCACGTCGATTTCGACCATCCAATACCCGAGAACAATGGCCTCCTGCAAACCGGCCAGGCTGTGCTCGATGAGATGTTCGTTAACAACTCCTCCTCGGTGAGCAATGAGCCGATATTCAAGATTCGGTTGCTGAGCGCTAACCATCAGACAGCAACACAACGTGACGCCAACGGTCACCATAAAATTGAGCAACATAATTAAGCCGGGATTTCCCAAAAACATCGCAAATAATCCAGCCGGTCTAATTGTTGTCGGTAATACAGGCAGCGTGGAGAGGAACCTTTGCTTATCGGGAGATAGTTATCTTTTACACTACTCAGCTTCTCCCCACACATGCACACCATCATCATTGTCTAACTCAACGTGAATCAAATTCGCCTGGCAGCACACCGGGCAATCTTCAACGTACTTCTGATGGGTGCCCTGTGATAAATCGACTGGGACAACGATCGCTTCACCGCAGCCATCGCAGATGTAGCTTGACTCATCTTGCATAGATTCAACCTGTATACAATTGTCTAAGAGCACCATGATGTTAGACGGTTCGTAAACCCCATGCACAGCATGCCACAATTGCTTCGCCCTGTCGCATCAATCCCAAAAAATTGTCGAAAAAGTGTACTGTCGATGACATCAGTCCATTGCCTCCAGTAGTCGCTGAACTGGCTGCTCCCAGCCTGACGACAAGGGCACCATGTCGTTGTTTCTTTCCCAGGTCAGCCCGTTCGCATCAAAAGTCTGCTGATACCCCAATTCGCAATACGGACGGATGTTGGCAGGTCGTGCAGTACACCCTGTTGGTCGAAGGCATCGCTCAACGCTTTACCATGTTGTATGTTCCGATCAGCCCAAGCAGCCAGGTAATCCGTCGCTGCCAAATGGTCTGCCTTGGCCGAGTTGGGAATCTCTCATTTTTTAACAATTGGTTCTTCAGTGATTTTAGTGGCTAGGGAGGTGTTCAGGGAGGGTTTGTTTTTCGAAAATGCTCATCATGAGCAAACTCACTGAGCATTATCGTCAGTTGTTAGGTTTGGACACTTCCTGGGAAG
>JBDOMT010000488.1:0-3078 GCA_039831705.1 Pirellulales bacterium | reverse complement strand
CAACGACGAATTTACCTCAATACTGCTCCGTACACTGTTGGATTTCCACCAGGTACCCCATGAACGAGTATCTGGGCAATTGCTCACCCTTTCAGGCCAAGAAGTGGTGGACCATCTCTACCGTGTCACATCCAGTCTTGACAGCATGGTGGTCGGTGAACCACAGATTTTGTCTCAGATTAAAACCGCTTATCACCGCGCTCAAAACTGCGATTCTACCGGATCTCTCATGCACGCTTTGTTTCAATCGGCCTTGAGAACCGCCAAGCGGGTTGCCGGTGAAACTTCCCTTCATGAACATCGCGTGAGTATTCCCAGTGTTGCCATCGCGGACTTTGCCAGCCGTGTATTTGAACGGTTCGACGACAAACGAGTGCTGGTTGTTGGAGCTGGTGAAATGGCCAACGAAACACTACGATACCTCCAAGATGCGGGCGCCAAACAAATCCATGTCATCAATCGAGATGCCGGGCGGGGGGAAGCCTTGGCCGCACAATGGTCTGGTTCCTATCACCCATGGTCGGCGTTAGAAGATCAACTGGTTCGTGCCGACATGGTGATTAGTACCACTGCAGCAACCGAGCCCATTATGACTGGCCCCTTCTACCATAAGCAAGTTGCCCCGCGTCGCCATCAACGCCCCCTATTTATTCTCGACCTGGCGGTACCTCGCGACTTCGACCCTCAAATGGGTGACGCCCTGGGAGTTTATCTCTATTCGCTAGATGATCTGAAAGACGCTTGCCAACGCCATCGAAATGCACGTCAGCAAGAAATGCCTGCCGCGGAAAAAATCGTCCAACAGGAAATTGACCGATTTTTTGCAGAAGCACACCACCGTATCACCGCACCGGTCATTTCCGGATTACGCCAAGGATTGGAGCGGCCCAAAAAGGCTGAACTCGAACGCCTTTTCCATAAATTACCCGAACTGGATGATCAGGCGCGCAAAGAAATATCACAATTTGCTGATCGCCTGGTCAATAAGATGTTGCATCCTCCTATGCAATCACTCCGCGAAGCCTCAGAAAACGGCACGCACCATGGTCTTCTCGATGCGGTCAAACGACTTTTTCAATTGCAGGATTAGCAGCCATTGTCTATCATTGGGCCAGTGTCTGGTCAAGCCTTACTTTTGGGGTTGCCGCATCAGCAAGTACTTACCAAGTCAGAGTATACACGTGCGTCGACCCCAAAAGATAAGTTTGACAAAGCACTAGGTTCCTTGATGGTTACCAATAAGGAGAATTACTTCAATGATTGATCGAATGCATGAAGCTCTCATCGCGAGCTCACTTACAAACTCACTTACTGGAGGCGCCAACCTATTGGCTCAGATTCTGCCTCCCGATGGACAGAGCGGCATGCTCTACCTCATTGTGACGGGCATCGTGATCTTATTCGCTCTGGTGGTGATCGTCATTATCTTTAACTTTGGGGCCACCTGGCTGCAGGCCTATATGTCGAACGCCCGGGTTAGTTTTTTCAATTTACTAGGCATGAAACTGCGGCAAGTCGATGTGCGCACCATCGTCGATGCCAAAATCATGGCCATGCAAGCGGGAGTTGGAACGGACCCACAAACGGGAATTACAACCCGACATCTTGAAGCACACTTTCTTGCGGATGGGGATGTGCCACGAGTGATTCATGCGATCGTTGCTGCTCACCGAGCTGATATCGATCTCGATTTCGACCGCGCAGCAGCAATCGATCTCGCAGGCCGCGACGTTCTGGAAGCTGTAAAAACAAGTGTTTACCCCAAGGTAATCGACTGTCCTGATTTGGGAAAAACGAGCAAAACCACACTTAGCGCCGTGGCCAAAAATGGCGTAGAGCTAAAAATTCGTGCACGCGTCACAGTACGTACAAATCTCTCTCAATTGATTGGTGGCGCCACGGAAGAAACGATCATTGCCCGTGTGGGTGAAGGCATTATCACCTCGATCGGTTCTGCCCAGGATCATTTGGAGGTCATGGAAAATCCCGACCGCATTTCAAAAGCCGTACTGGAGAGGGGACTCGATACGCACACCGCATTTGAAATTGTTTCCATCGACATCGCTGATATCGATATCGGTGAAAACATTGGCGCCCGCTTACAAGCAGATCAAGCTGAGGCGGACACGCGTAAAGCACAAGCTCTTGCTGAAAAACGACATGCCGACGCGATTGCCCGTGAGCAAGAGATGAAAGCCCATGTCGCTGAAAATCGGGCCGGTGTGATATTGGCTCAAGCCAAGGTGCCTAAAGCGATGGCTCAGGCATTCCGTGAAGGCAACCTGCAAATCACGAGTTGAGAAAAATAGCCTCGCTCTTTACTGCTGAAGTGCGTATTGGAACCAGAGACGCTCTGGATTGGTATCCAGTTCGGCCACCAGTTGCCATTGCTCATTGCGGTAAACCAATTCAAACGATTGCTTTTCTTGAATGGTGCGTGGTTCGCCACCTATCGTCCATGTTACCCCGTGAAGATTCTTCCCAACTGTGGAAGTTGCACGTCCGCCAATACCTTCTTTTTCTACAGGCGTGGAGTGGCTTGCTTTTTGAATCGTATTCTCCGTCATGGTCTGAATCAACACCGTAGCATGGTAATCCGCAGACGGATCACTTGGCTCCTTCAACTGATAACTCAACATGTGCTCAACGCGTATTCCGGCCAACCTGGAAGGTTTCCCCATCTCAAATGCATGTTGCAAACGCTTGGCCACCCACTCCAATTTAGACTGAGGTGTACTTGGCTGAATTTGCACTTTGGTAGTCGTTAGAGTTTGCCCCTGACACCCCAGATGTAGCAGACACCCCGACAGCAACAGGCCAAACATCAGCCCCTGCATCTTAACAATCCGCCGATAGCGAGCTTCACCTGGATAGTACATTAGAGAAAACCACGAATTTCAGGTTATCGCATTGTGAACCACTGGTCAATTTTATCACGCTCCATGTTTTCCGTGACTCCGTAGTAAATTCAATACTGGGGCGTTTTTTTTGAGCTGCCCCTTTACAATCCACCAAACGGGTCATCTTCATCCTCTTCATCCTCTTCATCCTCTTCATCCTCTACATCCTCATCATCAT
>JBDOMT010000221.1:0-13811 GCA_039831705.1 Pirellulales bacterium | reverse complement strand
TTTCCTCCATGGCCACGTCCTGGAACATTCCAGGATGGCGTCCTGTCGGGCACACAACAATGGCGGAAAGGCCCTTTTGCATCGAAAAATTCAGCACGCTAGCAGTGCTGCCTTTTCAGTTTGAGTTGGTAAGTATTTCGAGTCGATTCATTTTGTTTTCTCCTGAACGACCTTTGTTGACTCGCGGTCAGTTTGGTAAATCGATCCATCCACTGACACACACGTTTTGTAAATGACACATTTTCGAGCGTTTCAAAGTTGGCTTACTATCTCTGCCGTGAACAAAACAGGTGATCCTGAAATATCAAGCCTTCACCCTATGCTAACGCAGTTTGCCATCCTACAACACGCCTTCAATCTTCTATTAACTTCAATCTACTCCTGGCGCTCTTATCACCCCAACTTGTAAATAAATGCCTGCTCGTTAAGAGGACGGATCCTGACGAACTGAAGGTCACTCTGAAAGTGGAGCACGTTGTTGGCATAGGTACTCTAACAAATCAGCGGCCTGTTGCGCTGTGAGGTTCTGAAGCAAGTGCTTGGGCATCAAGGAAACCTGGTCCGCCACAAACTCCTCGATCTGCTCCAGCCAAAGATTCGTGCCAGCACGATCAATACCAACCCCGAGCCAATCGCAATCGCAGTGATCCGCCAGGGGTCGGCACTCTCGATGGGGTCCATCTCCATCAGCTGGCGAATCGAGTTTTGACATATGGTGGCTCGCCATAAGAACCCAATGGTAACTAGGGCAACACCAACGCTCGTGATGCGTTTGCTGATGCGTTGGACTTTTTCGCTAAAATCAGAGAACTGCATAGAGTGCCACAGCCAAACGAAAAACACTCCCACTCCGTATCCACAGGCCAGTGCAAACCCTGATAGAATGCCTTGGACGAGGTAAATACGTGGCAGTAGCGAGGGAGTTAAGGAAGACGCAAAAAAGAGCGTCGCAAAAACCAAGCCTACGTAGGAAAAGGATGCCCACCATTGGCTGAGATATTTGAGAGCTGAGTGCGTGGCTGATTTTAATGGAAGCATCCTGCGTTTGTCCTTTGTTTTTTGTCATCAGTCATGGACTCTCAATTTTCAGTGCACGAAGCTCTTGGATAGAACCAATAGATGCTGCGTGTCACCCCTGCAGAGAGTAAAATCCATGGGCGAGATAGAATGGATAGGACTCATGGTACCCACTTCAAATGCGGAAATGCCACGCCACTTGATCGCCAGCTACTCTATTGTAAAGCACATGTTCAGACGTAGAACACGCAGCCAGGCAGGTAAAATAGACTGGAAATCGCATATTTTAGGGGAAATGCTTGATTGTTGTGATGGAATGACCAATAATAGAACTAGTTAAACTAGTTTTTTCATCTGTAGCTGGTTAGGTTGCTTATGATTTCGCATGGTCCATGGAGTGTCGCCGACGCCAAAAGCAAGCTGAGTGAGGTTCTCAACAGAGCTGATGATGAGGTTCAATTCATCAAACGGAGAGAGTGCCACTATGTGATTCTTAACAGCAAGCAGTACTATAGGCTGACCGGAGAAACACCCAGTCTGAAAAATTTGATTCTCAATGGACCGAGTTTGGAAGGACTTGCCTTAGGACGTGACTCAAGCCCTGGACGCGAGGTGGAGTTATGAGAACTCTGGTTGATACTTGTGTTCTCTCCGAAGTTCGCCACCCTCAGGGGAACCCTTTGGTTCGAAAGCGATTTCAAGAACTTGATGATGAGCACATTTATCTAAGTGTGCTGACGATCGGAGAGTTAAAAAAAGGGATTGAAAAACTTGCCTCTGGAACGAGAAAAAAAAAGTTGACCGAATGGTTTGGTCAGATCGTAGCTGCTACCCATAGCCGTATTCTGCCAATTGAACTTGAAACTGCTCAACTATGGGGCGAATTGACTGCCCAAAATTCGGCAAAAGGAACGACAATTCCTGCGATTGACGGTTTAATCGCTGCGACTGCTATTCAGCATGGACTTCAATTGATGACCCGAAACTCCTCGGATTTCGAGCCTACGGGTGTTCGGCTATTCAACCCCTGGGAAGACCGTCCTTAACGAATCAGCCCTACCGAGTCCAAGAGTTTCTCTAGGCCCTTCACCCAAAAAAACGACGATGCTCCCAATAGGGAGCATCGCCGGCCAACCCCACACCTCTTATCCAAGTTGTCCTTCCTACAAGAGCTTTACTAAAAGCAGGGCAGGGCAGTCTAACTTTTCAAAACAACAAATCGTGAACCTAAGCGTGTTCTGACAGACAACAACACACCCTCCTCCTCAGAGCTCGAGTGGAGTGCCTCGAGTAACATTCGTTTGCTTTGGATAGGTTGACGGTTCACTTGAGTAATCAAGGCTCCCGCTTCGATGCCTTGACGATGTGCAGGGCTACCACTGCGAACTAAACCTCCCCACAACTTGTGGACAGTCTGTTAAGATTGTCAATTATTCACAAGATGGAGGTCCAATGCCACGATGTTTGGCGCTAATGATCCCTGCAGTCACGGTGCTTTCTAAACCAAACGGCTGACCCAAGGCGAGCACCCAGTCGCCGATTTCGACTTTGTCGCTGTTGCCCAGCTTTGCTGAGGGAAAATCAGAGTCGTCTTTGATCCGCAGCACCGCCAGATCGGTCTTGTGATCGGTAAGGATATCTAACGCTTCGAATTCGCGACCATCGTGAAGACGCACGATCACTTTGGCGGCGCCTGCCACCACATGATTGTTGGTCAAGATAAATCCTGTCTTATGGATAATCACACCCGAACCAATGCCCCCCGCGCCGCGCGGAGGCGTTCTCTGTTGAGGTGGCTGCCGGCGTAGGTTCTGAAACACGTCTTCGTAAGGGGTGCCTGCAAACGGATTTTCACCTTCGAAGTCGCCCGGCTTGCTATGCTCTCGAGCCTTGGGCACGTTTTTAGCAACAAAGCTATCTGCAGGTCGAGATTCAATAGCGACCACCGCATCGAGCACCTTTTCGGATGCCGAGCGAAACGCCACGCAAAAGCGCTGCAATTTTCGATCGGCGTTTACACCCCCCTAAATATATCCTCCCAACGTCATCCGAGAACGGGGGAAGGGGATTGGGATACGTACATTATCTTTCGATCACTTTGTCGCAGTTTTTTTCGTGTGCAATTCGAAATGGAGATCTGACTTGTCGGTTTGCAAATCGGCGGTTAGCTTTGAGTCGGCGTTGAAGTCTGCTGGTACGATTTCTTTCAAAATCGGCATCGCCTGGCTCTCTTTGCCCCAAGGAAATTTTTCGCCTATCTGCCGGAAACCATGGATTACCACTTTTTTCTTTCCCGGGGGCAGGGACACGGAATATTTTCCACCGTCGATCATAGCTTCGGCAGTAGGTCCCTGACCTTGGGTTGGGAAAAAACCAATCGTACCTTGGACGACCGCTACACCGTCGATCGTCACTTCCCCGGCGACATGAATCATTCCTTTATCAGAGCACCCAACAAATGCTACAACGCCGACTAGGAGCAGAAATCCTCTCTCAATCCGTGAGCCTCTAACGACCTGAAGCATTGGCGAACTCCTCACCGGCAATCGACCCCATCGCCCGCCAGGTAAGCAAGTCGATCGCATCAGAGATAAAATGAACAGAACCGTCGGCAAACAACACTTGAACCCCACCGACGTGATAACTTCGCGCCGATTCGTAATTAGAGCCATTGTAAGTGTGCAAGCAGGGCGCAGGTTCTTTTCGATTCCTGCCGCAAACTTGTCGATCGATGCCAGCGTTTGGTGTGTTTACCGTCATGTATTGCGCGCAGCCGACATCATCGTTCAGGATGTCTCCCCGAAAATCAAAATGACCGTCTTCCATGGATTGTTTAATTTCCGACATCAGCATCGTATTTGATAATCCATCAGTGATGCTTTGGATACTCACCTGGCGGCCTAGCACAAAGGGACCTTGTAAATACTCATCGTCCTCGACGTTGCTGTGATTGAACGAACCGTTGCTCCAGTTCAATACGTAGTTACCCCGAGAGCGACTATGCTCGTCAGCCGGTGGCAACCAAAATCCTTTGCGGTCATCGGGGCAGAAGTACAAGGGAAGCTGAACCAGAACCAACGGTTCATTGCCCGTACCCGGCCCCATGAGGTGGTGAAATGGAAGGCTGAAGTCGTACTGGTCGAAAAGAGATTGTGCTTCGATGTAGGGCCACAACGCCGGCTGATAGCTGATCCTCACTCGAGGCACATCGGGTCGACGATTTCCAAACGGTAAAAGTCCACCGTCAGCGTCAGTGAACAGTTGGATGCCCAGGCCCCATTGTTTGAGGTTGTTCAGACACTGGGTCCGGCGCGCACTAGCGCGCGGACTGGATGGCAGGCAACAGCAACGCGACCAAGATCCCGATGATCGCAATGACCACCAATAGCTCTACCAGTGTGAAGGCCCAATGCTTTCTTTTGACCATGGCCAACCTCCTGCAGGACTATTAGCTAAAAGTAAGCTACGAAATGTAAAGAAATTGCTAAGTGAAAATTGCTAAGTGAAAAGTGAAAAGTGAAAACAGTGTTCTCATACTTTGCCCAGGATTATTATGGAATTTGAGACAAAATACAATCTTTTCCGTGGAGTTGTTTCAATTAAGGTCTATATTCAGAGGCTTTAGTCTGTTGTAAACCTCGATTTTTCAGCCACTTCATCAGGCCGGGATTTCCCATTTGGGTTGAACTGAGTTGAGCCTGGAACCTCTCCAGGCGTATTTCGGCCCCCATTTTAACATCGCGCGCCCCCTCCCCGCGTCTAGTACTTGGTGAATTTTCTGGCATTTTCTCGCAGCTGCGGAGGTCGGATTCGGCTACGCCCCGTCAAACGGGCCTGTGCGGCCCGAAAATCGATTTCGGCGCATTATTCCGCCGCAATAGGCCCCGTTTTCCCCAGTCGAGTTGTTCAATTCTTGCATCCATACTCGCTCGGTGGTGGAATCGCCAACAGGGCGATCCGGTCGAGGATCGCGGCAAACAACCGCCGCCAGAACTTGACACTGGCGTGATTGCCGCGCCTGAGCATCGTTCTTTCCAAGTTACCGAACTGGCTGAACAAGAATAGTGGGTGATAACAGTTGCACTCGAAGTGCCCGTTTCCCTAATGCGGACACGTATGGGTCTATGGGGGCCCTGGTAGGTAACGGCCAGGGCCACCCGGCCCTCCACATCTTGACAAATGCAATCTCAGAGAGCGGCGTGCCACACCGGCTTACGTGATTCAGTCTCTTTTTTGCAACCGTTGACGGCTAATACCTGCTTCTGGGACAATGTAGCTATGGCAATAGTTCACCATAGAATTGGCGTGGACGCCACGCGAGAACAAGTCTACGCCTGCCTTTTGGAGCCTGACAAGCTGACCGGATGGTGGTCTAACACAGCTGAAGCGAATGGCAATCTGCGGCTCGGATTTGCTGGGCTTACGACGCTAGAATTTGAAATCGTTGATAACCAGCCACCGGAATGATTACTCGTTATTTGCACTGGCCAACATGAAATCTGGGCTGGGTCTTCTCTTGAGTTCCGCACCGAGAAAGCCGAAAAAACAGACCTATCTCTACTTAACTCACAGCAAAGGGACCGTCAAAGGGGCCAGTGACTTGTAGTTAAGCAGAGGATTCGCTCCCAGGAAGTTATTTCCTTAAATCGAAATCTGCATCCGTATTGCCCTCGGGAGGTACTGTCAATCGTAGCGAACCATCGATGTAACGTAGCGGCCAAGCTCTGGCAACGCCACTTTTAACGACTGTAGCATCATCCCAAGATTTGGTCTCACCATCCTCTGATGTCTGTGCTTTATCTTTGGTTTGGTTCCCAGCAACGTGTGAAATCATGACTCGGTGCTCGGCAATTATCGCACCTTTTTGCGCGGGTTTTACAAGTTCCAATTCGTATCTGCCTTGCTCGTCGGTCAAGCCAAATGATCCAGAACCTACCTCAATCGAATCGGTAGCAATTGGCTGGGTTGTGATGCTCGCTCCGACCAGAGGTTGCCCTTCAAATGTAATCGTACCTGACACAGGTGCGACTTGTTGGCTGTCACTGCAGCCGAGGCTGAAGAGCAACACAGCCGTGCCCAGGCATTTCCAATCGTGTCGTTTCAGAGAAATCCTATGCCCGCCGCAACTCGAACTAATCATGCTCATTTTACCTTGAAAATACTAACTTGCCCATCAGGCGATTTCTCATTCAGCGGAGCCTCTAGACCCATGCATAAAATGTCTACCTCACCGTTTCGAGACGTACTTGGAATAAGGCTCTAACGAGTGATTTCAGTTTCACCGCCTGCAATCGTCGAGATATTGCCGAAAATAAATATGTCGATCGAATCGGAGATATATTGTACTGCGCCATCGCAAAACACAATGTTCAGCCCATTGGGGTGGAGGCTGCCCCAGGATCGCTTGCATGGATTGGCCCCGAAAGCACCTGGAATTGCCAAGCAACGGTCGTAATCGTTGATGATCGACCTGGTTTGATGAAAAGTGAGGGATTTATTGTACGAGGTATAGGAGTAGGCCCAGAAAGTGCGGCGGCGGCGACCTTCATCGGACGTAGCAAAATGAGCCTTTTCACCCAGAAGCATCGTATTCGAAGTGCCATCTTCGATCTGATGTATGCGTGTGGGTTGCGTAAGACTCCAGATACCAATTCTTATTGGATTGTCAGTCCATGGATTACCGTATATCGGTCCGATACCGTGAAGCGGCCCACGTTGTCCTACATAGTCCTCATTTTGTTGAGAGGAGCTATCCCAATATGCTTGTGATTCTAAGGTGCATAATCCGGCATTTCCTCGATAAGAGCCACGGTTGTATTGTGTCGTCCGGCGTCGACTGCCGGGCCCGCTCGCCGGATTATCAAGTTGATCCGTATCCTCATCCGAAGGGCAGTCGAACAGGATGACATTCGTCTCTCGTACTACGGAATTAATCAACCCATCTCCATCCATATCCACATCTTTGGCTGATTCGTTGGGTTCGTCAAAGTCGTATTTCGAGTAAAGGGCCTGCTGTTCGATGAAGGGGAGAATGAGGATCGGCCAACTGGCACCGCTCGGCACACCGCAACATTGTCCTTGGGTAATACCCCCAGCAGGCAAAGTCCCGTTTGCACTTTCGTAATTGAGAATCCCTAAGCCCAATTGGCGCATATTGTTCGTACACTGTGTCCGCCTAGCTGACTCGCGGGCCGCTTGGATTGCCGGCAATAGCAGGGCCACCAATATGCCGATGATGGCAATCACTACTAAGAGTTCAACTAGGGTAAATCCTCTGACGGAATACACCCTGACGAACCATTTTTGATTCTGGTTTACCATCGGGTTATTCAACCTCAGACAGTTAGAAAAGGGATAGGAGTAGAACAAAATGTATCAAATGTACTTGGTCATTACAATCAAGATAAAATAGAAAATATCACAAGTGTCCCAACGTTAGTCGAATAGTAGCAATTGGTTAGGACGAGGGGGTTGTGTGGTATTGTAATTGGATTGCGAAAACAGCTCAACCAATGGGGTTTTCTCGAAAATCGAGACACTCAGAATCTGTAGAATTGTGTAGAGCGATATTTTGAGCCCGAGACGCTTTTTGATAATCGCCACGAGCAGATAAACGGAGACCGCGATCCAAATTTGTGCTTTCACGGCGTTCTGGCTGGTGCCGTAGAACGTCTTGATCCGCAGATGTTGTTTGATCCATTTGAAAAATAATTCGATTTGCCAACGAGACTTGTACAGCGCTGCGATTGTCGCAGAGGGTAAGTCGAAGTCGTTGGTCAGAAATACCATGCGTTTGTCGAGGGACTGGTCGTAGTAACGAATTCGACGCGAAGGCTCTGGGTAGCCCTTAAAGGAATAGACCGTTTCCAAACTGAAGACCACCGCCTGAAGGCGGTGGTCTTCAGTTTGGAGGCGTTCCTAAATGGAGCTCATTGACTAGGATAATACCGGAGTAATATCCAGACCGTCTTCCCAAGACATCACTCATAATCGGCACACTCACTGCTCCGAAACTCAGCAATTACTAACACTTGCAACTCGCGATGGTCAGTGATACCTTGACAACCAACCAGGAAGATTACCGATTATCAAGAACTAACTATCACCAAGTTTGGTGTCCTGTTGAGAGCAATGGCAGACCGAATCATACTAATGTTCCATGGTCTCGGCGGTGATCAGAAAACGATGTTGCCGATTGGTGAATATTGCGGGCAGCACTTGACCAACACCAGATTCCTACCGATTGAAGGACCGATCAACCTGGGAGGTAGCACTTCGCCATGTCTGGGATGGTTTGAACCGCCGCACGACAATGACAGAGCGTTGGATAGCCTTACCCCGCCAAAACTAAATGGTCTACACGACTCACTTGCATTGGCACACAAGACCATCACCGAATTGGTCGATCAAGGTGTAGATCCTCTAACAATCCATTTGCTCGGACACAGTCAAGGTGGCGCAATCGCTATTTCGGCGGGATTGACATATCCTGAGAAACTCGGAAGCGTCTGTGCCATCGCCGGGTACCTCGCCCTTACACGCGACATGCTCCCATACGCGACGGGCACCAACTATTATTTGCATCATTCGGAACATGATGAGAATGTTGGATTTCGATGGGCGCACTATGCAAAATCGTTTGTTGAAAGCACAGGCAATTCGCGCACTGTTTACCCTTGGGACAAACGCGACGATCCTCATTCCATAAACGTTGAGCAGCTTGATGCGATTTGCAGCACAATCTTTGAATCATAACAAACTGTTATACACGGAATCGTGGCCGCGCGGTTTTTTAAATCATAGTCGTTCGCCGTGGCCCGGGGACCTTGTGCGTATGCCGTCAGGCACAATTACCGTCATGAATGCATGTAATTTCACGTTATAAGATGGCCATGTGTTTTTCGTCCGTGAGGCAGAGCCTGACGATACCATCGCTGAACTCACTTACATTGAAGATATCAATGGACAGTCCGGCTTCCTGAGCTTTAGACGCGGCGAGTTTGGGCTGACTGAGCTACAAGAGCAAGCGTTTCTGCGCAAATTTCTGGCTTCGGACAACCAACTCTACAACCTCGGCATAATCGATGATACGATCGTTAGCACTCTCAACTTTTCAGCAGAAAGTCGTCTTCGTGTGCAACACTCAGACGAGTTTGGTATGTCGGTACAAAGACAGTTTTGGGGGCGTGGTATTGGTTCCCTGATGCTCAATGTGCTTATTTGCTGGGCCAAACAAAAGCAGATCGTCACGAGGATCAACCTTCGTGTCCGGACAGACACTCAACGCGCCATTGAGATTTATGAACGCCAAGGTTTCGTAAAAGAAGGCACAACCCGGAAAGAGTTCCTTCTGAATGGAAAATACTTTGACAACTACTGGATGGGACTCGAATTGTGATGCAAGACGGCAAAACAACCGTGACTGAAATCAGCTCCGCCAGCATTTTCAGTCCTTCTTAACGAGGCGGACGGGCCTGACGTCCAGAGCCACCACGCTTGCCATCTTTGCCACGTTGACTACCTTCACCGCGTTGGCCAAACTGAGCACGCATTTTTTCCATAAACTTGACGAACTGTTCTTTTGTTACATTGCCGTCGCGATCGGAATCGATCCGGTCAAACATCGCTCCTGGGTCAGCCATAAAGTCCTTGGGGCCACGTTGACCTCGCTGCAGGCCTTCTCCACCAGCACCTTCACGGCGGCCCTTGGCTCTTTGGTCACCATCTCCGCGACGGACACGTGCCGCTTCGCGAGCGGCGGTCTTCTCTTCTTTGTTTAGCTTGCCATCACCATCTTTGTCGAATTTTTCAATCCTCTGCTTTCTTTGATCAGGGTCGCGGGGGTCACGCTTGGGTTCCTGGGCCCATGCTACTGAAGAGACCAGTGAAATGCACACAGCCAGTACCCAGTACTTGGTCGCCATGATTCGTAGCTCCGTTGTATTGATGAAGATAGGTCAGCAATTCCGAATATTTCTGCTTCTCTGACAGTATTCAACCCAGCCGTGGGACCGAAGTATCGCAAAATATTGGCGGGTACCCAAAAGTCCTCGCCACATTCTCGTGAAGGCACGTCTTGCTATGGTAACTGCACCAGTGAAGCGGGATGGTCATGGCTCAAGATCGGTTTTGTTGCTTCGCCATTGCAGGTTGGGCAGTAGCACTTTTCTACTGCATCTTCGTGGACCGAAAATCGGGGAGAGTCGATCCTGAGTACGATGAAATGTCCGATGCCGACGTGCTTTTTTAGAACGGGATGCGGAATCTGGAAGCTCTCTTCGTTCTCAGCGTGCATGGCAGCGCCGTAGACTAGCCGGTAGTCGTTGGCGAATCGTTGTTGACCAAATCGTTGTTCCAGAGTTTCGTGCATCTTCAATCTTCCATGCCGACTTTGCCGTCGTAATCTGCAAACACAGTATTCACATAATCCACTAACACCTCTGCCAGCGCCGGATCATCGGACGAGAGTGGTGTGTTCGCATCAAGTTCCCCATTCCGAGCAGCCAGAACGATTGCGGCCAGAACGTGCTCAACATCGAGGGGAAGGTTCGTCGGACCTTCAAGCTTGATGGCCAGATCAAATAGTACCTCTGCCAGTGATGGATCGACTGTTGCCTGCCCTGTCGACGAAACGGAAATTCCCGGCACAATTTGTTGTTGGCTGTTCGTCATCGGTCTCCCAAAACTGTTTCAGTTTTTGTCCCGGCCCATTCGTTTGCGTAGTTCGTCTGTCAGTTCCAACGCCAACTTATTTTTGCTTCCAGAGATGTTCACATTCTCATTCGGGTCTGCAACATGGTCATAAAGCATCTGGGAAGTCCGTTGCCCTTGGGCATTTGTGTAGTGAGTGAAGCGAAAAGCATGGGTCCGGATCGTGTCGCTGTTTCGGTAGCGCCCAACCGCTGCCGACTTCCACTCGGCCCCTGGGCTTTTCATCAATGTGGCGAAGCTCTGCCCTTGCAGATGTTCAGGGAAAGGAAGTCCGGCCAATTCACAGAGTGTTGGGTACAGGTCAATGGATTCAATCAGATTCGATCTTCGTTGACCACCTTTGATGCCGGGAGCGCGCACGATCAACGGAATCTGCATCGAAGTTTCGTAGCAGGAGTGCTTACACCATAGCGTATGCTCACCGAGGTTCCAGCCATGACCGCCCCACAGAACGACAACTGTGTCGTCGGCGAGTTCAAGCCGGTCGAGTTCGTCAAGCAGTTTGCCGATGAGGGCATCTGTGTAACTGACACAAGCGTAGTAACCGTGGATCAGGTTACGGGCAGTTTCATTAGACACCGGCCCTTTGGCAGGTATTCCGGAATAGGCTCGTAACTCGCCAGATGTGTGAATCGATTCTTTTGGTGCATTCTTGGGAACGTGGTAATTGTCGGGAAGCTGAATCTTCTCACGGTCGTACAAGTTCCAGTATTTCTTCGGTGCGATAAACGGCAGATGCGGTTTGAAGAATCCGACCGCTAGAAAGAACGGCTGGTCGTTGGTCTTGAGCTGACGAAGATCAGCAATCGCACGTTCTGCAAGTACACCATCGGCGTATGCGTTGTCCGGCACCTCTGCCGACTCCCATGCTGGACCTCGTTTGCGCTTTCCTTACTTCTGACGCTTCTTGTGCAGTTCATCGTTTTCCGGTTGTCGATACCACGGGATGCGCTTCGGTATCCATGCCGGTTCCGACCAGCCTTTGGCATTGTCTTCGGGGTGATGGAAGATTTTGCCCAGAGAAACTGTGTAGTAGCCGCTCTTTCTGAACTGCGTGTTGAACGTCGTGATGCTAGGTGCATCTTCCTCCGCCCACGTAAGATAGTTGACGAAGCGGTTTCGTGCGGGCCGGATGCCCGTCATGAGACTGGCACGTGACGCTCCGCATGTCGGCACCATGCAGTAAGCCCGCTCGAACAGAACACCATTTTTCGCCAGCCTGTCAATGTTGGGCGAATGAATGTGCTGTTTGCCATAACAGGCCAGTTCGGGCCTGAGATCATCAACGGCAATAAATAGAACATTAGGGTGCTCAGCGGCAAAGATTGTGCCGATCGACCCCAACATCAACAGCATAACGAATAACAGTCGCACCATCATGGTCGCTCTTTCAGCAAAGTGTGTTTCATAATCTCGAACAAGGCTTTTGTCGGCGGATCGTCTGCCCTGGAATGGGCAAGCGAGTATCGGAGCTAAACATTGGTGAAATCGCATTGGGGGAGCGGCTTACAACAGGCGGCATGACCAGCCTGGACCATAGCTGGTAGTCATTGGCGAATCGCTGTTGAGCAAATTGTTGTTCCAGTGTTTCGTGCATCTTCAATCTTCTCTGTTGACTGTTCTATGTGAAAAAGTAGCTGCATGCAGTTGCCGGTAAAAATAGGAAGTGAAGTCAGGCACTTGTGCACCATGATCTTGTACTTATCGCCACGCTGCTGCTCCGTCCACTATCCCCAAGAACCATAGCGGGTATACCAGTTCTCCCGTCGACATCGCTCTCATTCCTTGGCCGGGCTTGCAGGCCAGGAAAGCTCACACTGGAATTGTTGATTAGACATGGAGCCGATTGTAGCAGGGTCACCGGACTTTGACATTGCATAGGCGGCTTGCTAGATGAATTCGTTTATGGTTTGAACTAAGGAAGAGGCACGGTCAACTCAAATCCAACGACCTCCAGCAGTACCAACTTCCTACAGACGCATAAGGATGCCAAGGTTCCGCAATCGCACAACTTGTTTCCTGATCAGGTAATTCATTCAACCCATAACGGACCTTGATTGCGTTACGAACTCCTAAATCGTCGTGGGGGAACACATCAAGACGGCCTAAAGAAAAAATCAAGAACATCTGGGCAGTCCAACGGCCTATACCCTTCACTGTTGTCAATTGTTCAATAACCATTTCATCAGATGACCGACCGATTTGATTCAACGTCAGGGTGCCATCCTGCACTTTCTCAGTTAGATCGAGAATGTATTTCGCTTTCTGTGGCGATACACCAGCAGATCGAAGTTGCTTGACTGAGAATTGCAAAAGGTTTGGAGCCGAAATGCCCTCTGGTGAACAGAGTTGCGCAAGTCGTTTCTTGATGGATCTAGCGGCCCCTGTTGAAATTTGTTGGGAAATAATCGATCCAACGAGCATTTGAAAGCGATCTCGTTTAGGACGGAGAGAGCATGGCCCAACTTCCTGAATGATTCTCTTCATTACCGGATCGACCGATCGAAGATGGGATATGGCGTCTGTGAGTTTCTTAGTTGTGGACATTCGTTCCGCTAATCATTTCCCAGAGACGAGTCCTATCAACCGGCCCTCAACAAACAGTCCAACACTTGCTCAATCATATACAAGTGGACCAATTCATCAATCCACTCTCCAAGAATATCAGATTCTTCCCAACAAGCACCTGCCACTTGACCAGTTTATGATACTTCTGCTGTCACTGCGGCAACGACATGGCGTTACCATCCATTATCTGCTTGATGTGTGGCGGAACATCCTCGCCCAACTCCGTAGCCGCTTGGATGAGCATTTTCTTCACTCGATCGCTTTCGTCCCCCATATGGATCAATGCTGCTGCGATTCGCATACGAATATGTGGATCGTCATCCTCAAGATGTCCATGTAAGGTCGGCGCTATTGATTGTGCCAACGGTCCCAGCGCAATTAAGACATCGGCTGCAGTGGGTAGTGTAACGTAGTTTCTGTAAAAGCTGTTTCAGCAGCAAGGGGAAAAATGGGGCGTTCGTAGTGGAACGAGCGCAGCGAGTGCAACGGAGGACGCCCCATTTTTTTGGCCGGCT
>JBDOMT010000172.1:0-13837 GCA_039831705.1 Pirellulales bacterium | reverse complement strand
GGATACGTATTGTCTATACATTGAGGGTCAAATTGTGCAGTCTGACGCAGCCAGGCAAGGACTTGGCCGCCGCGTAGCAGGAAAGTGTGAGAAATTCGGGCTAGTTTCGCCTCCGTTGAGCCTGGATGCAACCGCTAAATTTTCTCTCTCGGTGGATGTTCTTCCTTTCAATAGGAATATTTACGCTCCTGGCCTCCCGGACGAAAACATGGCCTACGTTTAATAGGATCATTAGGAATAATATAAGGAATTGTTGTCGTGACTGCGCCATTGGAACAAACCCTGGAAATACTGGCCGCCAGTCCCAACGAAGCCGCGGTGGAAACACTCATCGCTGCTTTAGAACAAAAAGACTCAACCATACTGGAAGGGGCAATCCAAGCCCTGATACATCGTCGCAGCAAACAGGGGCATCTGGCGGTCCTTCGAAAGTTTGATCTCCTCACTGCCGACAGGCAGCAGCTACTTAAGGCTGGACGAGGACATATTAACGGGGCTCTTCGAGATGCAATCGTTTCCGAGGACGATCAATTATTTGTCAATGCGTGTACGCTGGTAGAACAGTTTTCAGAACTTGATCTCATACCTACCTTGATCTCGGTAGCAGAGAATCCCAAGAGCACACGTGCGGACCAGGCGACTCAAGTGGTCTGCCGTTTAGTTCAGCAACTCAGTCATATGCTCCATACACCGCAAGATGATCCATCACGGCGTAGAATCAGCCTGATGCAAAGCCATGTATTGGAAAACTTGGAACGCTGTGTTGAACGGTTTCGACAACACAATCGCTTGGAACTCATTGAGGCTTTTGTCATTCTTTCGGGTCCCAAGAGCAGCCTGTTGCAGTCGATTTTAGCGGCTCCCCTCCATCCGTGCTTTACACCGGTCTTGCATACACTCACCAAGAATCCCAGCCAAGGCGTGATTGGGTTACTGATGGAGTTAATGCAAAAAACCGAAGCACCTCCGGTTGTGACGAAGGTGGTGTCACGTCGAAGTGACAGCGTTTTTGTGGCAAGATTACTGGCACAAGTAGATTCTGGCTTTTCACCAAAAATGTGCCAGAACCTCAATAAAATTGAGAAATTTGCCTGGCTCAATCTCGAGACAAATCAAACCAAAGGCAAGTTGCCTTCCATTGCCAGGGAATATGGACCTCAGGTCGTACCGCTGGTGAAAGCTGCTAATTTCCCACGAAAATTGTTACTCCAATTCCTGGAAGACATGCTCCATGAAGGATGCGACACAGGGCGTTTGGCAGCTTGTGAGGCGTTAGTCTCCATCCAGGGGGATTGGCCCAATCGGCTGTTGTGCCAAGCCATGGACGATGTCGATCCACGGGTTCAAGCTGTTGCCATTTTGCAAATGCAAAATCGTCAAATCCCGGACACTCTTCCGAAAATGCTGACACTGCTTGACTCACCCCATGAAATTATCCGGGAAGCAGCACGAGAGTCGCTACAGGATTTATCGTTCGCTAATTTTCTCGCTCGATATGATTCACTTTCTGACGATGTGCGACGTAGCACCGGCCCTCTGGTTTCGAAAGTCGACCTGCAAGCGGTTCCCCAATTGTTGGTCGAATTGCAATCGAAATCTCGTTCTGGCCGACTACGGGCGATCGAGATGGCAGAAACCATGAGACTGATACCGCAGATTACCGGAGCCCTGATTGAGCGACTGCACGATAAGGACCACCTAGTCAGAGCAACGGTAGCCAGTGTTCTGTATGGGTGCAACCGGGTCGAAGTGCGGGCGGCCTTGCTGGAGTCAACTCAGGATCAAAGCCTGGCAGTGCAGAATGCCGCCCGCGCCAGTCTGGCCAGTTTACCACCGATGCCTGTCATGCCCCCGGGGAATGAAAACCACCCATTGGGAGCCCTGAAATGATCTATTGTCAATACAATTTTGAACCGTTCGCTACCTCATTGGGCACACTGGCTCAAATGAGCCGTTGGAGACGCCTGGGGGATGGACTGCGCGGCCCAGGCACGAGCATTCAGTTTTCTGACGTACTCTACTTTGCATTCGGCATGGCTGCCATTGGCGTGATTGTTTGGCTAGCGATGCGTTGGCGCCAACGTAACGACATGAGCCAACGTTGTGATGACCCTTGGAAGCTGTTTCGCGAGTTATGTCAGCACCATAATTTGAACCGCACCGACTCGCGAATGTTGCGAAAACTGGCTGTAGCCAGGGAATTGCATCAACCGGCCGAACTGTTCGTAACCCCATCGACATTCGATCCGGTCGATTTACCCTCCGAAATCAACCAACGACAACTGCGCAATCTGAAATCGCGTTTGTTTTGACCGCTCCTTCTCGGTCGACCATGACCAAATCTGGAGCAAGCGAAGCAATCTCATCTCGCAAATACCTTTCTCTAATCTCAAATCATGAGCGGTGCGTTACGAGATCGCTCATAGAGGTCCCGCCACTCTGCCGAGCCATCATCGGTAAGCAATCGTGTTTTCACGCCGCGCTCGTAGTATGGAACATTGCCCGGCTTCATCGCTGGCGATAAGACGAAGTTCACGCCAGCGGAATGATTGAAAAACATTTTCTTACCGTTTTTCCAGCTCACTTCCACAAGACGGGGTGGATCTGGTCGGCTTTCGGGTTTCTCGACTCGAAAGCGATTGACCACTTCCCAGTCGATGTCATAACCAAGTCCCGGTCGATCTGGAATGTTCGCGAAGCCCTGTTTAACTACGATTGGTGTTTTAAGTAATGAATGCGTGTAAAGCTGGTGGCAATTCACGGCGGGCCAGGTCGAATGGCTGGTGACGGCACCGAAGTGTAGTGAGAACGCAGCGGTGATTCCGGTCCCTACCAGTTGCAACCAGAACGGCATGTTCGCCATGGCCGCCACATGGGCTGACCGAAGTAACTCAGACGCACCGCCACCAATCACGAACCCGTCACAGACTTCTTCCTTGATCGCAATCTTGGGCGCGGGAGTTCCGTAGTGCATCGCAAGCTTGACTCGTGTTGCTTTTCGAAGCGCTTGATTGCCAGGAATGTCGCCCTGTGGGATAGGCGTCTCGTAATTATCCGTCTGTGGATATTTGGCCAAATCCTTGACGATCTGCATGCCACGTTCGGCATTGAGGAGTGTGTCATTGAAGTCCATGTCGATCTTAAATTCACTTGGGACTTCTTTGACCGCCAGATCCATTTGTTCGTAGATATCGAACCAGGGTCGCCCTTTGGTTTTGTAGGCAAGGTAGCCCTGCCGGTAAGCTTCCTTGCACTCTGACGCCATGTCTTCGGGATAGGTGTCAATATTCCACCAGGAAAGAGGAGTACGGTCGTGCACCTGGGACCCTAGCAAGCGGTGGATCGGCACATCACACGCGCGGGCCACGGCGTCGAATAGCGCCATCTGCAACCCTGCTCCCAGTGAATCGTCCCACATCAGCGTGGCCGCATTTTTATTGAGGGCTTGCTCGACGTCTTCATCGGACGTTACACTCCACGTGTAGTACAGCAGCGTTTCGCCGTGGCCTTGATGACCACTTTGCAAATGCACGGTGCAGATCTCGGAGTATTCCCAGTGGGGCAGTTCACGCGCCATATTCCGGCTCGGAGTGGGTCGAAAGGGAACCTTCACAGTGACACGATCAATCTTCGTCACTGTCAGGTCTTTCTCCGGTGGCGCTGCAATCAAAGGAACGCCGCGCATCAAGCCGCCAAAAGCAACGAACTCTAATCCCGACTTGAGAAAGCGCCGCCGCTGGATGTCCTTTCGCAGCACGGATGAGATTGACTTTCGCGTCATGTTTCTCGTCTCCGGCTTGCTAATCGATATTTCAACACAGGTCTTCTACCTCGATCTCCAAGTAGTAATATATGATAAGCTATCGTCATGCTCCTGGGAACATTCTCCATGAGAATGGCAATTCCTCTTATGGCGATTTGAGTATTGATCCCGAAGGAGACTCATTTCTTAAGCAGCGGGCACCAAATTTGCATCACAACACGAGGAATCAACTGACCATGTCACCGCACATCTCTCGAATTCGTAGTCGCCATGGAATACTAATGGGCTTTGCATCACGGTCACTTTTTGTCGCAATGGCATGTTTCGGCGTTTGCACAACAACTTTCCCACTTCAGGGTGCCGAACCGAAAGAGTACACCGGCCCGTTTGCCCCGCAGGAGGCTTTACAAACCTTTCGGTTGCCCGACGGTTTTCGGATGGAACTGGTCGCAGCTGAACCGGACGTGCTCGACCCGGTGGCGATGTCATTCGACGAAGACGGCCGGTTGTATGTAATCGAAATGCGCGATTATCCCATGGGTGCAGGCGGCCCCGCCGGTCGCGTACGCCTGCTCGAAGACACCGACGGAGACGGCCGCATCGACTCAAGCACCGTCTTCGTAGACGGTTTGAAATTTCCTGTCGGCGTGATGGCCTGGAAGCAGGGAGTGCTGGTAGCTGCCGCTCCGGACATCCTGTTTTTCAAGGACACCGACGGCGACGGAAAGGCGGATGTGCGCAAAGTTCTTTACACGGGATTCAAGGAAATCAACCCGCAGCATCGTGCCAACGGGCTTACTTACGGCATCGACAATTGGATTTACGCAGCCAACAGTTACGGCGACATTCGTCCTGCGGCGCCGGCAGACGCCAAGACACTTCCCAGCAATGGCAGCGACTTTCGATTTCGTCCTGACACCCATGCTTTGGAACTCGTGTCAGGCCGCTCTCAGTTTGCCATGGCGCTGGACGACTGGAATAACCGCTTTCTCAGCAGCAACTTCAACCACATTTACCACCCTGTACTGCAACGACACTATCTGCAGCGCAACCCTGAACTAGCAATTCCCCAGGTCAGCGAAAGCATTTCCGACCACGGCATGCTGGCCCGCGTTTATCCAATCAGCAAGATCGAGCCGCGCTTTAACGAGTTCCATCACGCCGGTTACTCCACAACGGCCTGTGGTTTGACAATCCATCGCGGTAACACTTTTCCGCCGGAGTATCGCGGCAACTCATTCTGCTGTGAACCGCTGCATAATTTGATTCATCGCGACATCCTGTCTCAGAAAGGCGTCAGCTTCGTCGCCCGTCGCGCTGATTCCGAACAGGACCGCGATTTTCTGGTTTCCAGCGATAATTGGTTTCGACCAGTGAATCTGCTTGAAGGGCCGGACGGGGCGCTCTACATCGCCGACTTTTATCGACCGGTGATTGAACATCCGTTCGGAATTCCTGTCGAGTTGCAAAAAGAGCTCGACTTTCGGGCAGGAGACGATCGAGGGCGCATTTACCGCATCGTGCATGAATCGTCCCCGCGGAGTCCCCGTCCGCAACTGAGTTCGGCCGGCATTTCGGAACTCGTCGCCTTGTTGGAGAACGAGAACGCTTGGTGGCGCGTGACGGCACAGCGGTTACTGGTCGACCGACAGGACCGCACAGCCGTCGCTCCTCTCGAACAACTCGCGCAAAACTCAACCATCGCGAAGACGCGACTGCATGCCTTGTGGACGCTGGAGGGGCTTGGTGCCCTTAATGCCCGATTGGTACTGTCGGCCCTGAACGACCCGCAGCCAGAGGTCCGTGAACAGGCACTTCGCCTGGCCGAAAAGAGAGTGAACACATCACCGCTGCTGGCGGAGACGGTCCTGCAGTGTGCCGAAGACGAACACGTGCGGGTCCGATTCCAGGCAGCTTTTACACTGGGGGAGCTGGTCGCAAATCGCGAAATGCGTGCAAATGCTCTAAGTGCCTTGGCCGGATTGACCGTTCGCGACGGGAGCGATCGTTGGTTTCGATCGGCCATATTGAGTTCGGTTGCCGATGCCGAGGTTGATTTGATCGCTCTCTTGCACGATCAATCGGGCGACTTCCTCAAATCTCCCGGGCAGGAGGCAATCCCGATTGTGAGGATGCTCGCCGATGCCGTTGGCACCCGCCAGTCAGAGCAACAGATCGTGCGGCTGCTCACTGTGGTGGCCGGCAATGCGCCAGCGAAACCGGCCACATGGCAGTTGGCAACTCTCACGCCACTGGTAAGCCGACTGCATCGTGCGGGAATCGATCTGGAACCGCTGACGAAAACAGCAAACGTCACGGCCGTACTTGCATCCTGGTCGAAGCAGATGATCGAGGTTGCCACCGCAATGGATCGGCAGGAGACGGAAAGAGTCGAAGCGATCGGTCTGCTCGCGTTGGCTCCCACAACTGAGGTAATACCATATCTCACAGACTTGTTGCGGCCTCAGGAAACGCAAGGGGTGCAGCGGGCTGCAGTCCGAGCCTTGTCCGCCATTGTGGACCAGCGAACCACCAACATTTTGCTCGACGGCTGGTCAACTTACACAGCACCCGTCCGCGAAGAGATTCTGGCATCTCTGGTGTCACGTGAGGATCGCATCAACGACCTGCTCGATGCCATAGAAGCGGGAAAAATCCGCAACAGCGAACTGGGACTCACCCGCCGCGATCAAGTTCTTCGTTTCCCTTCCGCGGCCGTGCGGAAGCGAGCTGAGAAGCTACTGGAAATCCAGACTCCGGCCGACCGGAAGAATATCATCGAAACGGTCACGGCACAGGTGACATCCCTGAATGGAGACGTCGACAGAGGACGGCAACTGTTTTTGCACAACTGCGCCAACTGTCACAACCGCCGGACCGAGACCGAAGGCATTTTGCACCTTAGTCCGGGAAAAGTCGATGTGGGGCCAGGTCTGGGAAAACTGCGAACCCGAACCAAGGCCGAATTGCTCAACGACATCCTCAACCCGAACCGTCTGGTCGACCCCCGTTTTTTGAATTTTGTAATTGCGACCGACGATGGGCGAATCGTCACCGGCATGATTCATGCGGAATCGCCGAACAGCCTGACCTTGCAGGACGGCAAAGAGTTGACTGTGGTGACGCGTAGCGAAATCGTCGAGATGCAGAACTCCGGTCGTTCGCTAATGCCGGAAGGTTTCGAGAAAAATATGACTGTACAACAATTGGCCGATTTAGTGACGTTTTTACAGCACTAAAGTTCGTTTGCAAGAATTCGGGAGTCAACCCGACTCGATGCAAAAACTAGATGACACGAATTCATAGAGTTCGACCGTTTGACGCTAGCTAGTCGAGGCGGATTGTTTTTCTGTGTGCTCACTTCCAGTATTTCTCACTACTGGTGAATGTACACTCCGAATTTTGTGCCCTCCCCTTTCAGGCGTACTCTACGTACAATAGACAGTGTTACGATTCATTAGCTGTTGACAGCCTATCATCCCCCATCACGAATTCACTCGTCTCATGACCCAAGAAACCAACCCTATCTTGGTGCGTCCGGTCACCAATTACGACCAAGACGCCGTGCTGAGTCTGCTCAAACCGTATGTCGAAAAGAAAAAATTGTTGCCGCGAACCATCGATGAACTGGACTCACTGTTGTCCAATGGCTTCGTGGCGATTGCCGCAGACTGCCTGATTGGTTTTGCAACTTTGGAAATTTACTCGCAAAAACTGGCCGAGATTCGCGCCTTAGTCGTAGCCCCAGACCAGCAAGGACGAGGCGTGGGTCGCTTACTGGTCGAAGCATGCCTGCAGCGGGCTCGCCAAGAACAAATCATGGAAGTGATGGCCATCAGTTCTGCGGAAACGTTCTTCCGCTCCTGCGGCTTTGAGTTCACTCTTCCCGATGAGAAGAAAGCCTTCTTTCTGCAAACTGTGTCGCGGCAGTGAGGGACCGCGGCAGTGAGGGACAGCCGAACTATTGCTGTAGCGGATGCCGAGCGCCAATGCTGCATCGCTACCGTTAGCCCGGATATTTCATAAACTTGGGCACCAAAACAAGTTTTGGTCTACGATTGAAGAATCTTACCGCTGAACAACTGCAACCACTAAATTCGGTGAAAAACCAATAACATTACTCGTTCGGGACCGAACCGGAACCGAAGCCTCCGCTCTTTTTATGAACCGCTGCACCGGTTGCCGAATTTTCCTGCGCATTGAGTGTCCAGTCGTAATCAGACCAGCTAATCTTGATTTCGTCTCTGGTGGCCCGCTGCAGAGCATTTTTTAACGACTTGTCGTTGACCAAACCAGCCAGCCATGGCAAATAGCCTCCCAGGTCTTGCCAATCGTCCCCGTACCATTGCAACAGGGGGCTGAGTTGAAGGCTATCCGAATCGACATCCAAGTGGACGAATTGTTGGCGGTTGGCAAATAGCCGACTCTGGTCTTCCAGTTGACTTGCCAGCCGTCTGCCGACATAAGCCTCTGCCCGCAACGGTGGACAGCTTTTTGCCGCGCACACGAGTGCCACATGGATCCTGGGCTCACGGAACCGCTTACGAATCTCTTCGTGCTCCAGATGATTGAGACTGACCGTACGTCCGGCAAAGATGTGCTCGGGGATATCAAAAAACTCTTGGCCATCGAAATGGTAGTTCATCACCGAATCGTGAATTTTATGGGTAATGACTCCATCGATGACCATCGCGTTGTAAGCGTTACAAAGCAGGGCCAAGTTGTCCGCTGCAGTGGAAAGACGAGTGGGGTCTGCTTCTGCCAATTGCCGCAAGTAAGTAGGAAACAGATAGTCACGGGACAAGCCGTCGTAATCGACCTGACCATGATCGGTATACGTCTTGAGCAAGTAATCCCACAGCGCATGGTCCACTCCCGAGGCATCTGGCCGTGGAGTCGGCTTACTCGCCACCGGCAATTCATAAAATCCCCGAGCAGCGACAAACAGGGGTACCACAAAGGAAACGGCCGCCACCCAAAAAAATGCGCCGTAATAGCTAGGTTCTTTTTTCGACATGATCGTACATTCAAGGGTGATGGTTATTAGAAAGGGGTCAGGCACAAGTTTTCGGCTTACGCGATTATTACGTCAAGCCAAACTTTTCAGATGACCTGGGAATTCCCGTGTAGGGTCTGGATTGTATTTAATACACTAAGTACTGAAAAGATTCGTTTGCCTGAGTGGCTATCGCCAGTCATGGCACGGTGCATATTGTGATTTTCACATTGTTCTCTTTACTCTCAACTCTAGTCTCTCAACCCTTACCCCTTACAGACCCTGCCCTCCTACGCTCCTCGTCTTTTATGCTTCATGCTCTGCTGTCCGGGCTAGGCCATTCTCCCAAATGCAAGATTTCCATCGGACAACGGACTACGCATTCGGCGCATGCGACGCAGGGGGAATCTATCAGCGTAACCGGTTTGCCCTGCAGGGCACGTGACTTGATATCAATTCCCATTTGGCAATATTGGTTGCACACGTTGCAATCGATGCATTTGCCTTTTTCCGGGGTAATTTTAAATTTCGACCAACGGCCCCAAAAATTCATCCAAAACGCCAACGGGCACCACATGCGGCACCAGATTCGTTGACCTAGAAATGGGTACAGGCCAATGGCCACTGCGCCTGCCAGGGCCGTTCCGATCCAGAGGTTGTAATAGCCCAGGGGCCCCTGGTAGCCATAGAGGTCGGCAATGGTCGCCAGGCTGGCCAGGCCGATGAATACGAACCCTGCTCGCTCCCACTTTCGTGGCAAATCTCCCTTCGGTCCACGGTGCCGAAATCCATTGCCCACCGTCTCCGCCAACGCACCACAGGAACAGATGTAGGAGCAGTAAATTTTACCCCAGCGTAAAGTCATTAACGGTATCACAACAAACGTAAGCAATGTTGCCCATACCACTCCTACCACAGCAACCGTGTGCCACCAGGCTGGATCGCCAGAACCCACGGCCGGCGACAATTGAAATGCGCCCATGTTGAGCGGCCACGCATTGAGCGAACGCGAGATCAAGGGGGTCCAAGCGTTGCGGCCCAGAGTTACCGCCAAGAAGGTAGGAATTCCCCACCACAAAGTCCATTGGGTAGCGATCAAAATCAAATTGCGGCGCCAGACCAACCAGTGTCCACTGCGATAGGCCCAGAAAATACCAAAGACACCAATCGCAGTAAAATAAAGCAAGTAATAGAGACCATACAGATTGGTAAAATAAGTTGGAATGATCGTGTAAAGCCAGGTAAAACCAGGCAAATAATAGGGGCCTGGTCCCGCCTGCGCCGGATCGAACGTAAACACATGCGGACTAATATGATAGAGCCAATAAGCTAATCCACCTCCGATCAGCCATACGTTCATCAACGGCAAACGCCACCTGGGAGTATGTCCACGCGCCAACATGTTGGAATGAATCAACTTCACGGCCAATAAAATGAGCCAAAGCACGGGCAGTACCGTACGGAACATTAACGGCAGCCAACTCCCGAAAACCAGTAGCCAACTCCCAAAAGTAGGCCCCACCCAGTGGGCTACCTCCTGCAAGCCGGGAAGCCACAACTTGCCCGCTCCTGCCCCTTCCACACGGAGCACGAAATATTTTGAGAAAAAGTAGATCAACGTACCCACGCCAAGACCCACCAGCGCCATAGCAAAACGACTTTTAGTCCACAGTCCATCCAGCTCAAGCCCCAACCCGCGCAGAAAGTCAATCGGTGGCAGCGAACCAATCTGCACGATGACATGATCGTTGGGAAGCGTTTGCAACTGGTCCTCGACTTCAATCTCCAGGCTGGCATCGTGAATCGCGCGGACGTTGCTATTGGTTAAGATAGTCAAATGTCCTTCGTCCTGAGCACTTTTTAGCAAGCGGCGATTTTCTTCTTTCGCTCGGTAAAAGTTGTCACCCCGATAGGAGAGGGTCACCCGGTTATGCTGCATCAACATGAGGGCCGTTTCAATGGCCGAGTTGCCGCCACCGACGACTAGAATTTCCTGACCCTGATAATCGTCCGGCGAATGCAACCGATACGTTACCTTGTCGGCCCGATCTGCTCCCGGACATTCCAACAGCCGAGGTTGGCCCTGACGACCAATAGCTACCAGAACGTAGCGCGTTGGAAATGACTTCCCTGATTTCGTTTGAACCTCAAAACGCTGCGGCCCCAGTTTCTGCACCGTAATGACTTCCGTATCTTCCTTAATGTGCAACCCTTGCTCGTCGACCAGTTGATCGATTCGTTGCAGAAAAGTGTCTTTGTCCAAATCTTCATTCGTTTCCAGGCCACTTGTATTGGCAATGAAACGTGGCTCTGCATAAACCATTTTCCCTGGCGGAAAGCTGCGAACCGTGCTGGCAACTTTATTACGCTCTAAAACGACGTACTTTAAACCATGTTGCTGCGCTTCCACGGCGGCAGCAAGCCCCGCTGGACCAGCTCCCAGAATCACCAGGTCGAGCTGCTGCGACGCTGTTTGGGTATTTTCAAAGCGGCCTTCCTCGGCCAGCTTGGATATCACCTCGGCTCCCTGATTCGCAGCAATTTTAACCAGAGGCAAGCCGGTCACATCGCCAATCACGAAGATACCCGGAACACTCGACTCAAACCGACTGTTGACAATCGGCAGAATCTCCTGAGGCGGAACCGTGGCCAGATAAGAGGTGCGTTTTTTTAGCTGAGAGTCTTGCATCGAGGTTCTTGCGTCCGTGGCCTTTCAGTAACACCATCATGACGTCAGCAAGTCGAGTCTAGTGGAATGACCATCCCCAAGCTGTATGATTGCATACCAACGAGCCAATTTTAGGCGATTGTCGGTAAATATTGTAGAAAATATTTCAGCCAGTTTCCATGAAAAATCGCATTGATCGCATCGGCCGTATAGCCACGTTGCTCGAGAATAGGAGCGAGGAGTTGCAGGTCGGCAATTGATTCTATTTCTTGAGGACTTTGCTCCGAGCCAAAACCGCCATCCAGATCTGTGCCGATTGCCACATGATGATGGTTTCCGGCAAGCTGGCAGAGATGGTCGATTTGGTCGGCAACCAGCTGAAGGGTAACCTCCGCACGTGGTGTCGTCCCCGTTTTCCAGCCTGGCAACAGCATCCAGTTATCCAGGGCCACGCCCAATACGGCATCGCGCTCCAATAACAATAAAATCTGCTCGTCCGAAAACTGTCGTTCACCGGGTACCAGCGCTCGGCAGTTTTGATGCGAAGCGATTACCGGTCCGGAAAAAATATCCAGTGCATCAAAAAAGCTCGGATCACTCAGGTGCGTTGTATCGAGCACCATTCCGACCTGCTCCATTTCAGCCAACAGTTGCCGACCCGCTGCGGTCAGAGGGCCAGAGTGGCCCGTCCCGACAGCGTACTGGTTGGTACCATAATGAACCAAATTCAAGGCACGCAAACCATCTGCGTACCAGTCAGAGAGTTGTGCAGGAGCAATAATCGGATCCGCCCCTTCCATGGCGAGTATCAAACCTAACGGTTGCGATACGGTCGACGGTTGCCCCCAAGACTGCCAATGCGATTTCAGCGTATGGACGTCCTCGATCAACCGTATCTTCCCCTGCTGGGCAAGCAACCTGTAGTAGGCGCGTTGTCCTTGCGCTATCGCATAGGCAATTTCTGGCGTGCTGTAATCCAGGTCAATCCGCAACGGGCCCGAGAGGTTTGATTCCACTTTTCGAGAACGTACCAGCAAAGTACCAAGGCAAATCGCTACTTCGCCTCGCTGCAGTTCGGGCAACGAGACCGTGGCGTGACCGCGGGCCGGATGGTCCTGCAGATGGGACTCCTGATGGTTGATCTGCTGCAGTGACTGCGTCAAATCGCGGTTATAACCTAACGCGCACCAAGACAAGTCAAGATGTGCGTCGATAATCCGTGGCATGTTATTTAACCCCCCTGTTTTTTATGGCGTTTCTTCGTCAGTTCATGGCTGACTTCGCACGACTGGCCGCTACTCGACAACGGTCAGAACAGAACTTTGCTGTGGAGCGTTGAGGCATGAACCAATGGCCGCAGCTGCCGCAGCGGATGTTCTTATGATCGACCTTGGGCTTAGGGTGGCGCGCACGATAGGCTGCCATGTAACAAGCTCTCGAGCAATACTTAGAGCCACCCAAGAGCAAGACATCACAACGGTCACACGTAGAGAGTAATTCGGATGGCTGCACTTCGCGCAACTCACTATCAAAAGTGCCTCGACGAAGGCCTAGCCTAACCTCCTCCCAATCACCGCCCTCGAGCTTCACTTCAAAGTAGCGATACTTGTGAGACAAAGGGCGACCCATGCTTTTCCATCTTGCATGCTGAGACTTCGGCACCTGACAGGTACCGACCCTGACTCGCTTCCTAACAGCACTGAGCCGTGTCATTCGACTATTCCTATGTTACGATAAGAGTGCAACAAACAGGAGGAGACCGTGACTATCTTATTACGCCCTTACCGTAACATAGCTCAGCACTCCCGGCAAGCACCTAACTAAAAAAAGTATTGTGATTTTTGTCATCAATCTTTTCCCATGCTCTCGCAGGGTCACGAGAGTATCACCCTTTCACCAACCCACACTCGAACATCTCCACCACCTCCCACCGCTGCCGCTGTTTCCCAACTGGCCAATCTTCACGGATCGAGTCCCTCCACCGGGATTGAATCACCAGACACCGCTCTCAGACCTCCATCGGGCTCGGGTCGGTTGTTACTGGCCGACTGCTAGTCTCCAACTGGGGGTCATCTCTGAAGCGAATCATTTCTAAGACCCTCCGATACCTGGAGGTGTTCAGGTAGGAGTTGTGTCCTTGAAACCTTTCTGGGGGCATCTGACGGCTGTCATTATTGGTTTCCTCGGATAGATTGGGTAGGATATCGTCCACGTGGGCAAGGACCGCTTGCAAACATGGCTTTACTCATTTTTGCCCCTGGCTTACCCCCAGTTTATGTACCAACCTGAGTGAGAGAGTCGGGGTAAGGCAGCTTGCCGGCTGGAGTGAGGGCGTAGCCCGAACGGGTGCGTTGGGCATGGTGAAGAGATTGGGGGTGGAAGTCCCCTGCGGGTCCTATCGGAGGTAACC
>JBDOMT010000251.1:7070-13839 GCA_039831705.1 Pirellulales bacterium | reverse complement strand
CGCTGGCGGTGGCGCGGGATGGGAGAGCGAGCGATTCCGAATTGCTGCTGAAGGACCACGGTCCGGCTTTGCGTCTGGCAGGTCTGATTGCCCTGGACGAGGCGTTTCACCAAGGCTCAGATGCGGCGTTGGGCGTGCTTGCCCGTCGTATTGCTGAGCCTGGCCAGATCGCGCTGTTGGAACTGTTGGCCATCGGTGAACGCTGGCCAGATCAGACATTGATATCACCTGTAACTGCTCAACTAAATCGAGACGTATCAGTTGCGGAGTTTGCTTGTGGATTGGCAATTCTTCGTCATCTTGAAATCCCCATGACGCCCGAGGTACTTGGCAAGGCAGTCGAGCGGCTGTTGAGAAATGTCGGCTTTGATATTTCGACTGCATCAATAGCCAACAAAGTTGGCGCCTTGAAAATAGCTGTGCTCGACACATCCGCTCCCAGCGCATTTTCCATCGTGGGATCTTTGGCCAGAGACACCAACGCCGAAGTTCGCGAGGCGGCGCATCGTACGCTCGTGACAGGTGCGCTTAGCGACAGCCGCTTTGGCACGCTCTGCTGGAAGCTGGCAGGTGACGAGACGCTAGCCATGGAGAGTCGGATTGACGCGATAGCGAGTCTGGTTCAGATCGAGGCACGTTGCAGTACTTCATGGCTCGATTTGTTGCGTTCTGAGTCCCCTCAAATCGTCCTGGCTGCGTTGCGGAGCGTTCAGAAGTATGCGGGGCACGCCGTAGCGATGGAGATGCTTGAATTGGCCAGCGCAGAAATCACTGCCCTTGGCGAGCCGATGGCGAATGAGCTACGTTTTGTGCAGCAGGTGATTTCGTCGTCTGCTTCAACGGCCGAATCTTCCATTGGCAGCGAGGACAAACGGACTGCTTTGAGGGGCCGATTGTTGGCCCATGCGTCCGATGGAAACCCGCTGCTGGGTCGACTGGCGTTTCGCCGTGGTGTGTGTAGCCGCTGCCATCTCGCTAAAGATGGAGATACGTCGTTGGGGCCTAGTTTGAATCGTGTCGCTAAAACGAACGGGCTAGAATATATCGTCGATTCGGTTCTCTACCCAAGTCGAGTGATCAAGACCGGATTTATGACGGAGCTTATCTTGACTGTCGACGGTATTAGCATCACGGGAAAGGTGAGCGAGCATAACGGTAAGTTGACAATCACCACCTCCGACGGAGATCAACATCAGCTCGCACTGCAAGACGTCGAAGAGCGCCAGCAAACCAATCAGTCGCTAATGCCTGAGGCACTCGAAGCATCCATGTCGGAAGCGGAACTTACGGATTTGATTGCCTATCTACTAGAACAGTGAATCGATGCTATTCGCAACAAAATACATTTTACAACATAGGTGAGCAGCATGACTCCCAGGCAACGTGTGCTGACGGCACTGGCTCATGAGCAGCCCGACCAGATACCGGTTGATCTGTCTGGGCACCGCTCTTCAGGGATTGCGGCGATTGCCTACGCGAAGTTGCGAGATCATCTCGGCTTGGAGAAGAAGCCGATTCGGGTGTACGACGTGCAGCAGCAGTTGGCTATCGTGGACGACGACGTGCTCGAACGATTCGGTGTCGACACTATTGAACTCGGACGCGGGTTCGCGCTAAACGACTCGGACTGGCGGGATTGGGTGTTGCCAGATGGTACTGCGTGTCAGTTGTCGAGTTGGATTGAACCAGAACGAGCAGCGGGTCGTTGGGTGATTCGGTCGAAGGAGGGACGAGTGATTGCTGAAATGCCTGACGGGGCATTGTACTTTGAGCAGACCTATTACCCGTTAGCTGAGCACGACGATTTAGACGCGATTGACGAAGCGCTGCAGGAAAGTATGTGGACCAGCATCGCATCGCCGCCAGGGCCGTTGGTCGAGGGAGACAGAGGGGACGAGCGACTGCGCGCAGGTGCCCTAAAGCTGAGGCAGCAGACCGATCGCGCGATCCTCGGCTTGTTTGGTGGAAATCTGCTGGAGATGGGGCAATTTCTGTATCGCAACGACAACTTTTTCATGCTGCTGGCGGGAGATCCGCAGCGTGCCCATGCATTTCTCGATCGCATCGTCGAAATGCATCTGGCAAACCTCGAACGGTTTCTGGCTGCCGTGGGCGATTCAATCGACATTGTGTTGTTTGGAGACGATTTGGGAATGCAGTCTGGCCCCCAAATTTCGCCTGCGATGTATGTCGAGTTTTTCAAACCGCGTCACGCGGCGATGTGGCGGCGGGCGAAGGAGCTAGCCGACGTGCGGGTAATGCTGCACTGTTGCGGCGGCGTGTATGAATTGTTGGAACATCTGATCGATGCCGGGCTCGACGCGATCAATCCGGTACAGATTTCCTGTCGGGGAATGGACAGCGCAGCGCTTAAGCACGACTTCGGCGATCGGCTGACATTTTGGGGAGGTGGCTGTGATACGCAGCATGTGTTATCGACAGGTACGCCGCAGGAGGTAACGGCACATGTGCGACAGCAGATTGAGACACTCAGCCCCGGCGGCGGCTTCGTTTTTCAGCAGGTGCACAACATTATGGCGAATGTGCGTCCTGAGAACATCGTCGCCATGTTCGATGCAACACTGGCGGCACGAGAAGCGTTGTGATTGCCACACGACGATGAAAGGCTGAGACAAATGACCGAAGTTTCAATTGCCCTGGAAAAATGGGCTTTGGCCATGGACCAGCAAGAGCTGCCAGGTAACACACCACAAAGTGAAGTTGGGAGATTAGCATGCGATTTCATGGACCACTCGTCCTCTGCCAGTTTTTAGGTATATCGTTGATCGGGTCGTTGTTTGCTGGCGGATCAATCTCTGTCGGCGAATCGGGAGTCGACGAGTTGAAAGAGCCGGTCGACTATGTCGACCCGATGATCGGCACGTCCGACTCGCGATGGATGCTTTACCCTGGGCCGAGTATGCCGTTCGGGATGGTGAAACTCAGTCCCGATAATCGTAAGCATATTTGGAAGGGTGGGTATGAATACAATATCGAAAACATCATGGGCTTCAGTCACATCCATTCTTGGATCGTGGGCGGTCTGTTGACAATGCCAACGGTGGGCGAGTTGGCCACCCAACCGGGTACGGAAGAAGATCCAGACGCTGGATATCGTTCGCGTTTCAGTCACATCTCAGAAGTTGCTTCGCCAGGATACTACGCCGTTACGCTCTCCGACTACGGCATTCGAGCGGAACTGACGACCACGACCCGGGCAGGGTTTATGCGTTACACGTTTCCGCAGTCGGATCAGGCGAGGATATTATTCGACCTGAAGTTTCCGGCAGAATTCAACTATGATTTGCAGTGGGCGCACTTCCGCAAGGTCAACGATCGCGAAATCGAAGGCTTCTCGAAGCAACGTACGTACGATGGGTTTTCGAGTTTGCAGAATGAATATGTGTTGCACTTTGTGATTCAGTTCAGCAAGCCATTTGAGACGTTTGGCGTCTGGGAGAACGAAGATATCCAAAGCGACACGTACGAGGTGCACGGCAAAGAGGATGTCGGTTGTTTCGTCAACTACAAGACGCAGGCTGGTGAAGTAATCAAGGTGAAGACCGGCATATCGCTGGTGAGCGCGGAGCAGGCACGACTGAATCTGAACACGGAGATGAAACCGTTTGGCTGGGACTTTGATGCTGCCCGCGAACATGCCCGAAATACCTGGAACGAGCTGCTTAGTACCGTGAAAGTAGAAGGTGGCACAGAGCAGAATCGAATCAAGTTCTATACGAATTTCTATCGTTCCTACGCCGCGCGGACGATTTGGAACGACGTTAATGGTAAGTACGTTGATATGAACGAGCAGGTCTGCCAGCTTGACGCCCCCGACGCGGCTATCTTTGGTTGCGATGCGTTTTGGAATACGTTTTGGAACTTGAACCAACTATGGGCGCTGGCAACGCCAGAATACGCCAACCAGTGGGTGGGATCGCTGCTGGAGATTTATGATCGCGGTGGCTGGCTTCCCAAGGGACCGACTGCAGTCGAGTACTCCAGCATCATGGTCGCTTCTCACGAAGTCGCGCTGATCAATAGCGTGTTTCAAAAGGGAATCCGCAATTTTGATGTTGAAAAGGCGTACGAAGCGATTCGGCACGTGCAGACGACACCCGGCCGCGCGCACCCGGGCGGCGGCCTCGTGGGGAATCGACAGTTGGAGCCCTACATGCAGCTGGGCTATGTGCCACACGGCAAGGGCACAACGAAGCACCACTTTGGCACGAAGGACGAGGGACCGGTATCGAACACGTTGGAGTATGCCTTTGACGATTGGAACGTGGCGCAGATGGCCCGGGCACTCGACAAGCAGGAGGACTACGAAGAGTTTACCCGTCGAGCTTACAACTACAAAAAGGTGTTTGACTCTGAGACAGGATACGTCCGACCAAAGCTTGCCAGTGGCGAGTGGGCTGACTCCAAGAGTAAATATGGCGACCAGCAACGACATGACTCTTGGGTAGGCATGGGATTCATCGAGGGCAATGCCTGGCAGTACACCTGGTTTGTGCCGCACGATGTTGGCGGGCTGGTTGCTTTGATGGGAGTTGAAGAGTTTAATCGTCGGCTAGAGGAAGGATTCGTCAAATCGAGCAAAAGCAACTTCAACGCCACAGGCGACCTGTTTGCGCATTACCCAATCAATCACGGCAATCAACCCAACATGCAGGCAGCCTATTTGTTCAATTATTCAGGTCAACCTTGGAAGACGCAGCATTGGGTGCGGGAATTGATGGTCAACTATTATGGTGACCTGCCAAGCAACGGTTGGCCAGGCGATGAAGATCAAGGGCAGATGGGCGCCTGGTTCGTCATGAGCGCAATCGGACTGTTTGAAATGGACGGCGGCGGCGCGGTCCGGCCGGTCTATGAGATCGGTAGCCCGCTATTCGACAAGATCACAATCCGGTTGGATCCGAAGTACTATCCAGGCGGGACGTTTGTGATCGAAGCGAAGAACAACTCGGCCACGAATCGTTACGTTCAGTCGGCCACCTTGGATGGCCAGCTGCTCACTAAGTGTTGGTTCTATCACGACGAGTTAGTCGACGGCGGTTCGCTAGTATTGGAGATGGGAGCCAAGCCTAATCGTGATTGGGGTAGTGGTCCGGACGACGCTCCGCCCTCGATGTCGACACCGATCGAATAGCACCACCACGTTTCTGGCCGAAAAAACGTATGACTCGCATCGACTACTGCGTTATTGTTATCTACTTCGCTGTGGTGATTGGCATCGGCTTTTGGTGTCGTCGGCTGGCCGCCAGGAATCTCGACAATTATTTCCTGGCCGGCAACCGTATGCACTGGCTGGCCCTGGCGATGTCAGGGTCGGTATCCACGTTCGACATCACGGGCACGATGTGGATTGTCACGCTGCTGACGCTGTTTGGCATGCGGTCGATGTGGAACCACTGGATGTGGGGCTTCCTGATGGCGGCATTTTTTATGTCGTACATGGGAAAGTGGGTGCGTCGTAGTGAAGTTATGACTGGTGCAGAATGGATGGTGACTCGATTTGGCGATCGGATTGACGGCAAGACGGCTCGGATCTCGTATACGGTGATGGCCGTGGTGATGCTTACGGGATTTATTGCTTACGCCTTTCAGGGTATTGGCAAGTTTGCGTCGGTTTACATCACTTTTGGTCTACCACCCGAGCATGCTGCCACCGCTTGTGCTGTATTGATCTTTACGATTACGACCCTGTATGTATTGCTTGGTGGACTGTACGGGGTGGTCGTGACCAACGTGATACAGACAGTGATCCTCACGGTGGCGAGTCTGGTGATCGCGGGTGTGGCGTACTATCAGGTCAGCCCGGTGATGTTGTCTGAGGTGTTGCCTGAGGATTGGACTTCGCTTGCGCCAAAATGGAAACTCGACGATGCCGCATCGCTACCCAAAGATTACGCGGGATACGAATTGTTTGGCGCGCTGGTGATCGTTTGGGTTCTGAAAGGATTTTTGTTGAATCTGGGTGGCCCCGGTCAGATGACCGACTTCCAGGCGTTTCTGGCCGCTCGAAATCCGCGTGAGGCGGCGAAACTCGGCGCTGCTTGGAGTGGCTTTCTGGTGGTGCGATGGGCGATGTGCATGGGCATCGCACTGCTAGCGCTGACAGGACTGGAGGCTTCGGGGGATCCGGAAAAAGTGATGCCCATGGTCTTGCAGGAATATCTACCCGCCGGGCTACGGGGTCTGGTGATCGCCGGGTTGCTGGCGGCTTTTATGTCGACGTTCAGTGCCACGGCGAATGCGGCAGCGGCGTACATTGTGCGCGACCTTTGGCAACCTCTTGCAGGGAAGACCAATCAGGCTTCATTGGTGCGGGCCAGTTATGTGGCGACCGTGATGGTTGTCGTTGTCGGCACGGGCATCGGTTTTCTCTCCGATTCGATTCGCCAAATATGGGACTGGCTGATGATCGCGCTGGGTGCCGCCTTCGTGGTTCCGAATGTACTGCGCTGGTATTGGTGGCGGTTGAACGGTTGGGGCTATTCGGCAGGCACGATAGCTGGCTTGGTGGGAGCAGTGCCGATCTTATTAATGACACTCTTTGGAGAGAATGAGCCGCCGCTCTATGTTACCTTCCCGGCTCTCTGCGCCATTTCGCTCGTAGCCACCTTGACGGGAACATGGCTGACACGTCCCACCGAGGAACAGGTGCTGACAACGTTCTATGCAAGCGTGCGACCGTTCGGGTGGTGGGGCCCAATCCGCGTTAAATGCGAGCTGAACGCAGCCGAACTTGCTGATCCGGCCG
>JBDOMT010000251.1:0-7060 GCA_039831705.1 Pirellulales bacterium | reverse complement strand
TGTCGAGCACGATGATCTTGGGCTGTTATTTGGGGCCAATGTATTTGGTCGGTCATTGGCATGGGCAGGCTGCCGGCTGGCTAGTCACGGCAGGCGTGGCTGGCGCGTTATTATATTTCACCTGGTATCGCAACCTGCCACCGGTGGACTACGGGCGATGCCAGAATGAACGCCAGTAGGTTTCGTCGGCTTGGTACATGTCGACTGGGTCATTCGGTCCCAGGTCAGCACGCAACGCACCAAATCGTTGCATCTCGCGAACGTAATGCTGATTTGGCCGGAAGCCCGGCATGTCAAAACGTTTACCTTGCTCGAGTTGTTTGCTCGCGGTGACAATGGTCTCAAGCAGTGCTTGGTAATCGGGATCGTTGGTATCAGCAAATACATTTCCCTTGCAGAGGCCAAGACCTCCTGACGTAGCCGAAAGCGGCGCCCGCAGTAGGATTGACTTTTCGGGGCAGGTGAGATTGCAGTAGGACTGCGGCACGATCGGATTTTGCCACGGTGCGTTGGCCAGATAGCCCGGCACACCGCCATCGGGCGGGCCAAAGTGGACGTGGAAATTGGTATAGTGGATGTGAGGGCGCTCGATTGGCTTGACGGAATGACAACTACTGCATCGTTTGCGCATCGTTGCTAGTGGCAGTTCGACCGGATACACACCACTGCCGAGAGCGGCGTAGGTGCCCGGGTATGTGGCACTCGTTTCAATCCAGAGCCGGATAGTTTTGCGTTGCTGATCAGTGAGTGTGGCACCGTGATGGCTACCGTCGACAAGCGACATTAGCCGACTCGCTGAGCTGCCGATTGAACGTGCGGCTTGTTGCGAATAAGGCTTATTGCGACCGTCGGCAACCAAACCATGTTTGATCATCGCCCAATAGCTGATGGAGTAGACGGGTGTATGATTGCCGGTCAGATCGACGCGACCTTCCCAGCGGTCGGGGTTGTGACACTCAACGCAGTGCGCGTTCAAGATTGGCTGGATATCACGGGGAAAATCGAGTACCTCAGGCACATCTTTAATCGGCTGGATTTGGCTTGGCGCTCGCTCGAGTGCCAACAATTCGGCATGATGGTGTGGCGTATGCGAACGTTGTTCGTGGCAGCCCACGCAACTGAGCGTTTCGCCCGGTTGGAGCGTCACGAAACTCTGCATCCGCCGGACCGACAAATCGTGCTCGTCCAAAGCAACCAGAAACAACGATCGTAGAGCGGGCAACTGCATGTAGGCCGAACCGTCTGGCTCGATCGGCACCGTGCCGAGGATCCTGGCCATCGTGAACGTTCCGCCAATGCTCAGCGGATCTTGTCCGCCGGAGAAGTTCACCGGCTTGGGAAGTTGCTCTAGCACAAGCAACTTCTTGATTTCGCCACGCTCGATGCCTTCCATACTGCGACCGTGGTAAATATCTGCCAAGACAACCTTGCCAGTATCGTTGGTAAGATTGGTCCGCGTGGAAATGACAGACTCTCGTGGCCTGGCGGAAAGCAATCGAGGTTCGTGGCACTCCATCGGTCGATCTTCCTCGGGTAGCTGGTACACCAGCTCGGTGTTCCCCGCGCCGTCCATCACCAAGATGCCATGGTCGTTGGCTACCAGAAAGCAGTCATCGCTGATTGCGTAGGGATCGCGAAACATTTCATCTGCCTTACTCACCTGGCGCACGGTCGTTTGGACATCGGGTCCTGCGCTGGGGTCGACGATCGTGACATGCCCCATGTGTTCGGCTCGCCCATGACCGGGCGAAAACGAGGCAACCACTTTGTTGCTACCGGGGATCGGTTTGGCGTCGAGCATCGCCACGCCACCATGCTCATTGCCATACCATACCATCTGCCCAGTGCCGTCGGGATTGACGGTCCAGAGGTGATGGAAGTGAACTTGGCTACGGTCCACATATTCCCAGCGCATGTAAAGCACCCGTCCGTCGGGTAAGACCCAGGGGGTGTTGTCGTGATCGTTGTTACTCGAAATCATGCGGACGTTCTGGCCATCGGCATCACAGCGATACAATGTTGCCACGCGACTGATCCAACAGTTCACAACTCGTTGGCAGCGACTCGAACAGAACATGATGCCGCCGTCGGGTAGGTAGGTCGGTTCGATGTCGTCGTCAGGCCCGTCGGTGAGTTGTTGCAGGCCAGTGCCATCGATGTTGATTTCGTAGAGATGAAATGTCTTGCTGCCGCCTGCTCGATAGGAGAAGAGAATTTTTTGTCCGTCGTAGTGTACTTGAGGATCACGCACTCCGCCCTCAGGATCGTCAAGCAGTAGCTGCAATTTGTGCGTGCGAAGATTGAGTCGACATAATTGCCCACCTTCGCCGTAACCTGCTCGTTCCGGTGCGTTACAGTAGTAGCCGAAGTTGACATACCAGTGGTCGTCTCCTGAGATTCGATTTGCAAAAACGATTTCGTCGCATTCTGCCAAAGGCCCAGCAAGCATCGACTCGAGTATGCCGGCATGTTGAGCTTGGCCATCGGGGACGTCGGCCCACACGATAGAGCGAGTGGCAGCAAACGCAAGGCACAGACCCGCAACGAGAATCAACTGGGCTCTGGCGTACATTATCTTTATCTCCATCTTTTCGGATGCTTCCCCGGCTGAGGGTTCGCACGCAAGGTTTTCGACATCACCTCCGCCAGCACTGCTGATCTCACGATCATTGCTTTGTCCCTTTCGGTCCGGTCACGTAGGTACTTGAAGCCACATCAGATCCACGAATCGATGTTCTCGATCGTCCACGGTTCGCGTTGGCGGCGACTCAACATCTGATTAGCCGCGTCGTTGTCGAAGCGTTCAGCACTGGGATCCCACTTCAATTTACGGCCTAACAGCAGAGCAATGTTGCCGATGTGGGCAATCGAGATCGTGCGGTGCCCAGTCTCCGCTGGCGCATAACACGGCTCACGCGACTTGACGCAATCGATAAAGTTGCGATGCTCTCCACCCTTGCCACCGTCCTCGCGTGCGATCACAATGCGGGGACGGTGCAACTGAATTTCATCAGGGCCAATGTTTGAAGCCAGGATCTTGTCGTCACTTGCCGTCAAAGTCGCTCGCCAACCTTCGCAACCGACCCAGCCTTCGCTCCCCTCGAAACGGATACCAGGCTGGCTGCTAGAAACGTTTAGCGTTACCCCATTGGCATACTTGTAATCGATATCGAAATCGGTCGCTGTGTTTCGCAGCGCTTCGCGAGGCGGAAATGTGCCGGTCCCCACGACTTCAATTGGTCCGGTTGTTTCCGTGTCGTTGGCCCATTGCGCCAAGTCGATCAGGTGTGCCCCCCAATCGGTCAGCCGGCCGCCTGAATAGGCGAGATTCCAACGAAAACTGCCATGACATCGGGCCGGACAGTAAGGCGACAACGGCGCTTGCCCCTGCCACATCTCGTAGTTAAAACCCTCGGGCGGCGAGCAAACGTCGGTTAGATTGAAGTTTGCACCTCGACTCTCGTTTCCTTGTGGTAAAGTGACGCGGATGTGTTGAAGCTTGCCAATCCGACCGTTGCGGACCAACTCACATAGACGAATGTACGTATCCAGTGAACGGTTTTCCGACGCCGTCTGAAAAATTCTGCCCGTCTGCTCGATCACGTTGCACAGAGTCCGACCTTCGGCAATCGTAAGGGTAAGCGGTTTTTCGCAGATGACGTCTTTGCCTGTCTTGGCGGCCATGATTGCAGGAATCACATGCCAATGATCGGGAGTGCAATTGATCACCGCATCGATGTCGGACCGATTGATCAAGTCGCGAAAATCATCATGGACTGTACATCCCTGATCGCTTCGACCGAACTTACGGGTGTAGTGAGCGTCAACCTTCGCCTTAGCATTGCCGAGTCGTTCCCGGTCGACATCGCAGACGGCGATTACCTCGGAATCGTCGTTGCGAAAAACCTGGTCGAGGTTCCAGCTTGACCCGTGCAGACCACAACCGACCAAGCCCAAGGTGATTCGATTACTGGGACTCACTGTTCCGGCCAGTCCCAGCGACGATGGCGAAACGATCGTCGGCACGGCAATGGCCGCTGATTTGATGAACGTGCGACGTGTGAATTGGCTAGTACGATTCATGCGCTGCTAGACCTCCAATGAATAGGTACCATAGCGTTTGACTATGACGAAGTAGCTGGTAGGGTTGTCAATTCAATGCAAACTAGATTTGAATTTCATGGTCGGTAATGAAGGGTGGGAGTAAGAAAATCGTTCACCCTGCCGATATAACTCGCATGTCGTGGTCGTATGTGTGCCGTTGACCCGTATCCAGCGCGGCGGCGGCCATGATGGTAGCGATGGCGTGTTGGTGGCCATACTGAATGTCTGCGCTGGGTCGATTGCGCGTACGCAAACACTCCAGCCATCCGCCCATATGATCAACCGATTTCTCTGGCGTGATCGTGGTATCTTTGACAATTTTCTCCTTCGCTCCGCCAGCGGTAGACAGCTTGAGTCGATTGGGATTCATGTAATCATTTCCAATTGCTCAGATCGGCGACAAGGCTGATCATACATAATAAACTAACTTTCCTTTATAGCCTTTAGGGGTGCCGGGGTACAGACGGTTTATTCAACAAGGGAAAACAGGATAGGAACACTCCCACTAGCAGGTAGGTGGACAATCTGATATCCTCCCCGGGTGATTAGGTTTCTTGAGAGTTCGAATTTATTCTGATGGTAACCGAGAAATGTCATGGCCCAAGTGAAAGTTGACGAAATTTCCATAGCCGGAAAAGAACGAACGGTGATGACAGTCTGGCCCACGTTGGCGTCTACCGCTTATGGGCGTTGGTGGGGACGGCGATTTGAGAACTCGTGGGGTATGACCTTATTTGGTGTGCCTATCACGATGGGGCGTGTGGTGGCACTGCTTTCAATTCCCTTCATATTGCCACTCTACTTCCATATGTTGATTCCTAAGTTACCTTTTGTGTTATTCGGCTTTACCAATAGGGCTTGCAAACGCTATCGGCTTACCAATCGGCGTGTATTGGTGGAGCATGCCTTCGGTGGTGGTGACCAGCAAAGCGTTTCACTTGCTCGATTCGATTCCATTGAAATAGTAGTGTTGCCCGGGCAGGCCTGGTATCCAGCAGGGGATATGATCTTTCGTAATGGCCAAACCGAAACATTACGCCTGGCGGGTGTGCCTCATCCGGAACCCTTTCGTCAAACTTGTATGAAAACGCGTGCAGGGTTTGCCGGTGTCCAGCAAGCTCAAGAAATGGGTGCCGTAGGATGAGTCAAAGCGGAAAGTCGAAAGCGGAAAGCGGAAAAAAATAATTGAGTAACTCTCCGCTTTCGAATATAGCCCTATTGGGGGAGAATATTCCCACTTGTTTGCGGGATTCCCAACGGACGATTCAACTGGCTCCTGCTGATAAGTCAGATTCTGCGTGCAGAACATTTCTGTTATGGCGCATTTGCTGCCCGGTTGTAGTGGCCGCGGTCTCCATTCGGACGATTCAAGCTACAGCTATCATTCGGCATCTACCTGCGGGAAAAAAAGTGTCCTCCATCTGAGCCATCTGCTGTCGATACTCACTGATGTTCTTCGTCCTAACCTTTTCTGGAGAAGCCAATATGGGAAGCCATCAGACGCTATCGGTGTGTGCTATTGTTTCGGTACTGTCTATTCCATTAGGTCTGCCGGAGCTAGTGCATGCTAAAAGTCCCTCGAGAGAGGGGGCGGCAAGTGGGGCCACCGTGTCTGCAAAATTAGCCGGCCTAAATCATCAGGATCCGTTATTTCGGTATGTTAGTTATCCGGTTGCTTGGACTGCGGCGCAGAAAAGCAGTCGTCCTCTACTGCTGTATGTGACCATGCCAGGATGCCCCTATTGTGTGAAAATGGTCCAAAATACGCTAAAAAGCGAAGAAATTCAGTCACTGGTTGCCGACTCGTTCGAAACCGTCTATGTTGACCGCTACGCTCAAGCTGATTTGGCTGCTAAGCTGAGTGTTCGTTACTACCCAACAACGATCTTGGTTAGTACGGACAATCATGTGCTAGATGTGATTGAAGGTTACGTGGAATCCAGGGCTTTCAGACGCCGCTTGCAAACCAATTTGACTGCATTCCAGCTGAAGCAGGCTGGAGATAAACGTTAATGCCGCCAACCAGTGGATTCCAATAAAACAGGCTTAATTGTATTCCTGCTAACAGACTGATGGTCCTTAGGAGACGATAATAGAGGCAGGAGAATCGCGTGGCGTATATCAAATCGATTGGTATGCGACTGCGAGCTGATAAGCCTCTCCCACCTGATGCTCCCTTCCCACTGAAACCATCCCCACTGAAAACCCTATCTGTGGGAACCACCCTTTCGGAGTCGTGATGAGATATTGGATCAAGAGTTTGTCGATGATTGGCCTAGCATTGTTTTCTTTGTGGTCAGTCAGTATCCCATCCGCCAGGGCAGGGGGAGATGGGGTAGGGGAAGTCAGTGAGACTCGACAGCAAGCGTTGTTTGCACACACCACGCTTGATCGGGCTTGGAAAACGGCGGTTGAACATCAACGGCCAATGCTAGTGTTATTTTCCACGGAAGGTTGCCATTACTGTACCAAAATGTTGGCTGAGACTTATAGCCATCCAAAGGTCCAACAGTTGCTCCGCGGGCATGTGGAAATGGTCAAAGTCAATGCACAGGAATACCCAGCTCTGATTGAGCGTTTGGGCATTCGCGGGTATCCCACGACGCTGTTGGTGTCGCCTAAGGGAAATGTTCTGGACGCGGTTGAGGGTTTTGCTCCTGCTGCAACGTTTGCGGATCGAATAGGACCCTTGCTCAAGGCCGAAGATCAGTCGGCAAGCAGCAGTGTTGGCGCTAATACTGCCCGTACTGGACGTGTTGGCAGCTAGTACTATTTCTGGCCAAGCCGAACTTTCCGATGTGGCCGCGCGGGTGGCTGGTACCAGTGGTGTGATTATTTTCTCCTACTGGGATCTAAAGACCCTCGTCTTCAGGCGATCACTTCAGTAGAACTAGGCTACGGAAGCGTACTTCGATACCGGGCAAAGCGGGCATAATAGCCGCGCAGCGGCGACATC
>JBDOMT010000041.1:0-3130 GCA_039831705.1 Pirellulales bacterium | reverse complement strand
GGCTCACGCCCCACGGCTAGATGCTTTCGCCACTTCGTGGCGATTGCGGTAAGTAAGCCACAACCAGAAAGTCGGGCTTTAGCCGACTGTCGGCGAACCCTCCGCCTTCAGGCGGTGGTCTTCAGTTTCGTTGATATAGATCTCTGAAAAGTGCAAAACTCGAACTAAGCACCGCCAAACGTGCGGCCGATTTCGTCCCACCGATATCCCAACCCGGGCCCCGTAATGGTCGACGTATTAATTTTTCCGTTGGTGAGCTGATAAATTCCTGGATGTATTTTCTTCTCCGGTGTACTGGTTGTGGGAAAAAACTGGCGACTATTGGTTTCGACACCACGGATCGTTTTGATACGGCCTGCCAGTCCAACAGAATGGAGCAGGGCGATACCCGGATTGGTCAAGTCCTGAACGGCGAGTGGCAGCCCCATTTGTGTCAACTGGGCGGCAATGATCAACTCTTCCGACTGACATTTGCACGACTTCAGTGCAGCCCCGCTGTAACCCAGTTCCAACGCCAATTGTAAGTCTTCTAACGAGGAAAGCGCCTCGTCGACCAGGACCGGCTTGAGCGCCGCCAACTCACGCACATCCAACCTGCGGCGCCGCAGGTCGCGTTCACACGGTTGCTCAATGTACAGCAATGAATCGTATGCTTGTGGATCACTTTCACGCAATGTGTGCAGCAGCTCGACCATGTATTGGGGGGTGTCGCACATTTCATTGGTATCGGCGGTGAGCCAGAGCTCTTCGATGCCAAGCTTAGCATGTTGCTGTCGTGCAATTTTTGCGATTGCGAGCATGCGCTGCAGATCCCAGTCCAGGTCATTGCCGCGAAGCTTTACTTTCAGGCAGTGGATGCCTTCGTGAGCAATCCATTGATCGAGGGAAACTGGAAGCCCATCCTGCGGATCGTCAGCGTCAATTTCTGATTTACTGAGCTTGTCTAATCCACCTACCAGATGAAACGCATCCACTTCTTTTGCTAAGGGAGAGAGGTAATCGGCAATGGTGCGACCTTTGAAGTCGGAACCTAGCCAACGGGATAAATCATACTTGAGGTACTCTGGCCCGTAGCCCTGGTATACATCAATTCCTGCTGCTTTGCCAAACGCATCGTGCAATGCCGCATCGACAGGCGAGGCACTGACCAAGGCCGCCATACGCGGCATAGGGCCATCCACATTGCGTTCTCGACAGACCCGTTCCGCAATGCCCGTCATATGCGGTTCCAACTGCCAAAATATCTCGATGGGGTGAGCGAATTCAGCAAAGCCTTCCACCTGACGGCACCACTGGACCACATAGTCTTTCATCGACTGCTCTGCGGTCGCATGGCCCGCAGAACATTTTGGCCAAGCCCAAACGTCGGACAGGAAGATGGCACCCCATCCTTGAGCCTCTTTGCCATCGCGGTTCACGACGGTTGCCCGCACGTGGCAATAGAGCACGCTATCCATCACGACACCGCCAAATTTGAGCGGTGTGCGAGATTTTTCACGGGTAAAATAGGGTGTTAATTCAAGTATGCGGATATCGGTTTGCATAGGAGTGCTAGTCTTTCAAAGGAAATTGTATCGATCAGTGATCGCAAAATCTATTTCTGTGATCGCCGAATCTGTTTTTATAGCAAGAATTCGAATGATTGGGCGAATTACTCTCCGCGATGCTCACCGCAGTGACCCACACTTGCTCTGGGCATTTGGCACCGGGCGGCGTAGAATGACGTTTCCTTTTAGCTAGATTACAGAATTTTGCGGTCCATTGACAGTAATACCATGGCCAATAAGACGATACAATTCCCGCCACCTGACTACAACACCGTAGTTGATGAGTCCGTGGATTCGATAGAAATCGACCTGCACCAACCCTGGTTAGCAGCCCTGCTGGCGTGGGCCTTGCCAGGACTCGGACATATTTATCAGGGACGCACCGGCAAAGGATTGCTGTTTTTTGTCTGTGTACTTGGGACGTTTGTTTACGGTCTCTATCTGGGCGGTGGCAAGGTTGTCTATGCATCGGTCCCAGGTGAACCACAGTATCGTTGGCAATACTGGTGTCAGTTGGGGGTTGGGCTACCCGCAGCTCCAGCCTTGGTCCAACGCCGTCGAGTACTCAATCATCAGCAACCACTCTGGTCTGGCCTGATGGCGCCGCCACGATTGCAACCGGTGGAAACCAAAGACGATTCGCAACATATCTCCATCCAACCTGATGAACTGGGGAAGTGGACCGTCGATCTGCACCCTCGCTTTGAACTCGGCACGGTCTATACGGTCATCGCTGGGCTGCTCAATATCCTGGTTATTTGCGATGCCTATGCGGGCCCGCTGGTGCTCGCTCACCGACAAGAGAAGCCCACTCAGCGAGAAGAGAAGAAAGAACTCTAAACAGACATCTCCATCCAATTTTCTGCCTCCCATTTCTAGCACAGCTACCCATCATGTTACCCACCTTTCTGCTCTTGGCCTCGATGAATTTGTGGTATGCTGTTCCCCTATTGATCAGCGTCAGCCTCGTCTGTGCAGCAACCCGACAAGAAGTCATGGGACCCATCTTACATCACGCGATGCGTTTTGCAGTTTGGGTCGTTGTGTTCATGGGCATTGTGATGGTGGCGATCACACTACTGGGTTGGCTCAAGTAAAAGGGGTTGGCTCAAGTAAAAGGTCCTCCCAGCATGGTGAATTGGCTTGTCTTGGCAGTCAGCACCGTCTAAGCTACTGCATGGGCGTAACGAAGACAGATCTTTAGCCCATTTTGCACCCGTAGCTCAGCTGGATAGAGCACCTGGCTTCGAACCAGGGGGTCGGGGGTTCGAATCCCTCCGGGTGTACTTTTTGACACATCGAAAAGCAGTCTCAAGCAGTTTAAAGCAGTCTCAAACAGTTTTCCGTGCTGTATTTCAGTGCTTTTTGGAAGTTGACGAAGTCTTAAGCAGTTTAAAGCTACTTCGCTTTTTACTTCACTTTCGACATTCTGGCGGGGGGGTTTACTTCGCCTTTTACTTCGGGTGCTTCTAGCCCGGATAATTCATAAATTTATTGAAAAGCGGTCTAGCGCGACGGCCCAAGTCCCGGTAAAAGTAGGGTATTGAAAACATTCCTTACTCACCAGGGCAAGGACACGTCGC
>JBDOMT010000231.1:0-14035 GCA_039831705.1 Pirellulales bacterium | reverse complement strand
AAAATTGGCGATGGGCGAGATTCTCGCACATCGGGAGACCACTTTTCAAGTTTCAACAATTATTGGGACACTTCCAAGTCGTTCACGGCACTCGATCTTGCCGGCAGTTGCACCGACTTCGTCGCTCGGCGAAATGATCCGGTTGCCTAAACCTTGATGGTTTCTTTCGTCGTGGTAATGGATTAGGAACGCCTTGACAGCGCGTCGTAACGAAGGGTCGCCGAAAAAGAGCATTTTGTTGAGGCATTCGGATTTCAGAGAGCCAAAATACCGTTCCAAATATGCGTTCAAATTCGGACGCCGAGGCGGTAGCCGCACCGAGTCCACATCTTCACTCTGGAGGATGTCTCGAAACGTTTTGTAGAATTTCGTATCTCCATCCATTATCAAGTAGCGTTTGCCGAGTAGAAATCCGTCCACGCAATCGGTCAAGTTCTTGGCGATTTGCCTCATCCAGGCTTCGTTTGGGTTGGTGGTGAAACCCGCGAAATGAACGCGACGTGTCTTTAGCTCCATGACGAACAACAAGTAGAAGGTCACCAGACCACCCTTCGTCCAGACCTCAACGGTGTGGTGAAATCAATTGCAGCCAGGACGTCCCAATGGGCCTTCAGGAACGTGCTCCATGATCCTGTTTGTTGGCGGGCCGGAGCTGGTTCGATGCCGTGTTGCTTGAGGACGTTTCCGACGGCCGTGTCCGAGATGTAGTAACCGACGTTGGCCAAGGCGCCTTGGATTCGATCGAAATCCCAGCTTCGATTCTCTTTCGCAAATCGCAAGATCGAGTCGACGACTTCCTGGCGAATTCGTGGACGACCTTGCTTCCGAAGCTCTGCGTAATCCCACTTCTGAGCTACCAGCTTGCGATGCCAACGCAGAATGGTGTCTGGAGTGAACATCGTGCCGACTTCTTCGAGTCGCTTGCGGCCGAGAACCTTTCCTTTGGCGGCCAGACGACGGCGCCGATCGTCGCTGAGCAGTACTCTCTTCTTTCCGAGTTTCTCTTTGAGCACTTGGTTCTCGGCACTCAGGTAGTTGATTACCTCTTGCTGTTGGCAGTTGATCCAGCCGGACAGAATGACGATGTAGAGCTGCCAAGGTTGAAGAATGCAGTGATTCCCAATATCCAAGCCCAATCCTGCTTGTCTTGGCTTAAGGCTTCACTGGCAAGGTAGGTAAATACACCACAGCAAACAATCCGTAGAAAAATGTAATATCCGTATGGATTTCCTGGGTACATTGCCCAGAGCAATAGTAAGATTGCCAGAGCTTGCGGCTTCCAGGTAGTGCTCAATAGGATTACCTAATCTTCAGGGTACATGCATACCAAAACAAGGAATGCCAAAAAACAAAACCTGCATTCGATTTTGTCTAAATTTACTTCGCTAAGTAGTAAAGCCGCATAGCCAAAGCCTATGAAATAAAGCAAGACGCTGCGGGTTGCTGCCTTTTTTCACTCTCTTCGTATAAATCAGGTAGTCCGGCCTTTATTCTTGCTAGCTGAGCCTGATATTCTAATTCCTTTTCAGGACTATCCTCAGAAGGTTGCACGGCTTTTTCTCTCTCTAGCACAGAGCTTTTGTGTTTCTTCCATCCGGATACTACTGCGCCGATTACTGCAACGAGTAGCAGGAAAGTCAGTGGCCCAGGTAGTGTTGATGTGTATGGTAAGAAATACATCCAAGTAGACAGTGTCACTAACACAACTTTTGTCTGTCGTATTGAAAGTTTATGCTCCATCTTCATCGGTTTGCCTTTGTGGGACCGCTAGGTATGGTCCAGGGTGCGAAGATGCTCTGCATGATACCACTACGAAGTGTGAATAAAAGACGTAGACATTAGTGCCACTGGTACGGTGATTGGTCACCTATACCTGCACCAATCTCAGCAAAATTCAACCGGCCATACATGCCACAGGCCCTGAGGGGCCGCCTAACGTCATCTGGCATTTGCCCCCTAAGTATTTGCAGGACATGTACAGATGACCACTGTCTACCTCTGGAGCGACCTGAGAGGGTTTGTGAGCTATGCCCTGCGGCGGGTGATGCAGAGTGCGGATAGGGTGAGTAGCGACAAGAGCAATGTGGATGGCTCTGGTACCGACACGGCACCCAGTGGCAGTGTTCCAGTCCAACTACCGAGCAAGAGACCTAAGTCCAGACTATCTACTGGGGCGATGCCGTTGAGTTCACCTTCTATCAGCGTTACGTCCTGGCCCCAATTCCCCAGTAGAATTCCAAGATCTATGCTATTCACCATGCCATTGCCATCGATATCACCGGGAACCGCTGGTTCGTGGGTCATGGTGATCGGCATGGTTCCCAACAAGGCATAATTGCCGACAACCGCACCGCCTTGGTGGTCGGTGGTCTCTACGTAGCCGAACAGTTCATGACGGAGGAAACTTTCACCGTCGGGAACGAATACAGGGTTGGGGGTGGGCTGGACTGGATCCCCGTCGAAAATCAGCGTCATCACACCCCCCTTATCCATCATGGTCGGGGCCAGATCGAGCCACTTGAACCTTGCGTCTCGCTCCAATACTTTCAATGTCTCCCCGTTCAGATCCTGCAACCGAAGTCCCATGCCGTCCACTATGCCCAGGCCAATGCGCCGCACTAGGGTGGGCATGGCTTCGGTGTTGACAAGGCGAAGTCCATGGGCGATGACTCTCACAGGTGGTCCCATGTTGATTCCATGCTCGCCGGAACTATCTGGGGAGGAAGCTACCCCGGTGACCGTTTGGTTCCAGTCGTGGAACGACAGCAACGGTGCGCTGCTCTTCGTAGCATCTGGGTGCACCACTTCGGCGGAAACTACAGTCCAGTCCCACGCATCCAGTTCTACACCCACGTGGATAATGTCGCTGGGAGAAAAATCGCCGGGATCGGGATCGCTCCAGTGATGCAGCAGGTCGTTTTTTTCATTGGGGCTACCGATCGAAGTCGTGGAGTAAGTGTTGAAATGTCGAGCGGCGCTGCCGTCGTAATGGAAGATGGATGTGGGATTGGAGGTTCCCCGCGTTCGGATTTCGAACTCACGCGTGAGCTTGGTACTGGAGGGATTTTGGTAATCCCAGTTGATCCCCAAGGTTCGAAATCCCATTGGGGTGCTTGAAGTGGAGTTGAAATTGATCGGCGCCGAGGTGAGGCGCCAGCCCTGCGTCACGTCCGTCGCATCGCGCTGGACACCGGCCGGTGTGGTCGCAGCCCAAGTGCTGCTACTCGACTCGGGACCGGCAGAGATCAGAATGTCGGGCGTCCCGCTGGTGAGCTCCGTGAAGTTAAGATTCTGGCTCCCATAGAAGTGCTCATAGCCGTCCAACTCGTCGTGGCTGAGGATCTGGTTATAAGCGCCGGCAGGAATCCAGCTTCGCATCACTTCATTGTTCTGGTCCGCTTGTGTAACAAGCGGAGGCGGGGGACTGGCATTTAAACCATAGTTGCGGTTGATGCTATCACCCACGTCGGGATGGTGGTAGACGAGGGCGTGCCCGATTTCGTGAACCATGATTGAGCGGATGTCGCCAAAAGGCTGCGTGCCGCTGTTACGCATGTAGGAATAGTTCATACCATCGGCCGTCAGCCAAGCCGAATCCCACTGGTCGAAGGCCAGACGGACCTGGTTTCGGATCCGGTTGTCACTCGTGAAACTCGAATCAAATCTGTAGGTCACCGTGGTAGTGCTCCCACCAATCACATCAGAATCCCAGGATGCGAACTGATTCGGATTTGTCCCCAGGTTCACGAAGTTATAACTCGGCAGGTCATACCCAGCGAAACCGTGGGCAGTGGGTGATTGGAAAAACGAAACAAGTGCCGCACAAACAAAAACTGCCAGAAGCTTGAGATTGTTAGGAAACATGTTCTTCCCCTCATTGTTGATCGGTTAAACCACCATTTTCCATTTGAATATTACCTAGCTCCAACGCCGAACTTACCTACTACCAATATAACACGATTCCCCCAATGAATTCAATTCCAAATTGTCTGTCTTGGTCTGGAAATGGGCATGAAAATTGCCTGAAAGGGCCGGCCTGAGCTTTCTCACAGGTGCCAAAACCGCCCTTGCGGAACGTCGACCTGAGACATTGTGAACCAGCGATTCTGAGTCCCGAATCGGGAATCGTGTCTCAATTCAAGATTGCAAGCAGACGCCTGGACATCATCTCAGCAACCTCCGACCACTCTAACTCCCTGCTATAGCACGCCTTCGGGTCTCACCCCGAAAAACCGACACCTTCTGGCACGCCACTTGCACTTCTTCCAAACCGTCGAATTGACGGGGAACGACTTAAATTGCGACGCGGCCCGTAAGTGGCGGATGAAGCAAGGCCGCCTTCCCCTTAGACAACCTTTTAACTTTCCACCAGAAACGAGGAAGTCATGTCCACCAAACATCAGATGAAAAACCGAAACCTGTCCCTGCAAGCTCTCGAAGATCGCAACATGTTGGCAGGAAACATGATTGCAAGTCTGGTTGGCACCCACCTGTCAGTTGGTGGGGATCCACTTCACAACCAAGTGGAGATCGCCGAAATCGCCCCCAACACGATTCAGGTAACCGGTTTGGGCGGGACAACCATTAATGGTGCCGCTTTTCAGGTGTTTGCGGCAAGTCTGATTGAGGACGTTTCCGTACAGGCAGCCGAGGGGGACGACCTGGTGGTCATCAAGAATCTGTCATTGACGGATACCCCGAATGGCAATCTCAAGGTTTACACCAATTCAGGCAACGACCGAATTATAATGAAAAATGTAACCACATCCGAGAGCATCGAACTTGACACGGGAGAACACAACGATCTCATCAGGGCTGTCAAGTCAGGAACCGATGGAAAGTGGACCACGAATTCCGGAAACGGTCATGACCGCGTGGCAATGCACACTGTCAAGGCCAAAGACATGGTGGTCGACATGATGGATGGCGACGACATGCTGAAGATCCGGAATGCCAAGCTCAGAAACGACTTGAGAATCGATACCCATACGGAAAATGACTCTGTCAGGCTCAATAGAGTGTTTGCCGGCAACGATGTCCTGGTTCAGACCGGTCAAGGCATGGACCGCGTTCAGATGCGAGGGATCAGTGTTGGCAACGATGTTGGCGTGGACACCGGCAGTGAATCTGATTCGGCCTACCTCAACCGGGTCAAGGCCGGCCATGATGTGGTCACCAGGACTGGAGATGGCAACGACCTGCTCGTCATGGACCAGGTTAAAGCCGTAAACCACATTATTGCGGACACGGACTTGGGCGACGATCAGGCCTACATCACGCGGGCCAAAGCCCACGACGTCTATGCTAATACCGGTGACGGTTCAGACAATTTGTACATGTCTGATGTGAATACGGCCGGAGATCTGTTCGCCGCACTGGGTGCGGGGGACGACATCTTCCGGATCTCAAATTCAAATGCAGTGAACCCCTTCTTCGATGGTGGTCCGGGTTTCGACACCATCTATGATCTTCCCAACGCTTTTGACGAGGTGTTGGCATCGGTCAACTTTGAGTTGGTTATCTAGCCCCTAGTTGACTGGAGGTGAAGTCACAGCGCTTCGGTATTTGGCGGTGTTTGTTCTGGAGATTTCGCGGTCGCTTGGTTGCGGCGAACCTGCGAGCAATCCCCGGAACGGCCCGCCAACGACCGAGGCGCGCCTTCGCCTCTCTTTCACAATTCTCCCGACTTATCGACAACATCCAAGGCACCTGGAACATCTTCCAGGTACCTTTATTTTTATGTCGTGAATGTCTATCGGGTCTTGTGGTCGACGATTTATTGCCGCGAGTCTCCTGAAGGACTCTCGCCCGGGTGGGATCAGGAACTATTTTGTGCGGTCGTCGCTGAAAAAAGGCGGGTCCGGGGAGCTTCAGTGAAAGGTGAAACTACGATATGATGCTGGTTATAACTCGGTAAATTCTTCTTCCATTGGTGGAATCATTTTGGTCGTCAATGTGCTCATGATCGGTTCCGGAGAATACACAACCGGGTATGTACACGGCTCGGCAACGGATTCCGACAAGGGGGCTGGAGTCGTTGCGTTATCCATGTTCGATTTACGGAACCAGAAGTTGGTCGATGACATCCTGATAGCTGGCACCAACGGAACAAAGTTTCCCGGTATTCGAGCCCACTTCCAACGAAGAATTGCCGGAATATACCGAGATCTGAACTGTCAATTCGCCAGTTTTCCATCGGACGCGACGCAGCGAGATCCGCTGGCATACCGCGCAGCCTTGGACAGGCTTTCGCCCGGCGATGTGGTCACGGTCTTCACGCCCGACGATACCCACTTTTCAATTGCCCTGGAGGCCGTGGAGCACGGTTGCCATGTGCTGATTGCCAAGCCCCTTGTCAAAACATTGCAAGAGCATTTTGACCTGGCCGCCGCCGCGACGCGAAAGGGAGCGCGTTATTCAAAGGGCCATCGTAGTAATAGCCGTCGCTTGACTGGTGTACCAATGTTCCGCTTTCGATCACGATGGCTCCGCCAGCAGGGTGCGTTTGTGTGATCGCCAGGGATAAGTATGATCAGACCGTATTTCCGCATCTAGATTGCTCCGTTTCTAAGATAATTCTTTGGCGTCAGGCATTTGGCCAGGGTTCCAGGGGCCACTCTTCGCGGGAGGATTTCTCCGGTACCCAAACGCATTATAGGCCCGTCCGGCGCCCGACAAGGCCTTCTGTGGGTATTTTCCCCGTGAAGCACGGCCTGACAAGACAGCCGTCGGGCCAGGGAGTTTGGTGTCATCATGGACGGTGGAAAACGCTTCGGTTATTTTGGGATCGATACGGGGCACGCAGTCGGCGCCTCTTTATCGAAACGCCAGCCGGAGAACCTGTCACGGCAGGCGGGCGTTGTTCGAAATTTGTCACGGCCTTGCACCTCGTCGTTGAATTCAACCAGTCCCATTACGCGGAGTGCCTCAACCAAGGTCCGCCGTTGCTCCTGGTCGATCCATCGAACGACGCCGGTTAAGGTGACAGTCGTGCCGTTGAAATGAAATCGTATCAACCGAGTTGGCAGGCGAAGGTGGATGTGGCCAGCGTCAGTGATTCGAGTGCCGGTCAGATCCAGCTCTTCCAGCGACGTTAACACCAAGAGTTGACCTGCGTGGATATGGACACGTTGCTGGCCACTTTATAATCACCAACGACGCACGTCGGCCCGGGGACGTTGCTTCTGAGCTGCGAGGTCCACCCGTATTTTGCGGCCTGACAGGCCGCAACCTCACCCATGGACTCCTCATCCTCTTGAATTCACTATTTCCTCCTTGTAGGCTCAGATCTGTCGGCGGAAATCAAATTTCCTAACAGTAAATCAAATTTCCTAACAGTTTATCAGTTACAATGAGGCTCCTGTGCATCCGACCATCCAATCTTATTTCTTCACGTTTGCGGTAATCTGGCCGGCGTTGATCGTCGCACAATCAACGACTGCGAAACAGCCGATATTCGTCTTTAACTCCGATGGTGGTGCGGCCGCCATCGCGAACGTTGCGGGCGAGATGACTCGCGAGGTCGTGTGCCGCGAGCTGGACGAGCTCGAAGGAACGGCCGTGACCGACTTCTTCTGGTGCCCGGTCGTCGGCGGCAACGTCTTCATTTACCCAACCGAAGTCGGCGAACGGATGGGGGACAACATCCGCGATTGGGAGCAGGTACATCCCTACTACCGTGAACAGGGACAGGCCTTGGCCACTAACCTCCGCCAACTCACCGAGCAGGGTGACGACCCGATCAAGATGCTTGCAGCTCGTGCGAAAGAACTCGGAATTCGGTTTTGGCTCACCTGCCGCATGAACGAAATCCATGAGGATGACGAACGCTTTATGGCGCTCCGCAGTCTATTCAAGCAGGAACATCCTGAACTTCTGCACGGCAAGAACTACCACCCCGAGGCTGTTTACGCACCGAAGAAGGGCTACTCGTACGCCTGGGACTACGGCCAAACTCAGGTGCGCCAGCATTTCCTGGCCTTGTTCCGCGAGTGGCTTCAATACGGGATCGAAGGCATCGAGTTGGATTTTTGCCGCAGCCCTTGTCTCTTTCCACCCGGACAGGAAAGGGAAGGCATGCGGCTACTGACGGATTTCATGACGAAGCTCAGAGCCGCAGCGCACGCGAGGTCCGAAGATCGCGGTCACCAGATCAAGCTGGCCATCCGGGTGCCACCCTCGCTGGAACGGTGCCGCGCTGCCGGGATCGACGTACGAACCTGGATCGACGGGGGCCTTGTCGACGTGGTAACGCCGATGGATCGAGGCTACTTCGATCCCGAACCGGCATTACCAGACTTCGTCGCGATTGCCAAACCGAAGGGCGTTGTCGTTCTCGGTGGAATTGAGCCTAAAGTCCGTGGCTATCTTCAAAGCAATCGGCAGACATTCGCGGCGGTGGCGAACTTTCTGCACCGTGGTGCAGATGGAATCTACCTGTTCAATTACGACTGCCACCGCCAATTGGCATCCTCCTCCACATTCGGCGGTGTTCTGCAGCATTACGCACCAGCCGAACAGCGATTTCTCAGACACGCGCTTCAACCTGAAGTAGTGCGGAACCAGGACAAACAATATGTGATCTCGCAAGCGACGAATCAGCGGCTAGCCGAGGAAGGGGGTGATCGACCGCTGCGCTGCCGTTTGCCGGTTGGGGAATTTCGCACGTTTTTCATGACCGTCGGTGACGACCTACAAAGGGCGGCCCGGGAAAATCGCCTCCGGTCAGTGCAACTTGTCATCAAGTTGCAGGAATGTGCCGCAAAGGCTGAGGAATTAAATCTGCGAATCAACGCTCAAGCGATCTCGTTGGCGCAATCTCACCGCAAAACCCAACGAGGTCTCGTCGTGATCACACTCGCCGCACCACCGATGCATCGCGGCATGAATACGATCAAGCTCGGCCTGAATCCGACAAGCGACGAGCGTGGGCTGATACACTCCATCGATCTGAATGTCGACTATGCGACGCGCGATGACTAAACACAGTGGGGGCAGTCGAACCGCTGGACAGACGCTTGACGGTAGACCAGCGTCCAAGTTGATCGATGACGATGTGTGATGGAATGCCATTCGCTGTGCGCCGTCGGTACTTGCGGAGCGTGCCGTTGCTGCGTCGGTCGTGAATGCCGATGCGAGTAACGGACACCCGCAAGTGGCGGCAAAACATTACCTCCAGACCACACCCGAACACGACGCCGACGCGGTCGGTGGTGCGCGCACCATTTTGTAGCCACTGCGCGCACCGAGTCTTCCCAAAATGGCCCCTTCTCCGAGTGGCTCCAGACGTGCCCCGTGCCACTGACCGATCAGCAACAAGCCGACATTCGCCGTGTCATCTGCAAGTAGAACACCCATAGCGACTTAAAACGAAAATGATGGCTCACAGCTCGACAAGGCTGGAGCCTGGCACCGGTTGAACCGAGAAGGGCGTCTTGAGGATTTCAACGCCCGACGGGAAGAGCTCCGAGCTGCCTTGCGTGAACAGGGCATGCGACGGAAGGAAGCGTCCGACGAGGCGTGGCGACAGGCCCTGGCGGAGTTTCCACCTTTGGCATCTGATCCGGGTTCAGAGCCCGGATCTGTGGAAGCCGTGGATGCTGCCGGTATAGTTTTTGTTACACTGGAAAACGGTGAATTGATGTGTTTACGACAGGAAAATGACCGGCCTCTCAAATCTTCGCAGTTCTGATGGTTAAAAAATTACTGTAATCACTGGTGGTAACAATCCAATGCGTGAATTTCTTTATGTCCTGGCGTTCGGTATCTCGAGTTTGATTTTGACAGCAGGTTCCGGTTATGGCGCGGACCGTGTAAGAATTGACCAGACGATGTCACCGCCAAACTGGGCACTTCTGGAGCGTGAGCTGCTGCGTGCGAACACGGCAGCCTGTCGCGAATTTTTCCACCAGTATTTCGACGAGCGTGGGTTCCTGCTTTGCATTGAACGCTGGGGTGGTGATGACGGTCCCGACGATGCGATCGAAAATTTGATTCACTGGCCTGTTCTGCACGCCCTCGGTGCACCGGATTCAATTTTGAAAATGTACAAGAAAGGGTGGGAGGGACATTTGCGGCAATACACGTTGGCTAAAACGGTTGAAGTCCCGTTTGCCCGCGATGGAATGTATTACAAGGAATTTCCCGTCATGTTCGACTGGCTGCACCATGCTGAAGGATTGACAGTCTTCTGCCTGCAGGGGCTTTCCGATCCCTATGATGCGGCACTTCGAAAACGTGCGAGGCGATTTGCTGGTTTTTACATGGGCGAAGATCCACAGGCCTGGAATTATGATCCACAGCACAAAATAATTCGCAGTATGTTTAACGGGAGTCGAGGGCCGTTGTTGCGCAAAGCAACGGCTTTAGACTGGGCGGGCGATCCGATCGAGGTCGAACATCGTTTTCTTCTGGCCCATGGTGAAAAGAGCTATGAGGAAGTGCTTGCGCATTTCAAAGACTACAACGATGTTGCCGGGGACCATCCGTCGAATTTGCTTGCCACAGCACTTGCACTCAATGCCTATATGCTTGATCACGATCCCAAATACAAACAGTGGATCCTGGAGTATGTCGGGGCGTGGCGGGATCGCATGATCGAAAATGGTAATGTCATTCCCAGCAATATTGGTCTGGACGGTAAAATCGGGGGTGCCGCAGATGGTAAATGGTACGGCGGCGTTTATGGTTGGGGTTTCACGGTAGAGGGAGTGGGTGAATCGTCCGGGCCGTCTGATCGCCAGACATTCGATCGCGGATTTCACGGGTTCATGAATGCGGTTCTGTTGACCGGCGATCAAAGCCTGCTGGATCCCTGGCGGAAACAGATGGACATCGTCAATTCGAATAAACGAGTTGTGAACGGCAGGACGCTGTATCCGCACAAGTACGGCGACGATGGCTGGTACAGTTATACGCCGCAACCGTACGGCGCTGGCTCGGAAGGAATTTACTACGTGACGATGCGCGACGACGATTTTCGTCGTCTTGGTAAGACGGCGTGGCACGATTATCTGAAAGGTGGAAATCCTCAATACCCCGAGGAGGTTCTGCGGAGTGATTTATCCCGCATCCGCATGCGGGTTGCCGGGATGCGGGCTGACACTACAACTCCCGACACACGGCTTTCCGATGATCCACTGAAATACAATCCGGTAGCCGTTAAATCGTTGAGTGAGTTGATGCTGGGTGGACCGCTACCGAGTCGAACCGGACTGGTGATGCACTGCCGGCTGCGCTATTTTGACCCGATCCGACGGAGAGCCGGTGTACCCGAAGACGTGGCTGCGCTGGTTGAAAAAATGACCGATGACGAAGTCGTCGTGACTTTGGTCAATACCAGCCAGCTCGATGCACACAAAGTCGTCGTGCAGGCCGGTGGCTATGCGGAGCATCAATTTGTGTCGGTGGAAAATGGCGGCCGGGAACAGAATGTCGACGCATCACATTTTTCTGTAGAGCTTGCTCCGGGTGCAGGCGCACGTCTTACACTGAAGATGCAGCGCTACGTTAACCAGCCCACGCTGATTTTTCCCTGGGACCGGGATTAGTTGAACGGGACAAAATGGCAGGTTGTTTCTAAAAAGCCGCAAGAAATGAATTGCGTTCTGTCGGTGTTACTGCTGGGGTCCTGTTTTATCCGGTCGTCACCAGCCGATAAACGGCCCGCGTGGCGTCCGGGACCGGCTGCCGCACTGTTGGGCATGCTGCTATTCAGTGTGTTTGGCAGGTCACTGGTGTGAAAATAGCTTCTGGCTGGGTTTGCGTTGGGTCAGAGCCCATCCCATCACTCAACGTCGACAACAGTTTCGTAGTCTTCAATAACGCCCAATTCTCGCTCCCACGGTTGCACGTCGACGTAAGTGTCTATGACGAAATTCCGATTAATGTTTACGACGTAGAACTCGCCCAGGTCAAGCTGTGATCGATCTTTGGATTCGTCCTGTGTGACCTTCCCGACATGGTCACCACAACCAGTATCGCAACGAGCACGCTGGTGGACGTCGCCGGCTCGGGAATGATATAGGTCACGGTCAGTGGATCGTCGATCGCTATGATCACGGGCTGCAGGTCGTACGGCCCCGGCTGCGTGTAAGCGACGCCCGGTGTGGGATTGTTGCCCGGCCCACCGGGATTGTAAAAGGGGCTGTATCCGCCCGCGGCAGGGATCTCGACGTCGGTGATGAGGCGCATTGCGGACTCATCGCCCTTCAAGATGATGTCAATCTGATTGTCGTGGTCCTCGATGTAGACGTCGTTATATGGGTCGGTTCCGAGGCCCAAATCGGCCAGGCCAACCACCGTGATCGAGCCAGCGGAGGTGGCGTAGGATGTTCCGGTCTGCGTCAGCCACTGCTCCATGCCGTTGTCCAACAAGCGGATACGAAAGAACGTCGCGAAATCGGACGGCAAGACGCTGACAACCCCGTCCGCAGAGAAGCCACCCGTCGTGAGCACTCGGAGCCGGAAATGTGCGTCGGACCCGTACAGGGCTAAGCCATCGTTGGGCAGCTGGGCCGCTCCAAACTGTGCCGGGGCTCCCTCCCCCGTCGTCAACATATGGCTCAGCTTCGCTCCGACCAGCGTCGGTCCGCCGCCTGGCAACCACGGGTTTCCACTGGTCCTCGAAAGTCCCACGGCGCTGACCGGACCGGACGCACCGACGAGCTTGAGCGGCGTACCGTCATCGACAATCTCGGTCCTCTCGATGTAGATCGCGCCCTCGGTGCCGGGCGTCAGGCGGTTCCCGAACTCGCCGAACACCACCACCGTGTTCCGCTCGTTGTACTCGATATTTGGAGAAATCGAAACGACCATTGGCGTGACGACGGCCCCCGTGTTGAGGGTGATACGGAAATCGGATGGTTGCACGGTGCTCGGCAACACCGGCCAACTGAAAACGACTGGCATCGCATCGGCATGGGACACGGGATACCCAAATCCAAAGGCAACCTGCTGCGGCGTTGCGGAACTCGTGAGCGCGCGGTAGGGAGGATCGGTGCTGCTGGTCACAGTCTCCCAGGTACCGCCGGCCGCGATCACGTCCTGTTGGTTCCCGGGGACGCCTATGATGTTTTCGAAAGCGTAGTTTGCTGAGAGAATTGACGGCGAGTCGCCCCACAGATCCGCGTTGATGAGCACGTCCTGCATGAGTATCTGGTAGGAGGCTGTTTGCGCGACGCCCGTTTGGTAAATAATTCCGGATAGCAGCAGGGCAAGGCCAGAGAGTTGTCGCGACTTGACAGTGAGCATCACAAGAATTCCGCTTGTTTGATCTGAGCTGTTCGTACGCCAATCCAAACTGCTTCGAAACTCGCAGGGTAGGATTGGAGCGAGAACAGGCATTACTAATTGGGATTATAATTGGCAGGAATTTCAATTGACAGGAATTATCAATAAGAAGTTTAGCCGCTTCCGTCGATCCTGTGACAATTTGTTTTCCTTCTTTGTTTTGCGATGCGTTCTGACCCATATTCCAAGTTACTAGCCATATGCGGTTTTCTGCACGTCAGGCCACGACTGACTGATAGTGATTTACTGATAGAAGGGGCGTTAGCCACAAGACCACAACATATAGTGGTCACGCCAGCCAAGGGGATACCCCTCTTATGGCATTTTGATTCTTGGTACGTTTTTTGACACACTCAGCACTTAAGTAACGTGCATATTTGGACTTAGGTGTTGTTGAGCGAGAAAAGGAACGGATTTGGCACTCGTCCGGCCGGCCGCCGTTAGACGCGGGAGGTGGGGGCAGCCCATTCATAACTTTCCCTCCAAATAGTCAAATCAGAAGAAGCTTTAGGCACATCCAGAAAACTTTCTCGAGCAACTCGCCACGCGGTACAATAGCGGTATGAATAAGCAAACGTGGATGCTGATATTACTTGTCTTGGTGCTGATGTTTTCGGGCAGGGCAAACGCACACTAAGTCCTTTGTAGGCCAAGTACTTGCGTAAGGTAATCGGTATTCCAGCCTGCCATGCGACGCCGCATGGCGATACTTTCCTTGTCAGTGCATTGCTTTAACAGGCTGATG
>JBDOMT010000421.1:0-14104 GCA_039831705.1 Pirellulales bacterium | reverse complement strand
CGGCAAAACTGAAAGGGCCGGCCGGAATTGTGGCCACGCAGTTTTTGCGCAGTCCTGGACCAAATGTCCATTATTCCGCCTGTCTGGCATCGAACATCGAAGAAATGTTTGCGACGGGCAAAGCGCCTTATCCTATTGAACGCACATTACTGGTCAGCGGAATGCTGGAACGCTGTCTGGAATCGATGGTGCAGGGGAACCGCCGCCTGGCAACACCTGAACTGAATGTTCGTTATCGTGTCGGAGATGCGTCTCATCATGCTCGCAACTAGCTGAACGGTTGCGTTGCCGCTGTCGCCGGGGATCTTCGGTTTGGCGTTGATCCCTGTACAGTTGCGAAACACGTCAAAGGGGGGATGCAGTACGCCTGCCCGTATTGTTCTCCACCCCTCGACAAACAAGATACGAGCGTTGCTAACTGCCACTAAACTAACTGCCACTAAAGAGGTGATAGTTTCCGCCATCCAGAGCAATACAAACAACAGCAGGAATGTGAGTGATAAAGCTCGTTGGTTGCTTTGTTGCCTGCTGTCAAGTTTTGGCTTTGGTTGGTACTGTGTGTCTCAATGCAGGATAACGACTCGAACAAACTGGACACGGGTCGTATCGGGACCACATTCGAATCACCCGTCCGGAAAGTGTGTCTGTCATGACGGAAAACAATAGCCTGGCCTTTGGATCCTCTGATCTTTCATTGCCTGACGATATCCGCGGCCCGCTGGTCGAACACCTTGCGGATCTTAAGGAGCGATATCTCCAGCGGGGCTGGGGGAACCGTGTTGGATTTGGTTCGCGACCGGCCTTGATCGTCATTGACTTGGCTCTGTACTGGACACAGCCGGACCATCAGATCGGGACTCAGGCGGATTCGGTTGTCGAGGCCACCTGTCAGGTATTGGCGGCCTCGCGAGAGGCCGGCATCCCGATCTTCTTTACGTCACTCGCGTTCGATATGGCCGATCCGCCCAGTCCTCAGAACAAAAAACTCGTATTGCAGCTGACCCCTGAAGACGCGCCGCTGTTCGATCTCGACGATCGGCTGCAGCATCGTCCGTCAGAGAAGCTGATTCTCAAGCGATACGCGTCGGCCTTCAAAGGCACGAATCTGCACGAGATGCTGACTTCACTCGGAGTTGACACGCTGATCGTGACCGGGTTGAGCACCAGTCACTGCGTTTACGCCACTTGCCGGGATGCGGTTGACAGTTTTCGAGTCATCGTTCCTCGTGAAGCCGTTGGTGAACGATGCGAGATCATGCACATGGTCAATTTGCTGGACATCGATATTGATCTTGGCGATGTGATGCCGGTCGATGAAGTCTCTCGCCTGGTACGGACTACTGCTGCCGGCTCAGAGGACTGATGACTTCGGGGCGCAAGCAGATCTGAATGCTGAGCAGGCTGTTGAGCGAATTTCGTTCTTCTGTTCCCGCGCTGGATTCATATGGACAGCAACATGTCTGCCTGTCACGAGGTCGCGGGCGAACACGCAATGGAAAGATGCTGCACGACGTCGTCGCAGGCGTGTTCAGGTGGGGTGTTAATCGGAGCTGGGTCCTGGAGAACGACTGGCAGCACAATCGACAGCCTGTGTTCGATCGTCAGTTGCCTTCCGAGCTAAACCAGGCGAGTAAATCGGCTGCTTCCTGAGCGGTCTGGTCGCTGAGAATTCCCTCCGGCATCAGCGATTGCGAACTCTTTTGCATCACGTCAATTTGGGATCGAGCGACTCGAACAGTTTTGCGGTCGGCAGTTTTCAGAACAATGGCTTCGTCGTTTTGACTGACAAGCAACCCGCTGTAGCCCCTGCCGGTTTTCGTGATGACGACCCACATCGCAAATTTCTCGTCCACCTTGAGTGATGGTTTCAGTATGTGTGTCAGCATCTCCGAACGGCGTTCGTATTTCTTCCGAATGTCTGTAAGGGTGGGCCCCGTTGATTTCAGGGCATCGTTCAGGTCGTGGCAGTTTCGACACCGGGCTCCGTCGCTATAGAAAGATGAGTCGACCACGGCCTGCATCTCCGTCGATAGACAGCACGGTTTTTGGATCAATATTCCGACCGAGTGTCTTACGCCGCTGCTTCTCCGGGATGAAAGTTTCGGACAGCCCGCGTACATCGCCGTTACTCGTTTCGTATGCCATCGAGCGGTTGGCGCCCACGGCGAATCCACGATGCATCAGGACTGAAAGTGCCAGAGCCCCTTCCGTGGATTCCAGCAGTTGACGGGTGGATTGCTGAATCTCGCGCTCGGAATTGCCCGGGCTGTTAAACTGGCTGACCACCTGCAGATTACGTTGATCTCGTGACCCGTCCTGGATGGGTGACGAATCCTGATCACTGTCGGAGTGAGGCATCGACTTGATCCACTGTTCAACCAGATCGACTCCAGACCCATCCACGACGTGCGAGCCAATGTAAGGCATTCTTGCATAACCGAGCTTCGCCATCCGGTACAGAAGTACCGAACGGTACGGATCACCAGGCACGATTAGTTTGGCATTCCTGAGGCCAAACGTGCCGACTCCGGTACCCTTGTTTGTTCTCAGGCCTTCAAATGGCAAATCGCGCCGAAGATAGAACGAGACGATTGCATTGCCCCCTGGATGGTGACAGGAACTGCAGTTCCCGTGCAGGTACGATCGCGCCCGATCGTTGAGGCTCTGTGTCTCATCGTGCGGATCGACGAGTCGGCCTGGACTGTCACTCGCAAGCTGTCGCACACTGTTGATCACTTTTTGGGCGGCGAGTTGTTTGAGCTGCGCCGAATTTCTTTCACTCGATACTGGTTGGACAATGTTCAGTTGGTTGGGAACGAAGCCCAGAACAAAGTCAGACCCCGCGTTGTGACACAAGCGGCACTCATTCTCTGCTGAGACGTGCCAGGTTCGTTCTTCTGTGTCAGTGTCCTGCCGATTCGTCGCCTGGACCGTGTTGTTCAGCTGACGATCGGTTCCGGCTGCATCGACAAGGACCGCATCCGTTCTCTCTTCGTCCCAGAGATAGCTGTAAGGATGCCAGCTCCCGTTTTCGTAGTGAAGAATCTGAGTTTCCAGGGGCTGCGGGGACCTCAATTCGTCGGCTTCCGAAAGCGTCAGATGTTTGACGAAAACCGTACCTTCGGGGTACACAGCGGTTTTCTTTGCTGTAGCGAGACTGATCGCGCCTGAGTCTGGAATCGCAACCCATCGTTTTGTGGCGGCACCATCCACCCAGCGTTTGACGATGATATCGTAAGGTACGACACCGGGTGCCGGAGCCATTGTCTCCAGTGAGGTGAACAGGCCGGTTTCACTCAGCCGCTGCGGGAAATCGGCTGATCTGTCTTCGAGGCCCGACGGAACCAGCTCGTAAATCCGGCCGGTAAAGTCGTAATCGATAACAAAGAGCTCTCCAGCCGATCCTTCCGCGAAAGCAATGATGCGCTGGTGGGTGTCGACCAGTGTGGAGTGTGTGTATGAGTCCCCACCGTCTGACTTGCGTCCCCAGATCGTGCCGGTGATGTAGTCGCCATAAATGAACGTGCCATCAAGCGCGGGCAGCTTCGCTCCTTGATAGACCGGCCCACCGATCACTGAGTTGGCTTCGGTATGTGAGTGATACTTTACTGGTGGCCGGATTGGCGTTGGGCCCTGTTTGACCTCGCTGCGCAGCACGGCTCGGCCTTCCATGATCGGCCAGCCGCAGTTGCCGCCGCGGACGATTTGGTGAACCATCTCCCAGGATTCCCAGCCGTTATCTGCCGCGAAGATATTTCCTGTTTTGCTGTCGATCCCAAATTTCCAGGGATTTCGTAAACCGTAGGACCAGATCTCCTGTCGGGCTCCGTCGAGATTGATAAACGGATTATCCGGCGGCACCGTATAATTCTTTCCATTCTCCCCTCTTCGAATGTCGATCCTCAGTACGCATCCAAAGAGGTTCGAAACATCCTGCGCGGCTGTTCGGCCATCCGGAGGATGTGGCCCCGATCCTTCTCCGGTCGAGATGTAAAGCATTCCGTCTGTCCCGAATTGCAGACAACCGCCGTTATGTCCTCCGGCCGGCCAGGTGAGGATGATGTCTTCGCTCTGCGGATCAGCTTTGACACCTTCCACATTAAAGCGTGAGACGTATGACGTATCGTCTGTTGAATAGCATGCAATCAGTTGCCAACTCCCACCGTCTTGCAGATATGCCGTCACATGCCAGAGTTTCACGTCGTCAATTTTCAACAGCAGCTCTTTGGGTTGAGTCTGATTGTTTTTGTCAAACGTATACACGCTTCCATCAAGCTCACCGACAAGCATGCGCTGCCCCGGCAGCTCTTCAAGGCTTGTGGGATTTCTGAAGGACACATTGGGGAAGACCGGGCGAATCGCATACGGCGCCGGTGGAGTGGGAGTACCGCTTATCTTTGACGTCGTCCACGCTGGACGAGGACCGTCAGCTGCCGTCAGGGTGTTTGTGTCCAGGATGGTTCCGTAGAAAACCCCGAAGAAAAAAACGACTCCGCCAATTACCACTCGCCGTCTCGCTGCAAACACCATTCGAATTCTCCTCGATCCACCGTTTCAGTTCTGCAGGAAGCGTTGTATCTTGCTGGTTCTCAAATCTCAAATCATAACGCGGTGACTGGGTGAGTGCTTTCAAATAGTCAAACTCAAGTCGTTCGTCAGTGTTTCGTCCGGGTTTCGGGTATGGTTCTGAACTGCACCTCCCCAACGCACCAGGGATAAAAAATATAGCCAGCAGGCATGTTCGTGATCGCCGAGGTCTATCCATCTATCTTCAGTAATCGTTATTCCCGTGACGACCGAACTGCTGATCAGCAGGATGCATATGCAACAACCAGCCGGCTGTCAGAATCGGATGAACGGAATCTCTTAAGTCGCGTTACTTTAATCCACCATTGATCAACAGTGAGCGAAGAGTTGCTAATCCTGAGAGGTGGATTCTGCGAATCATGTGAACATGGGGACAAACGATATGTGGATTCACTCATTACGACTGGCGGCAATGCTGACGATATTTTCGCTGGCGGCAAATGCTGAGGATCGAGTGTTGTTCAGATTCGATGAGCCTGATGCCGTCAAACGGTGGCAAGCCGTCAATGACGGCGTGATGGGTGGTCGTTCCCAGGGCCGCTTCAGGATTAACGAAGATAAGAGAATAGAGTTCTTCGGCAGGTTATCACTGGCGAACAACGGTGGATTTGCATCTGTGCGAGCAAGGGGCAGCAATCTCGCACTGACAGAGAACGATGTCATCGTTGCCCGGGTGAAAGGAGACGGACGCGAGTACAAGTTCAATGTCTACACGCGACGAATCCGAGGTGGCTACTCCTACCGACAGTCATTCAAGACCACCAAAGACGAATGGATTGACGTTGAGTTACCAGTGGAGAAATTTGTAGCGACCTGGCGAGGCAGAGTTTTTCGCAATAAAAAGCTTGATCCGACCAAGGTTGGAGGTCTTGGGTTCCTGTTGGGTGACAAGAAACCTGGGCCATTCAAGCTGGAAATCGAATGGATCAAGGTGGCCCAGGTGCAGTCAGACGACTGACGGTATCCTCCACCAGAACCACGTTGCCAAGAGGAATATTCCCTATTCCATCACTGCTGAATTTCAGCCCGTCGTACCGATATCCGTGAAGGAAGGCTTCCTATTTCCACCTGGCGCCTGCATAATATCAACCATGAATACTTTATCCAGACGTACATTTGTCCGCACAGCCGCAATTGGCAGCGGTGCCATCATCTTCACCCCGGGAACTTTTGCCTCCGGCAAGGATGCCCCCAACCGCTTCCAGATAGGCATTCAGGAATACACCTTTAACCGCTGGTTTAACGAAGCAAAGCTCAAGCATCTGGACTACCCGGCACTGGCAAAAGAGAAGCTGGGCATCACCCACATTGAATACTGGAACCGCCCATTCAAGGGCAGGCACACCGACAAGAAATACATGAGTGAACTCGTCAATCGCAGCACCGGCGAGGGTATGAAGAACGTGCTCATCCTCGTGGACGCCGAACACCAGCTTGACTCCCCGGATGCAGCCCAGCGTACCCGTGCGATTGATGAACACAAAGCCTGGGTTGACTGTGCCGCACAACTGGGGTGTTACGCGATCCGTGTCAATTGCCATTCCGGCGGCGACCGGGACGTGAACCTGGAAAATGCGGCCAGGGGTCTTGGTCCGCTTTGTGATTACGCCAGGGACACAAACGTTAAGATTGTCATCGAGCCACACGGTGGCAATTCGAAGGATCCTGACTGGCTGTTAGCGGCAATGAAGACTGTTGACCATCCTCAAGCGGGCATCCTTCCCGACTTCAACAACTACGGCGGCTACGACCGCTATACAGCCGTCACCAAGAGCCTGCCATACGCACCGGCTGTCTGCGCCAAGGCGATGAAGTTTGATGACAAGGGGAACGAGACAAAGACTGATTTCTTCAGGATGCTCAAGATTGTCTACGAGTCTGATTTCTCTGGGGTCATCTCCATCGAGTTTGAAGGCCATAACGTCGACCCGGTTGAAGGAGCCTTAAAAACCAAGGCTTTGATTGAAAAGGCTTTGAAAGCAGCTGCGGCATAGCCTTCTGATAATCACCGCCAGGTAACACATACTGACAGCTGTGTACCCTGCGCACGTAGTTGCACAATCGATACGATTACGCTGACGGACTTAAAGTCACGATCATGCTGGCTGCTGCAATATCCAGATTTTTGTTGACGGAACGTTGCCTCAACAGCCGGTGACAAAATTGTCCTCCCGCCTGGCAACAGAGCAGGATCTCACATTCCTGTTTCAACAGTCCATGAGGGGCTGGCTCAAAACCAGCACCGATGTCTGTGAACCTGCATGATGACGTCCGAACACACTTTGAGTGAGTTACTCGCGGGTCGCTTATACCTAGAGCGTGGGTTCGGGTAGCGACTGTTATTCGGTTTAATCCGGATTTTCAGGCGTTTTGGTCGTTCTTTAGGTGGTGGTCATTCGATTTGTTGACTCCGCAGGCTGCTTCTATAAGAGTAAGATTAAGGGAAAACAGCCAGTCTCAGGGTACACCGGAATGTTCAATCACCGGGACTGGTTTGACTCCTGTTGCGCACACCGGACTCGTCGAGTCCGGGATTGCGTCCCTTTACTTTGATTCCGTCTGCCTGCCGTGCCTTTCCTTTCACGCGTTCTCGTGACATTTCCTGGTGTCTGCTTCGTCATGACGGGGCTGGCACAGGGGCAGCCGTCTCTCTCGAATATGACTCCTCAGGGGCTATTGCCGGGACAGGCGACACTGGTGACTGTTCGGGGTGACAACCTTACGAAGCCGATCCAACTCTGGTCACCGTCGCTTGATGGAGCAGTCCCGATTCTGATGGAAACAGTCGTGTGTCGAATTGCTTTGAACGGTCGCAAAAGAGGGACATTCCATTCGAATTAGGTTGGATGCCAGCAGGACATGGAAAGGCAAAATTGTGGGGATAACTTGATCTAGGAGCAAAAGTCATTTAAGATCGGCGTTTACAGCTCGGGGCTAGTCTCCGCGCCCCCCCTTATCAACCATACTTCGGCCACTTGGATCCCGCGACCGGTGAACCGCTGCCAGGCGAGTTCGAGCACACCGTCCTCCGTGGCTTCGCGGGGAATCACGAACTCAAGGGGGGTAACCACCGGTGATAAACCATCTTCTTCGGGGGTGACCACGGCAGCACTATCTCCGTAGGTGACCTTGTAGCGCACGCCCTCGAGCGTGTGACCGTAGGCACTGTGTATCTCGTATTCACCGTCGGCCACGAGGCGGATGGTCGCTTTGTAGCGACCAAGGTAGGTAACGCGCACGCGGTAGCTTGCTTCGGGATCGAGTCCTTCATAGCGCATTGCGAGGGGGGCGGCGGAATGCGCATCTTCGGTATCTGTCCAAGAGAGGCGCATGGGCGCTCCCTTTTCAAAAGAATGTCCTTCTCGGGGCGTGGTGATGCCAGCGGGGTCGTCCCACAGAGGTTTGGGTTTAACAAGGCGCGGCTGCTTCCATGCGCATCCCAGGTCATCATAGAAACCACCGGGACCCGGGTTTTCCCAGTCGTATACGCGGGCGAGACGAGCCAGGCGCACATCGCCGTTGTTGTTTTTTTCGGGCATGGTGGCCGTGTATCGGCCAGCAAGGATGGCGTCGAGTTCGTTCTCGATCCAGAGCCGGTTGTTGAGGGGCGTGTCAAGAAAATCGAGCACGGCTCCGCGTTCCGGCGTCGTGGCTTGGTAGGTGCCCACGTCCAACTGGGCCCCGATGCTTTCAAAGAGTTCCGCGCCCAGTTCCACAATGCGCGCCCTGAGGGTGTCCGTGAAATCGTCCTGGTCGGGTTCTTTCAGTAGGGCGCGCGCCTTGGCGATGGCCTCTTCAACGCCGACATCCGGGGCCTCGCGTAGTGCCGCGCAGGCTCTCGCCTCGATGTCATTGGCCTTGAGAAGTCGCTGTCGGGTGTAATGGTCGTAATAGGCGCGGAGGAGGCACTCTTGAAAACGCCAGTTGGCCAGCAAGGCATCGTCGGCATCGTCTTCAAGGGCTTTCCAGAGAGCGAAGGTATCTTCGACACCGTCATTCCCAGCCAAGGATCCAGTGAAGTGATCCTCGAACCGGTACAGGCCCTCCCGCACCTTCTCCGCAATGTCCCAGCCAAAAAAGAATCGCGCGTAGTCGAGCATGACGTCATCCAGGGGACGATCTGGATCCCAGCCGAGGGCCGTCCAGACAAATTTGTTCACGTCATCGCCCACGCCGTCCGAGTACGTCACGAAACCATCGGCGTATTCGTCGAAGAGGTTGTGAATTCGGGCGTGGCCTCGGGGGCGGGGCGCGAAGGGCTCGCGACCCAGAGTCTGCGCCAGAGCGCGGTCCCAACCGGGCACGGTATACTGAGCGCGCACACAATGGCCAATGTCTGCGTAGCGTCGAATAGGGTATTGCTGCGGCACGCGGGCGCGCTGTTCGTCCAGCAGGATGCGCGACCACGCGCCATAGACCACACCCGTCACCCAATCGGGTTCTTCGCGCTGCAAGTAGTCAAAAAACCAATTGTTCAGTTCGGGGCCAAAGCCTTGATTGGAAACCCATATGCCCAAGTCAGGGTGGATCTTCCGCGCCTCCTCGGCGAATCGGCCCGTCCACTCGAACATGAGATCGGGACGCCGGTGACTCGTGCCGCCGTCCCCTCCGGTAAGGTATATGTGATCAATTTTCGGCATGGCGCGAAGCCTGTCCAACTTGCCTTCGATGGTTTTCTCGATCTCCGCCGCGGATTTCCCCCGACCGCCCACCGCCTCATCAAATATCCAATAATCGAAGCCGTAGTCGGCGCAAATCCGCGACCACCCCTTGGTCATTTCACCCTCAGTCACCTTGGCATGGATTCCGACACGCCCCTCGGAGTTTCCGAAGAAGGTTTCAAAGGCGTTGGCGCCGAATACGGCCAGTTCGCGCATGTACTGCTCGTAGGTCTCCGGCATCCAGGCGTCGTAACACTGCGACAAGTCTCGATAGCCTATCTGGTGGCCCCGATGCGGATAGCGCGGCGCCGTGGCAATACGATAGTTCGCTGGCAGCTCAAGTTGACCTTCCTTCATCCTCAGTTGCAGGAGGAGTCGCCCCGCCGCGAAGAGGACGCCCCGTTCGTCCCGTCCTGCAAGCAGCACGATCGTGGTTTTGCCTTCGGCACAGACGGCGATGGCGAAGCCTTCCGCCTTCTCGGGCACTTTCATGGCTGCGACGAAATCCCGCAACTGCGCGGGGGCCTTGTCGACCCGGCAAAGCAGAATGGCGGGTGCTTTCCCGTCGCCAAGCGTTGCCTCACAGGGCAGCGTTACGCCCGTGCGTTTCGCGATCTCCTCCGCGAGCATGCGTTGCGCCGTCCTGACGACGGTGCCGTCGTCCCGTGCGACGATGGCCGCCTGGCTCAGGTCCACAGTGTCGGCCGCGCCTGCGGCAACGGCGGCCAGCATCATTATCGACAACGATTCACAGACAAACCGCAACGGCTTCATGACGTGCCCTTTCCAATGGATGCATCGAGAAAACAACGAACTCGCGAGCCCAAGCCTCTTCTCGATTGTATGCTACGGCTTGAGCCCTCGCAAACCCTGAACGGAGGGGCCAAGGCAGCGCTGTGTCTTGACGCGGATCCATCGTAACACCTATGATGGCTCAAACCCAATATTGAGGAGAAGACCGTATGGAGCGGGAATTCGCCAGCGAGATACCGATGCGTGCGTTCGTCGAGGACACCGTAGTCAAGCCAAATGCCTGGGTCCAAGCACCCATTGACCTTGAGGCGCCGCATTCCGATGGAGGGCGCTGGACTCACAGGGGAGGAGGAACTCGAAATCATCCGTCAGGTTGTCCGGGAGGGCGTACTGACTTGGGGGCGCTATGTCTATGAATTTGAAGAGGCGTTCACCAAGTACTTCAAGGTGAAGCATGCCTACTCCGTATCCTCCTGCACGGCGGCATTGGCCATTGCCGTGAAACTGCTTGGCATTCAGCCTGGTGATGAAGTCATCGTTCCGGGGCTCACATTCATCGCCACCAGTTTGCCCGCTCTGGACCGTGGCGCTCAGATCCGATTTGCGAAATTCATAACGTGTATGGGGGGTCTCCCGCAAGTCCGCGAATGAAAGAGCAAATACCGCATCGAGATACGCATCCATCCGCGTGCGCAGCTCTGCAAACAACGGCCCTTCCAAGCCTTCACGATTGGAAAACATCCAGCGTCGGACCAGTTCCAATTACCGGATGGTGATATTTACGCCATGTCGAAACTTTGAAATATTCACCATCGACATCGTATGCTAGATGGATTTCAGCAACCGACTTTTTCCCAAAGATGCCCTTTTTTTGCAGCATAAATCCGCATAAAATATCAAGGCTACTCGTTAACTCAGTCAGCTTATACCACTCGATTAATGGTTCATCAATGGTTTTCTGACGCAATGGCTTGAGCCTAGACCAGGCTTCAGTAAGTAATTCATCAAATGTATGTTTCATGATGATTTTTCAAGTATCAAGAGAAGCCAATGTACATTAGTTAGTTCGACATTTTTTGTAACAGCACTTCATTTCCCAAAACTTGCGATCACGTAATAAACCACTTAGCATTTGCTCAACAATATCCAGTTAGTCCAAGCTATCAAGTCACTGAATGGTATTTTTGATTGACGAACAGTGTGAATCGAGTGGTCCTAACCACAAACATTCTCGACAAAGCAAGGGTAATATTAATTACTAATTGAAATGTGCCCAAATCCTGTCCCAAGTGCAGAGGAATAATGAAAGAAGGAGATGTTACTTTTTTTGGGATTGATGACCTGATCAAGCTATTGCTAGACCAGTGCAATTGGTGTGCGAAACGACTGCTTGAGAATTTGGATGTCAAAGTTTTCGTGATCTTAAAAGGTCAACTGTGTCCCCAACTCTTCAGAGGTCGCCCCGTTTTATTTTCATGGCACTGCTTACATAAAGTCTGCAAATTGACATACTCATTATTACCACCTTTGGACAATGGATGTATATGATCTGTCTGAAGTTCTTCCATGCCACCGCACCTAATACAGCGATAACCATCTCTTTCCTTTGCTTCTCGTGCACGTGCTTGCCACTCAGGTGAGTTCCAACTTCCTCCTAGGTATAGTTTGTTGTGCCACGCCCAATATTCGCGTTGAGTACAATTGATAGGTTTTTGTCTAAGTAATATTGCGAGTCGCCTAGCATCGGAGAGCGACTCAAGATCGACATCCGGTGGTTCAGCAACCACTCTTGTAACGGGAGGGCATGGTTTAACATAAGGGTATGGTTGTTCATGACTTGTTTTGTCAAATTTCGGTGCAGGTGGAGCATCAAAACATACCTTGCATCGCCAAGCTGATCGTCTTTCAATGAATCTCAAGTACCGCAACACCAACAGCGAAATTCCCAATGTCAAACCCAAAAACAATTCAAGGTTAGCGACGACACGCGATGATGGTTCCCAACGTGTATGCCATCTTATTCGTTGACAATTTTCACAATGGAGTTGCCTGACTGACATCTTTATCTATTCCATTTGAATGCAATTACATCGCACTCTGTTGTTACTATATTTCCCTTTGTACGTGCATGAAATTGCGTCGGTTTGCTGAGGGTGTCGCAAACTAAACCTATCTATTTGCAACCGCAATTCCAGTGGGCCAACTAAAGTTCAGATTTAGTCATGGGTAGAAATTTAGTCGCATCAGTCAACAATTGCTGACGCTGGCCTAGAACACGTCGATCTTCCAATTGCTGCATCTCAGCAATTTCTCCAACTGATGTTGCGATTCGGTTCGCTGCTGTCGAACCAAAATCCTTTAAAGCTGACGTACATGAATCGAGTAGGCTGTCGACATTACCACCGACCAATCTGCTTATGTGATCACGTATTTTTCCGATATTACTCTGAAATCCATCTACGAGAATCTTTCGCATTCGCTGCTGACAACCTTGCCCTGACTGAAATCCAATCTTCTGGAATGTAGGCTTCAGTGTCTCTTTAATAAAGTTATATGCAGGTAATCTAATCGACTCAAACTGACGAATCTGAGTATTTACCTGTCTCAATAGGTCATGTCGCTGCGCATAAGTGATGCCATCGAGTTGTGTGAGTATGTCTGCGATTGCGGCTTTCGCATCAGGATTGTTGGTCTGGTGCGAAGTTTCTCTAAGTTTATCCTGTAATTTCTTGGCAAAGTCATCTGTCAATTCATCAATCCGTTCATCTATCAAATAGTCCCGGTAAGAGGTCCAAGCGAGAATCAGGTCGTCAACTAATACACTGCAAATGTCCTGATTAATGTCGATATGTGCCCCATCATATCGTGTGTGAGTACCGTCTTTGCGAGCAGTTGCTCGTAGACTATTCCAGGCATAATTCGACCACTTTTCTATTTTGTCTTGAAATCTACGCTCCGACATCGCCCACACTTGGTCAAGGCGCTGACGTATGTCATTGCTCCCGCGATTAGCTTGTTGGCGAAAATCTGTTACACGGTTTTGAACCTCAGCACCGATCCAAGGAATCACATCTTTCTCGACATGCACTATCAGCGCACGAACAGATTCTCCTGCCCCAGCCAGCTCCGCTTGAACCGTACGTGATTCTTTTTGAAAGTATAGAGCCAGTTGGCTCACCTCACTTTCAAGTCGAGTCTCAATGTCCTCATAATGATTCTTTGCCAAATAGTCCGCAGCAACATCGTTCAAATAATTTCGTAAACCAGGCAGGCCAGTTGCAGATGGATCGTCATAAAAATCCTCTTTGAGATTCCTGAGGTCACGCTTAGTTGCTTTAAGTCGATTTGCAAATGCAGCATGTGCTTGCGATGAAACAAAAAAGACTGGTATTTTTGTTACTCGATCGAGTAAATCACTTCGCTTCTGCTTTCCATTTTCACCAGCCAACCCAGATGGCAACATCGGGACTACAATATCTTTGAGCATATTGTGATAAGCAGTGGACTGTGCATCCTTATACTGCTCCATTGCTAACCGTCTAAGTTTTTGCTCAGATTCTTCATCGGTTTCGTCAATTTTGTCTGGGTCAATTGGAGGAAGATGATCATCCAACTTGCTGCGAATGATAAACAACCGCTGTCGACGACTGTCCTTTGCCTCTAAGAAATCGCCCAACACAGTCGAATTTTGTAACCAAGATTGTATGTCATATCCCAGATTGCTATCGCTTGTCAGGATCGCTATGGCCTGCGAATTTGTTCGGAGGCTGTTAGTTACTGCAGAACGATGTGGATCTGTATCGTTTGTACCAGGCAAGTCAACTAGAGATAGCTTAGGGTGCCAATTTTCAAATGGTCCGCATATATCGCACGATTCAACAATCGTCCAGTAAACATCTTCAGTTGAGAGGTATTTCCTGACAGTTTCTTGAAAGTGATGTAAAGTTGTTGCGTTTGGACGAACTTTTTTGCCTACACCGACATTTCCCATTTGGAATTGCCTAAAACCAGTCCAGGCTCGGAATGTTGCCCATTGCAACAAGCTGCACCACTCCGTGTCTGTCGCATGGAATTCTTTTCGCATTTTCTCGGCCCACATCTGG
>JBDOMT010000424.1:0-3155 GCA_039831705.1 Pirellulales bacterium | reverse complement strand
ATAATCTGAAAACGCCACCGTGGGCTCACGCCCCACGGCTAGATGCTTTCGCCACTTCGTGGCGATTGCGGTAAGTAAGCCACAACCAGAAAGTCGGGCTTTAGCCGACTGTCGGCGAACCCTCCGCGGTCTTCAGTTGGCCTTAGTTCTCAATCCGGTACCCGGGCAACTCACGGCGCAAGGTATCGCCAAAGTCGCCATCCGGGGTCCGATTGGCTATGTCGTTGACTCGACTTTGCCGCTTCAGATCAGCAAATGGCAAGTGTTGATCCAATCGTCGGTGCAGATACAGACTCAGATCGAGTTTGCCATTGAACATCAGACGCCAGTTCCACGCCATCGCATGTTGTCGCTGATTGTAAATGGTGGTGGTACAGTTGGCAGTCAAGCCGTTGTACCAGCGTGGCTTAACGCTCAGGCTGTTGATGCCATCTGCATACTCTTTAAAGAATTGCCACAGCTCATCTCGATTTGCCTGGAATTGATAGAGGTAACAATCTTGGCCTTGATCATACCGGGTCCGTTTGAGGATGGCATCGCGCTCATCACAAATAATATAGATTAGCTCCTGTTGTCGGTACAAGCTGCTCAATAAATTGTATTGCTGCTCCACCCGATAGCGAACTTCGATGGAAAAACAAATCCGCCCGTCTTCACCAAAGTCGAAAATTAGGATCGGGTGACACATCCATGGAGATCCCCAAAAGCTAATCAATACGTCCGCGTCACGCAGCCGCGATTTGTGAAGGGTACGTTCTTCATAACATGGCGTGTAATCATCGAGTGAACGATACACCGTGTTACGTACATGGTCGATTTGGATCACATCTCCCTGCATGTCGATTTGAGAGAGCATCGCATGGTTCGGCGCCCAATTGCGCTCCAGGGATGGTTTTTGCCTAAACCACCAAAACAGAAAGATCCCAAACGCTCCACCAATGGCCATACATGGCTGCCAACTTGGTTGCCAGTAGATCAACAGGTAGGAAACGGTGGCCAACCAAACCAGAACAAGCAACCAGCCCAGCGGATACATTTGCCCCACGTCATAGTAGAGGGCACCCGCCATCCAAGCCACGATGGCCAACGTGGCCATGATCATCAGGCTTGTGAGCAGTGTCTGTAAAATTACCAATACTTTGCCTTTCCTCAGTTCAACTTTTGTACTTTTCCATGCAGGCGATTTGGATGTTCCGATTCAGGACAACGCTATTTTGCTACACATCGACCTAACAACTCTCTACCAACTAATAATTACCACGAAGGACACGAAGACAGTTACGAACAGGGAACTTTTCACGACTTGTTGAGTAGTCGGACGTTTCTTGTTTCTCAGTGTATAGCAAAGTGGTTATCCTTCTCTTTCCTTCGTGCTCTTCGTGTCCTTCGTGGTCTTATTGTTGCAATCGGAGGGATTTTGTGATTCCGTGGTTCAAATTCTATGACGCGACTTTGTCATTCGCTCGATTATACCCTTCGGGGCGTCGCCCTCATTGGTGAAATGCAGTAGATTAGAGAGGGTGGAGTTTATCACTCCCAGCTCAAACCAACAAGCAAAAGTCAACCACACCTCAAGACAACCAATGGCTCAATACGATCTAACTCCGGTCGATGTCCCCAAAGTGGAGACCAAGTACCGTACTATTCAGACACCCATCCCAGTACCCGAGTCGTTGCCGATTTTTGCGGAATTAGGCCAATCGGAACCACGTTCTATGATGGGACAACCCCCGGTGATCTGGCACCGGGCCCATGACTGTACGGTCGAAGATAAGTGGGGAAATCGCTGGATCGATTGGAGTTCCTGTGTGTTGGTAGCCAATGCAGGACATGGACGTGACGAAATTAGTCAGGCACTGCATGCCAAAATCGACCAGGGACTGATATCGACTTACGTGTTTGTTCACGAAGGTCGTGCCAAACTCACGCGGTTGCTGCGAGATCTGTCTCCCGACCCGGTCCGGTATCAGACTTTTCTGCTCAGTACGGGCAGTGAAGCCACGGAAAACTGCATCAAGCTGGCAAAAACTTATGCCAGAGAAGTACACGGACCGCAGAAAAAGTATTTCGTAACGTTTGAGAATGCGTTTCATGGACGCACCATGGGAGCTCAGCTTGCAGGCGGTATGGCCAAGCTCAAAACGTGGATGGGCGACACGGTGGACTCTTCGTTTGTGCAAGTCCCTTTTCCTGACGGTTACAAAAACGAAGATACACGTTTTGAGCTATTCCTGGAAAGCCTGGCGGAGCAGGGGATTGAACCGGCGGAGATCGCGGGAGTGATGTCTGAATCGTATCAGGGAGTAGGTCCTGATTTTATGCCCGTAGAGTACGCGCAGAAACTGGCAGCCTTTTGTCGCCAGCACGACATTGTGTTGATCATGGACGAAGTGCAGGCCGGGTTTGGCCGTAGTGGCAAGATGTTTACCTATCAGCACTACGACATCCAACCAGATCTCATTGCTTGCGGTAAAGGAATTTCATCTTCCCTGCCACTTTCTGCAGTGATCGGCCGGACCGATATCATGGCTCTTTATGCGCCCGGTTCGATGACTTCCACCCACTCCGCTTCTCCCCTTTGTGTGGAAGCGGCTTTGGTCAATTTGAAGTTGATTCAGGACGAAAATCTTGTGGAACATGCCGCAGCCATGGGGCGTATCCTGATGCCTGCACTACAGCGTATTGGGCAAAAGTATCCCGCACAGCTAGGGTGTGTCCACGGTCAGGGCCTGGTTGCCGGAATTCAGGTGGTGAAACCGGGCACGAAAACGGCCGACCCTGAAACCGCGGTCGCCATCAACCTTAAAGCCTTGCAAATGGGCCTGTTGATGTTCGCGCCGGTGGGAATCGGTGGCGAGTGCTTAAAAATAGCCCCACCGCTCACCATTTCTGAGGATATGTTGAACGAATCGATTGAGGTTTTCGAGGCGGCTGTAGATGGTGTGTTAGGTTAGAGTTTGTCCAAGAATAATGGTAATCACCAATTACTCAGTGCGACAATACCGCATCTAAAAGGGAACCGCTAATGAGTTCCTGTTGATAATAGTCTATTTTATCGAGTCTTCCGAGAGTGGTCCTATTTACGATAGTGTCAACCGTGATTTTTCTCTCGCCATGATTTTATTGAGTCGCAACCGCCGTGAATTTTGTCGGTG
>JBDOMT010000060.1:0-14134 GCA_039831705.1 Pirellulales bacterium | reverse complement strand
GGTGATTTTGTTAACTTTTTACTAACAACGACTTTACGTCTATTTCGAAATCACCAACTGACCCAAATTCCCCACAATCCAAGCTGCGGGCCGGTTGAATTGGACTTTCCACACCTCGTTACCCCGAGGGTTTTGTGGGTCCGATTGTTCGAGTAATACTGGAGAATTCAATGCCAAAAGTATTCATTCTGATTTTTATATTCTTTTCACTTGCAATCCAATCTTCTTACGGTCAGACAACAAGTCTCAAGAATCTCTATGCACTTAAGAAAACCAAAACTAGGTCGATTAGTCCGGAGAATTTTAGCGGTGAAAAGGGCAAAGGAGGAATGGCAACTGTAGAAGAAGGCATAGAAGGTAGAGCTGCCAGATATCTGGGACAAGGATGGAAAGTAAATCCTTTTATCGAGATTCAACCGGGCGAAACCTTTACCTTAGGTGAAGTTCATGAAGCTGGTGTTATCAATCATATTTGGTTGACACCAAAGGGTGACTATCGCTTGATGATATTAAGAATGTACTGGGATGATGAAACAGAACCATCTGTCGAAGTTCCGTTGGGTGACTTTTTCGCTTCCGGATGGGGTCTTTCGAATGAACCGGTTATTAACTCTCTAGCCATTTGTGTAAATCCAAAAAGTGGCATGAATTCTTATTGGCAAATGCCTTTTAGAAAAAAATGCAAGATTACGATAGAAAATATGGCAGATAAAAAGGCAACTGTTTACTATCAAATTGATTATTCACTCGAAGAAGTAGCTGCTGAGACTCCCTATTTTCACGCGCAATTTAGGCGGGTCAATCCTTTGCCGGTTGCTGAAGTATTTACGATCGTCGACAACATAAAAGGCAATGGACAATACGTTGGGATGTATCTTGCCCATGGCTCAAGAAAAGAAGGTTGGTGGGGCGAAGGAGAAGTTAAATTTTTCATCGATGGGGATAAGGAGTTCCCAACAATTTGCACTACTGGGGAAGAAGATTATTTCAACGGTTCGTACAGTTACAAGAAAAAGAAGGAAGACGGAAAATGGCGTGCCACGAATTTCAGTAATTTATATTCCGGATATCATGAGGTATTCGATTCAAGTTTTGATGATGGTTATGTAGGCGTCTTTGGCCAATATCGTTGGCATATTGAAGACCCTGTACGTTTTGAAAAAGATCTTGCTATTACAGTACAAAGTTTAGGATGGGCAAAAACGGGGGGTGCTTATCAACCTCTAGTTGATGATTTAGCGGCAACCACTTATTGGTATCAAATGGAACCACATCATCCCTTCCCGAAGTTGCCGACGAAGGAAGAATTGGTGATTAAAAAGAAACCAATAGAATAATTGCACCGATATCTATTGTTTACTTGTGGAGGAGGAATCTTCACCGGCTAAGGAGTTGTCTTCTGTAGGTTCGCCGCTGGTTCCATCGGCATGTTCAATGTCCGGCTCACTTTCTCGATCGATCTTTATTCCTGCCTGATCCAGCTTGTTATCGGCTTTCTCACTCAAGGTGCTGCCGAGAATTGTCAGGCGGCTTAACGATTTGAGTTGCAACAAGTTAGCAACTGCAGCATCACTCAGAGAGACGTCGGAAAGGAGCAGGTGACTGAGCTGATCTAGTGGCAGCAAGGAGGCCAAATCTCCCTCGAGACTCGTTTTGGACAGGTCGAGGATTTCCAAGCTGTGCAGCTTGCCAACCGACTCCAGTCCTTGGTCCGTCACCCGAGTTGCTGCCAAGTAGAGGGCCTGTAAATTGCTAAGGCTTCGTAATTGCTTGAGCCCCATATCACCGATGTTGGTCTTGCTGAGGCCCAACATCGTGAGTGAGGTATTAGTGGAAATTTGAGTCAACTGCTTGTCCGTAACGCGAGTTCCCAACAACCTCAGTACTTCCAATTGAGGTAGCTTTGCCACCAGCTGAATCGTCTGTTCCAGCACTTCCTGTTGGGTGCTGGGCAACAGGGCGATGCCCTGGACATGCTGCCGATTGCTATCCATCGTTACCAGCACCCCAATCTCATTCAATGCTTGGCGTGTGGCTGCTTCAACGACTGCCTGCTGCTGACTCTTAATACTCATGCCAATAGCGATCATGCCACCTACGGTTAGAATCGCGATCACTATCAGTATTTTTTTAGGCAATTTCATTTTTCGTATCGACCCCATTTCCTTTCTACAGAAAAAAGCACCTTGCTAACATAACAGGGGATATCTTTCTGCAATCTTGTAAGTCTACCCAAACTCTGATAGATTGGGTGATATATGTCCGATGCATCAGAATTGCGCCCTGTAGTTATTGACTAAATCGAAAGCCTTGTCAACTCTTTCACCGCAATTCCCAAGCTCATCTTCCACCTGAGGACTCTACTAGAAATGTTTCAATTGTTGCGGCTTGCGTCCTGCAACAGCCTTTGTTTTATTGCGTTCATTTCACACCTCCCTCTGTCAGTTCAGGAAGTGGAAGAGGCCATATCAAAACCGACGACGATGCACAACCTTTTATGTTTGATCACAGATTGGCATTAAAGCAAGATAGTTCTTTTCTGCCCTTAGTGGATAGCGTTTACCATGCCGATTCTTCGTGCAAAAGATATCGTAAAACATTTTGGTGGTGTACAAGCATTATGCGACGTGAGTATCGATATCTACCCCAGTGAAGTCCACGCTATCATGGGGGAAAATGGAGCAGGCAAGTCGACCTTCGGAAAGATCATTGCTGGTGTCATTAACGCAAGCTCGGGAACATTTGAAGTGGATGGCCAGCGAGTTGACATTTGCAATCCAATCGACGCGCAGCGCCTGGGGATTACGATTATATTCCAAGAGTTGGACCTCTTTCCCAATTTGAGCATTGCTGAGAACATCGCTATTCATAATTTGGCTTTTCCTGAAGGAATCGCCGTGAGCAGACGTAGAATACAAGCATTTTGCTTGCCTTTTCTTGAGCGAGTGGGACTCCAGATCAATTCCGCCACGATGGTTGTCGACCTGCATCTGGCACATCAGCAACTGGTTGCCATTGCCCGAGCTCTTTCGATGAATGCACGTATTATCGTGTTCGACGAATCGACCTCATCGCTGTCCGACGAATTTGTTGACAATCTGTTTGAAGTCATTGCTTCGCTGCGAGATGAAGGCGTCGCCTGCATCTATATTTCTCACAAAATGGACGAGATATTTCGCATTTGTGATCGAATTACCGTACTGCGCGATGGCAAGCATGTCGATACGATGCCCTCATCCGAAACGAATCATGCAGAATTGGTACGGATGATGGTTGGCCGCGAAGTTGCTGTGCAAACTCGCAGCGAGAGTCATCTAACTGACAAGCTATTGTTGCAAGTGACGAACCTAGTCACGCGTGATTTACATGACATTACCTTCTCACTTCGCAGGGGCGAAGTTATGGGGATTGCTGGTTTGGTAGGCGCCGGTCGAGGTGAGCTTGGGAAAGCACTGTTCGGCCTGACTGATATTGCAGGTGGTGAAATAACCTTGGACGGCAAACCCTATGTTCCCCAAAGCCCGCGCAAAGCCATCGAACGTGGCATGGGTTTGGTTCCGCGTGATCGCAAGGTCGACGGATTGATGATGCAAATGAGCGTGCTGGAAAACACAACGATGTCCTCCCTGCCGACGATCAACACCTGCGGTGTTATACACCGTCGGCAAGAGGCGAGTGCCGCGCAGCGCGTCGGATCGGAAACGCGTCTCCGCGCTGCCGGATATCATGCGGAATTGAGCTCTCTTTCAGGCGGCAATCAGCAAAAATCGCTTCTAGGACGCTGGCTGTTGGTCGATCCGGATGTCTATTTCTTGGATGACCCAACGCGCGGTGTCGATGTTGGCGCAAAAGAAGACATTTATTATCTGATTGAGCAAGAAGCTGCCAAGGGCAAAGGTATTTTGTTCGTCAGTTCCGAGCTTCCAGAACTGCTCCGCTGCTGCGATCGTATTTTAGTGTTAAATCAAGGAGCCCAGGTGGCGATGCTCGACGGCGATTCAACCACCTCGGAAGAGATTCTCCATTTGGCCACTTCATCATAAAACTTTCACCTTCCAATGAATGGAATAGGTGCTGTGTTGAAAGCATTTGTCATACGTAACCGAGCAATATTGCAAAGCTCCGCCGGACTGCTAATTATTTTTGTTGTGGCTACCCTGCTGAGCCCGACAGATCACCGGACTGGGGATACTTTGTTTCTCAAGGCAAGTAATTTAACAAACATGCTCCGTGTTACGGCTCCTGTGGCAATCATTGCTTTGGGCATGACTTTGGTGATCCTTACCGCCGGAATCGACTTGAGTGTCGGATCAACACTTGCCCTTTCGTCGGTGATTACCGCGGTAGGGCTTTCGCAGTGGAACTTTCCAATTGCCGTCGTCATTGGTATTGCCATGCTGGCAGGTGGCGTGGTTGGTTTACTAAACGGTACGCTTATTGCCATACTGCGAGTTCAGCCGTTCGTTATTACCCTCGCCTCGATGATCGGTATTCGAGGATTTACGCGCAGCCTTAGCAACAATGAAAACATCGGACTACATACTGCTGGCGAGCAGGCAGTGTGGTTTGTCGAAACATTTTCACAAAAGTCCATGATGATCGGCATATTTGCCGCATTAGCCATTCTCTTTTCGTTAATTCTGTGGGGGACCGTGTTTGGCCGTTATGTACGCGCTCTGGGAGATAATCCCAAAGCATCGGTCTATGCTGGGCTGCCAATCAAGCGAGTACAGGTCGTTGTCTACGCCATGACGGGTTTGCTCGCGGGACTTGCCGGGGTGCTGACGTGCGCACGTACAACCACGGGCAACCCTAATGACGGCATCGCATCCGAACTTGACGTGATTGCCGTCGTAGTCATCGGTGGTACATCACTAGCTGGCGGAAGAGGAAGCATCATTGGCACGGTCATTGGAGCATTAATCATTGCAGTGCTGACAAATCTACTTGGCCTTCGAAACGTTGACGCCAATTCCCAGTTAATGCTCAAAGCAGTCATCATTGTATTGGCAGTGATTGTTCAGCACCGACGAGTTCATCATTAGTGAATCGACAGGTTTTTCTTTCGTATATTTTACATGGAGTCCTATCCTCATGAATCGACGACCAGTGTTTTGCAGTTTTCTCGTCCATACCTTGGTTGCAATCGTTTTGCTGAATGGATGCAGCAATAAAAAGCAGACAGCATCGAAGTACCTGATAATTTTCAGCCAATGCAATAACGCAGAACCCTATCGTGCTGCTCAAAACAAACGATTCCAGGATTTATTTACTCAGTACCCAGATGTTATGTTTGTCATCAGTGACGGCCAAGCCGACGCCTCCAAACAGATTTCACAGATCGAAAATGCAATTCTACAAAAGCCAGATGTGTTAATAGTCGCTCCGCTGGAACGTAATGCACTTTCCGGCGTGATGGGTGAGGCGATCAGCGCAGGGATCCCCACAATCTGTCTGGAACGCGACATCGCCGAACCAAACTTTACGACGTTCGTATCCAGCAATAATGTCGAGATTGGCCGCTTGGCAGGCCAATTCATAGTCCAATATCTCACGAAGAAACATGGCATACCCAAGGGGAATCTGGTTGAATTAACCGGCATGCAAGGTGTGCAGGCCGCGACAGATCGGCACGATGGGGCCTTCGAAGAACTCAACAAGTATCCCGAAATTAAAGTCGTACACCAAGCCACCGGCAACTGGTTTCAGGCTGAAGCTATGCCGCGCATGGAAGAGGCTCTATCTGCTAATGCGGAGATCGATGTCGTGTATGCGCACAACGATCCCATGGCCTACGGTGCCTACCTCGCTGCCAAGGAAATTGGGCGTCATGAAGAGATCGCATTCGTCGGTGTAGATGGCTTGTCGAATGAGGGCGAACAATACGTGAAAGACGGCATATTAGCAGCCACGTTCGAATACCCACTTTGTGTCGACAAAGCGGTTGAACTGGCAACGAAAATGCTTGCCGACGAGAATTTCACACCAGATAAAACTTATATCCTCAAATCCCGGGCGATCACAAATTGAACTATTGACTGTAAAGGTAAGCTAAAGTGCCAACGGTTGTTGATGGTCAGCAGGCTGCCTTCGAAAAAAAAGGGCTTAGTAACAAATTCTCCCCCATCGTATCCTGCGTTCAACGAAGCGAACCCATCGGTGCGGAGGGGTAGACGTTGCAGTTTGTGAGTCGTCTGGCCATAATTGCGTTGGACGTACATAGACATCACCTCGTCGGACGACTGGGCAATTCCTTGGGCCAGATAGTTGGTGTGGGAGGTCCAGTTGTTCAGGCCCACGCCGGGACGAATGAATCCCTCCATGAATGTGCGATCGTAGACACTGCCGCCACGGGAAGACATAAACACGGTGTCGTAGTAACCATCGGAATACTTCGCCTCGCCGCCAACAGTTTCGGCCAGAGTGGCGCTAATGACTCGCCTTCCCGGCATGAAGCAGGCTGCGAAAGAGACATAGATATGCGCTGCCCGGGCGTACGGCACATTTTGATTTGTATAGAGGTGTTCTGGCTAACCGTCCCCACCTTGCCACTTTCAAACATTCGCCAAACTCGCGTCGGCCAAGTACTGAAGCAAGTTGAGGGGGGACTGGTCGCACAACTCGATTAGTTGGCTGAGACCATCGTGGCGTGCTGCTAACATGACGACACGCAACTCCTGCTCAGCACCTATTCTATTAAATCACTACTGCGATTCGAAGGCGCCATCATCTACCGGCGTGCATGCCCGATAGCGCAAAACACCCATCACAAACGCGCTTCGGGTGCTTCCACCGAAGTAAGTTAGCTGCCTAAGCTTCAGCGCTGAATATGCCCCACCGTGGATGGTTGATATGCGTCTCTTCTCGCGCGCATTCGTAGTGTAAATTTTGTCTGGTGTTACCATTTCAGTAACACCAACCCATCAGTCTCTCCACTTACTCGCGTGGGCGACCCCAACCGTCAACATCATATTGATAGTTTCCAACTGGAAGACTGCAGATTTTGCCATCAGAACCAATAGTGACGATCATCGTCACTGTTGCCCATCCCGTTCATGACCTAGTATGTTTACTAAACATAGCAGCGGAATATGAGGGCGGAGACAAACGGAGTGAGCAACGGATCACCGATAATAATATAATGGGTGATCCCTATTCAGGACACTTCCAAGTCCTCCAAGCTCTCCCGCCTTGAGCAGCACCACCCCAAACTATTTCAACGGGTGGTTGATGAAGAACTCTCAGCTAACGCGGCAGCGGTGGGATGTGGTGGAGATAGCCGAGGTGGCGCTGGTGACACCCGATTTTCATCAATCGGAGGTAACTTCGTGCCCCGGTGTACGCTGGTCTAACAACCGGGTGTCATGACACCTGCGAGGTGTCATAAATACCCCTTTCTGGGGGGTTTTTGGCGAGTCCGAAAAGTGCGTTTTAGTCTATAAAATAGGGATTTCCAGTGTTTTATGAAAGCCCCTTTTTACTCTTATGAGTCCCCTGCTCTAACCAACTGAGCTACCGGACCTGAGTTCAGCTTGGAGATGGCTCATTCTAGCGTCTTACCCTGTTCGAATGAAGTGGTTTGATTGCGGTACTGGTATTTTAAATTTTTCCAATTCAGAGGCTAGTTCGTGTCGGAGCATTCGACAGAGGGGAGGGGAGTCCACTCGATATCATTGCGAGTGACCAGGCGGCTGGCCGCTTCAATGGCGTCTGGTCTATACTCGGTCAGCCGGTCAGCCACCTGCGCCAATGACAAGTTGGAGGCCTCATATAATACCAGAGGCCTTGCAATGCATGCCCGAATGATGGCCGCATCGGGTAGGGCTTGTCTGGCTGCTGTTTCGAGCGAATCATTGGGCCACTTCTGCGGAATGACTACGATTAAATGTCGATCGTGACCGCATTGGGATGGACTGACATTTAAACCTTGTGCCACTTTTGCAATGTCAGGTAGGGCGTCCGCTAACTGTGCAATGAGATTAGAAGGATCACCAGCGGTTATCAATTGTTCCAGAGAGTCGGACGCAGTCTGTTGCAGAATGGCCCATAGATTAGGCGGATCTTCTTCCTCTACAGAATTCTGAGACTGGAGGTAACTTAAGCATGCTTTCTGGCTTACCTGAAATGCCATTTCAAGCATTTCGCGGTTACTACTCAGTGACTGTTGGCCCGGTTCTACGATTTGATCATGAAGATCGTCATTCGCTATACCCGCTGGGTTGATCGCTGAAATTTCTCTCGTGTGGTGCAAAGTGTAAACAAATTGTTCGTTTGCGGTGGTGATGGTTCTTTGGTAACTGGCTGGCAGGCTCGATTCACCTTCTACAGTTAACTTGAGCTTTGTCTCCAGCAAACGTTCTTGCAAAAACTCAGCCAAGACAAACATAAAGGTGCCTGCTTCCTCGGCACAGAAAGTATCCAGTATTTTTCGGTCAAGTTGCCTCAACAACTGGTTCCGATGAGACTGTTTTTTACGAAACGCCAGGTTGCAATTCTTACGCTTTAAAAATTGGCCGTATTCAGAGCTACGATTACTTTGCAGATGGGCAGGCAGGTCGGATTGCCAACACTGGACAGCCTGCAGGCAAAGCTGCTCACAAGCCACATGCAGAAGCTCATTCAGTGAATCACAAAGGGGTGCCAATGAAAAATTGCGAAGTGGTGAGGACTCAGGCTTGCTGTCGGGCTCACCTTGAGGGGTAGATCGACACAAATCCAACAGAGAACCCGCCGTACTCAATAAGTCGACTGCCAAATATTCAGCGGCCTGTGCGATCCAATCATCGACTGAATGACCGGAGTCATTATCTGCCTGGCTGGAAAAATAGGTATGGTCAAACGGAGGGGACTCGCATTCAAATACGGAATTTTCCTCCGAAAGGTTTTCCAGGCTACAGTTGCCCTTTTGGCTGGCGGTTTCGTATTCGGTCAGGAACGCGTAGGTATTGGCCGTTGTCAATTCGTTGGCGTCGGTCCCTTCACGGGAACAGTCGACGAGCATGCCAACAACCTCGATGTTCTCAGCGCCACATGCGGAGGCAACTTTACGGACTGCATGGGCCACATCCACAGCAATACCACTACCAGTGCCGCCGCTTGTTGACGCAACAATGACCACACGAGGTGAATTTACGTTGCAGGTTAACTCATATACCTTGGCAACTGCATCCACTTGCTCTGAATTGGTAAGATGATGGAGATGTGCATTGAGTGTTTTCAGAAACGGCTTGGTATTGTCGACCAATGACAATCTTCCCAAAGGGCGATACCCGCGAGTTTTCAATGATCGGGGGATATTGTACAACCAGCGTCTGCTCATCCAACGCAATAGATCGGGTGCACGTGTTTTATATTGCTGGGGCATTCTCAGGGGCAATAATAGAGTGTTGACTAACGGTCCAGCACTCGTGTTGACCACTTTTTTACGTAAACACTTCAATTCGTCTTGATCCGAGTCGAGGGCCAGCATGGGCACCAATTCCGGCCAGGGTACATCCTTGCTTTGCTGCAGTAGGTGTTTTTGTAACTGCTGGAGTACATGTCCCCCGATTCCTCCCAGGCCAATCACTAAGGTTGGTTGCAACATGGGCGGGTTGGTTAACGATTCGGGAGCGATCCGTTTTTCGATTTTGGTTGAAGCAATAATTTTACGTTCCAGAAAATCACTTCTGGAGAAATTGCCACTGTCGGAGCGTGACTCCTTTTGCTCCAAACCTGGAGAGGGCTTGAGGGGCTGATTGGGTTGGTCACGACGTGTTTGAACTTGTCCTCTCTGGGCATGATCATGGGGTGGAGGCAGTTTGTCGGGTGGCGTTTTCACGCCAGTTTCAGACGGACCATTGGCTGGTAGAATTTCTGTTACACTTCGCTGCGGAGAATTCGTAGGGCTGGGGATGGGTTCGGTCTGGTAGGAAGAAACGTTATGAGTTTCGTCATCGGCCACACCCTCGTTATTCGAAGTAGATGGAGCGACCCAATCGTGGTGAGGAAAGATTGGGCCACCCGCAATCGCATCGATGAATTCGCTGCAGGAAGGGTATCGTTGAGTTGGGTCTTTAGCGAGCGCTTTGAGTACGATGGACCGATCCTGTTCGGGTAATGCGCTGACACGTGGTTTGCCTTGAGTGTGTTGGGCAACTAGTTGTGCCGCAGTGCGTCCCGGGAACGGTAGTACGCCTGTCAGCATTTCTTGGAAGACAATCGCCAGACTATATTGATCGGTATAGGGGCTGGGACGGTTGTCAAAGATTTCGGGTGCCGCATAGGTGGGAGTCATGCCACCAACTATGGAATTGAGTGTGTGACCGGCGACTTCTTTGACCAGACCGAAATCGGCAACCTTGATATGTTTACCCAGTAGCAACAAATTTTCTGGCTTGATATCCAAGTGCTGCAAGTAGTGATGTTGCTGCATGTAGTCGAGCGCTTCGGCCGCATCACGCAGATAGGAAATTAATTCGTCGCGTGGGATGCCATCACGTTGCTCGACCCGATGTAACTGGAAGCACTGGTCCAAGCTCATGTCTGCCAATTCCATGACAACCACCAAACGGCCCTCATGAATTTCAAAGCGATCGAGGGAGAGTATGAAAGGATGACGAACATCCTTGATTCGTTCCAGCGCTTTTAATTCACGGCCAGTAAGCTCTTCGTTGTGATAACCGTGAAGTGTTTTGACAGCCTTTTCCACGCCGCCTGGCGCACGAACTTTCCACACTTCACCATACCCGCCTGTGCCTATGCACTCGATGGCGACATAGCCTGGAAGGGGCTCGTTACATGGCTGGGCGATTTGGGTCACGGAAGTTTTATTTTTGCTTAGGGCCGTTTCTTTGGAGAATGGTTGCTATGACAATGGATTACAATGCTAGTTCAATTGATTAGAGCTGATTCTTGAAAAATCCTATTGATTTGCGATAGGAAGTGGAAGGTAATCAATAGAACTTTAAACTGCGGAAAGCATTTTTGCTTCTGTTTCTGCTTCCTGGAGTAAGGCTTCGGACAAAGCCGGTAGTGGCTGAGTGTGTTCCTGAACAAAGAACCGGAAACCAAGGTCCAAGCAGATTCGCATGGTTTCACTATCGGGCACATCATGGATAATTGGGCGAATTTGCAGTTGGGTACAAGCCTTCTGAATACTTTGAAGTCGTTCTTGATAGCGCGAATTGTCAATGATGTCGTTGGTCAGCTCTGGCGACAGGAATAACAGTTCAGGATCGAGTTCCTCCAGGTCACGTACTTGGGATTCACTGCCGACAAAGCCATGGCAGGCGATCTCAATGTCCAACTGTTGTAGTTCTCGACAAAACGCGGTGACATCGGGCAGGTCGACTACATTGCTGGCCTTGACTGCAGCCCAAAGTGAATCGGTGCCTGGTAGGTATTCCCGCAAGGCGGCAAAATGCCACAAGAGCTCGTCATTTGCCTGTATTTCCCATGGGTCAAGAGAAGCCACGAGCCGTTTTCGATCGGTCGTTGCTACGGCTTGCTCAGCAGCCGTCCATCTGCGAGTTTCGCGTTGGCGAATCAGGAGATGTGAGGGTGGTTGCAAATAGGTCGATTTGCGCTCATCTGGTGGCGCATCGCAAGCCGCAGGCTCAACCAGGCTGGCGAAGGGTACAATTTCAGGCAGTTCAACAATCGTTTTCAGCTCGACGGGGGCCAATTGCTGTAAAATGGCTTCATGTACCTCACGCACACTGAGGATGGCATCATAAGCTTTTTGCGGCTCCGACTTGGTTTCCTCTTCTGAGCCTGTCTCCTCAGTAACCAATTCCAGTGGCTGAGTCACCATGTTGCGTAGTTGGCTGGTTGAGCGGGTTAAAAATGTAATTTCTGTATCTGCGACTGAGATAACGTCACCATCGGCCAATTCTACCCGGTCAATCGATTGACCATTGACATCGGTTCCGTTGGTACTGTCTAAATCGTGGAGATAGTATGTTCCATTCTGTAAGACAATCCGTGCATGCTCGCGTGAGACTCGTGTGGAGTCGACTTGTAAATCGACCGTTTCGGCGCGGCCCAGAGTAAAAGTTTCTTTTTCCAGTGGAACACATTGTATGGTACTGCTCCCTTCCGGAAAGTACTCCAGCCAGGGGCGGTCGCTGTCTTGAATCGCTTCAGTCATCATGGTTTTGCTTCAAGCCCCATAAGGTGATGTAGATGAATATCATGGCCCATTGAAGCATAGCATCCATCCAGTCGTCAGGCTTTGCCTGATGCAACCGGCATGGGGTGCGGTTATGAGGTAAGCTTTCCAATGAGATGCTCTGTAAGGACTGCACGGCGAGGATTCGTCCAATTGTGGTGTGGTGTAAGACGCGAAAATTTCCAGAAAGCCGGTTGAGAATTTTAGGAACTTCTGAACCAGATACTCAAAAAATAGGAAAGTAACAATGAATCCAAATGCGCTAAAAGTTGGGGTCGTGTCGGAAGATCCGCATCTTGTCCAGGATGTGTTTTTGGGGTTGTCAAATTTTGGTTATGAAGTAATTAGCGCAAGTGGGTTCAAGCCATTGAGTGAATCTTGGGAAAGAAGTTCTGTCGATATACTGCTGATTGATGCAGGACACCCTGATTTGGCAAAAGTGGGTGAATTGCCTGCCTTGGGTAAGAATGGATTTACGTATAAAATTTTACTTTACTCCGCAGATCGTCCTATTGAGAATCTAAAAGGCTTGGAGAGTGCGTTCAATGATGCGATCGTGAAGCCTCTTAATGGGGGTGAATTGTTGTCACGAATTCGTGCAGGTGTGCGTTTTGTGGAGTTTGAACGTCGACATCGTAAACAATCGATGTTTGATCGTCCTACGGGTCTGATGTCGCAACGTGGGTTACTAAAAACGATAGATAAAATCCAACAGTCATCCGAAGATAGCGAATCCCAGAGCTTCGCATTGGTGATGTTGAGTCTGGACTTCTTGGATCTGTTTGCCGAAACCCATGGAACAGGATTCCGAGACTTACTTTTGCGTGAAGTTGCCCAGTTGCTGGCGAAGACGGCTGGAGAAGGGGAATATGTTGCCAGCATACAGAACCATAAACTAGCTCTGGTCATTCCCGATTCATCGCTGGAGGAAGGCGAAGCGGTTGCTGCTTTGCTAAGTGATAGCTTAGAACATGCCTTGTTTGACATTCATGGCAAGCAGTTCAAGCAGACGGCAACCCTATGTGTTGCAGCCTGGGAGACGCACTCCAAGCCACTGCGCGATGTCCTGAACGCAGCGGAAAAGACTCTCAAGTCAGCCAGTATATTGGGTGGTGGTACGATCGTTCATTGCGGGCAGTTTGATCAGGAATTAGCCGCTTGGCAGGAAAAAAATTGGGCAGGAGTTGACTTGTCTCAATTGACGGCTCGAGATGTCATGGTGCCATTCACACTTCAATGGGATGCTGCAGAAACATCGAGTGTTTTAGAAAAGACAATTGGAAATTCGGGAGTGGCTTATATTCCTTATCTGGGCGAAGGTGACCTCTACTTAGGTGTGCTTAGTTGTCAGACCCTGAAAAATCAGGTGCTAGGGAACCGGACTGGTCATCGACCCAATCTGGAGGAGCGGGAGGAATGGATCGCATCCTCCATCGTAGAAATATTGGAAACCCCACCCACGGTTCGAGAAGAGTTGCCCTACGCAGAACTTATGGATCACTTTACCGCAGATGACCAACACCTAATCGTGGTATTTCGTGATGAGCGTCCCCTAGGATATGTGACACACGCTGCCTTAGCCAGTTTGTTGGAATCTGTGGATCACGAGACTTTTAGCGGTTGCCAGTCGGTCACCAGCGGACCTGAATACTTGATTGTCCCGGATCAGTTCGTCCTAGAGAATGAACCTTTGGTCGTATGTGACTAGCATTTGGTCAAGCCTTACTTTTAGGGTAACCGCAGCCATAAGTACTGGCAGAGCAAAGGTTTATTTGTGCGTCTACCCAAAAAGATACGTTTGACAAAGCACTAGCATCTGGTCAAGCCTTACTTTTAGGGTAACCGCAGCCATAAGTACTGGCAGGGCAAACGATTATTGTCTCCTACGGGGATCTAAAAACCCTCGTCTTCAGGCGATCACTTCAGTAGAACTAGGCTACGGAAGCGTACTTCGATACCGTGCAAAGCGGGCATAATAGCCGC
>JBDOMT010000342.1:0-53111 GCA_039831705.1 Pirellulales bacterium | reverse complement strand
AACAACTGACGATAATGCTCAGTGAGTTTGCTCATGATGAGCATTTTCGAAAAACAAACCCTCCCTGAACACCTCCCTAGCCACTAAAATCACTGAAGAACCATTATTATGTTGTTTTCTTACCGCTCTTGATCATACTTCTCGCAATTGGTATTCGAGAATCGGCAAAAGATAACACGTCAATCAAGACCTTAAGTTTGACTTTAGTTCTCTTGGCTACGGTGGTCTGGTCACTTCCAAATGTCCATTCGTAATTCCACTCACGGAACTGGGCGGAATTTGCGGTCGCAAGGGACTATCTGGTTCGGAAACTTGAACCTGACGATGTGGTTTCTAGTACCGCAGCGACACTACGATATGGAACTGACCTCCAATTCATTGATCAGTCGGAGATAATACGTCCAGAGGAAACTGATTCCTTAGTCACGATATTGCGTGAACATGGTGTCACCTATTTGGTCATTTCAGAAAGGCATACGCTTTTCGAATTTCAAAATCTAGAGTCTCTTTTATTGGATTCGCCATCTATACCGTTAGACTTAGAGCGCGAGATGCTGATCACAAATCCGAAAAGGCTAGCGATATTTCGCGTCAAACCTCCATGATTATAACATTTTAAGGTTTTTCGTTTTCGAGTTGCAACCGATCGAGTTGAGGTGAGACGTGATATCAGTGCTTTTGCGGCTAAGGTAAGTGAAAATCCGACCCCAGTGCTTACGCAATAACCCGTTGCCTAAAAGCTTAAACCCGTCATTCTTTTTGTTCCTAAAAGATTGCGGTGTATTCTAATAGCGCTTTAGCGGCGGTGCTGACTCAGATCACCGACTCCTACGGCCGCGAACTGATTCGTCTGCTGATTCTTTGACAAGAATCGAGATCGGACGCAATACACATCACTTGAAAACGGAGGAGAACAGTTCGTCCACTGTGTCCTTCCACGACCTTGGCCCCTCGAAGGATTTCCGCTCGTGGATGCGCGTCGTGCTGGTATCTGCTTGACTAGAAGTACTGGAGCCCGCTGATAAGTCACTCGCTCGAAATGGCTCGGCTGGGTGATGGGCTTGAGCGGATGAGGTGGGAGATCGAGAAGCCTCACCCCTGCTTCAGCCACGAATAACGATAATATCAGACTTGCCAGAGCAAGACAGAGTTTCTTGGAAAGTCGATTCATGGATCACCTTTGAGATTTGTTGGACATCCACAACATCGTTCAATTGCAAGCACATCATTGAGTATGTGCAGTTCAAGAGAGGATCAATTCAAAAGAAAGTATTCATTCAACGCGCAAATAACCGACCATCGTAAAATGAGATACGAACTGGGCAGAAGAATAGATGATTTGGTCCAAACAGGTCAACGACGATCCTGGTGGCCAGCCACGGAGAAGAGATCAAAGCGAAGAATGATTTCGATCTTACCGGTCGTCACTCAATTGCTTTCTGGCAAACAACCAACGCCTGATGATCCGAATAGCCATCGAGCACGTCGAGAATATCAAATCCGGAGGACCAGTTCTCTCGGATGTACTCGGGTCGATGGAAGACTTTTCGATAGTAGCCCGGGGCAACCTCATCCACGCCATCGGGCTGATGGCCAACATCGAGGTATCCGGCTTGCAAAAGGTTCTTGATTTCAGAGTCGGATAACCGGTCACAGAGAACTGAGAGAGAGGACATCACCGTGACGAGAAGAGCACCTCCCGGCTTGAGGATGCGGTGAAGTTCCTCCAACCAGAAGTTCTGAGCCTGTTCAGTAAGGTGCGTCAGGACCGAGTGTCCAATGATCAAGTCGAAGCTCGCATCTTCGTAATCAGTCGGCTTCCAGGGATCAACCAGGGAGGATCTGGCCTGAGGGACGTTCTTGCTGCACCATTCGATATTTTGGGGATCAATATCGACCCCGGAGACTAGGGCATCCGTGTACTTATTCAGGTGCCGGGTAAGTCTTCCGCAGCCGCACCCCCAGTCCAGAATCGATTCGGTACTGGCAATGTCCATGGAAAAATACTTCTCCAGCACGTCACCGAGTTTGTGCACGAACGTCCCTCCGGAAAAATAAAACCACTCATCGTCAATCGCTTTCTGGGAGATTCGCTGCTGATTTTCCCCCGGTGGAAAAGGAAGATCGTCAGGAGGAAGCAAATGCCAAGATTGATGCCACGGGATCACTTCTTCGACCGATGCGGAAGTCGGCGAAATCGACAGGACACTTCCGGAGTGAAGCTTCCGAAGATCGATCGAGGTCTCAAAAGCATTGGCCCCAGATAGGCGTGCTCGGGATTGAATACTCCGTATTCCACTTTAGGATCATGTCCACCGGAGAGCTTGAGACGCTGGGGAGTTCCCGATTGAGGTGGATACAAAAAACCGGACAGCAGTAGTTTGTCGCTTTGAGAATTTCTTCGAGCTGAGACTCTCATCCAGCCATCTTGAAGCCATCGAGCTTTGACTTCATCTAAATCGATTAGTGGTGGCATCTCGGTTCCAATGGTCTGCGGGTTGGCGGACAGCGGCCTTGATCGTCTCGGTGCGTCGAGCACGCGGAGACGGCTGGGCACACTGCGATTGGTAATAGCCGCTGGTGCTGACTTGCAGTGCATGGCACATGCCGTTGATCGGAAACAAGTCGCGATGTTCGTTGATCCAATCGTACTTCACTGCGACTCCTTTACAAAATACGCCGTTGCTTTTTTTTAGATTTCTCGTTCCATCTCGGCTTGTCGCAACTGCTTGCGAAGCCGCTTGTTCTCAGCCTGAAGTTCGTCAACAGTTGCATCGTCACCACACGGCTTGGGCTCGGGAACGAACTTGGCGTGCCAATCGCGAAAGGTTTTGTAGCCGACATTGACGGCTCGTGAGGTGTCGGCGAGCGAATAGCGTTCGTTGAGAACCAAGTTAACGGCATCGCGTTTGAACTCATCAGAGAAGGTGCGTCGAGGGAGTTTTCGTGGATCTGATGAGTTGGAATTGCTGATAGCATTGTTTGACATGGACTTCCTCCAAATGGATGATAAAGGTTCCATTTGTTCTCCGCCATTGTTGGTCTACCGCACCATGCAGCTTAGCTCTTTTCTGCGAAGTAGCGGGGATGAATGACTGCAGAGTGACCGCTGGCAAGTTTATCCACCTTGACTATGGTCATATTTTCATCATCAAGGGCATTCAATACAGTTTTCTTGGGAATCGTATGCATTTCCATTCCCGAGAAATAACCGATTTGAATCTTGTTGATGATATTTATTCCATAATTTCCAGTAAGCAAGTAGACCCAACCTTTCCAAGTTTTGAGATTACTCTTTGATTGCGTTTTCATCACAAGTATTCCCTTTGGCTGCAAGACTCTACAAAACTCTCTAATATACTTAACTTGTCTTTTCTTTGGCATATGCTGCAACACCATGTTCGTATACAAGCAATCGACACTGTCGTCTGAAATAATTGACAAGTCCTCAGCTGCATTATGGATAAAGTCAATGTTGTCAATATGCTGATTGGCATTCTGAGCCTCTTGAAGCATCGACCTTGACACATCAATGGCGATGACTTTCCTGAATCTCTCCGAGAGCGCCCTTGAAACCCTTCCGACACCACATCCAAAATCTAATACAGAACCCAATTCCACGTCTATACCCAAGGCTTCAAATTTCGTCATCAGATTAACGACTTCCATTTCCCCCCTTTGAAAAAATTCCGTTCGATTCCATTTATCATTTTTCATTTTGGGGTTGCTTAATACGGCCCAATACGGATCGGTTGCGCCTAATTTCTCCCATTGTTCATGATGTTTATCTTTCATTTTTACCTCAAACCTGTGGTTGCGTTAGACAAACAATGCCGGAGAAATTAATGGAACGATCATCATCCTTTTGTGAGGACGCTTGTCAAACACTTCTGAGTCAAATTATTCCTCGGCAGGCAATATTTCCAGCCATGCCCTCGCTTGCGTGGGCATGCAAATCGAATTACTGGATGATACCACCAGAGGATGGATCCCGGACATCGAAAAACGCGGAAAGTCTACGATCAGGAAGGCGATGCCCACTTCCCGACATTTTCCTGCTATCGACGCCTGCCTCTGCTGATCAGAAATCGCACGCAACAATGGACAACAGAGGCGATCTCCCTTGCTCGAACGAAACACCCATTCGATCTCTGGGCGTGGGTGATCATGCCGGAACATGTTCACATCGTCTTGTGGCTTACACAGGGAGTCGGATCTCTTCCATTCTCACAACGCTGAAACAATCAGTTTCGAGACGAGCCATTCACTGGCTGAAACAGCATTCCCCTGATTACCTGACTGAATTGCTCGACCAGCAACCAAGTGGAAAATCCTCCTATCGTTTCTGGCAACGAGGAGGCGGGTATGATCGTAATTTGCGTTCGACTCGCGATGTCCACGAGAAAATTCGTTATGTTTATCAGAACCCGGTGAAGCGAGGACTTGTGCAAACGCCGGAGGAATGGAACTGGTCGAGTGCAACCGCCTGGAGTGCAGAGAAAGACATTCCGATTACCCTCCAGCGGAATTCGGTTCCCCGCCTGACAAACCTGGATGATCACGTCGGTTCACAGTTGTTTGAATGATGTTGAATGCATGCCCACGCAAGCGAGGGCATGGCAACTGGCAGAAAAATTGAAGACGCCGTGAGATTGCTCTTGTCACGGCACCTGTACCAGAGTCATAGTTTGGCCTGTCGGTCGCGATAGCGTGAGTATGCTGTCGTGAGCGTGGTCAATCACCGGTTTTACTCTGGTCGTGAGAAGATGGGCTATTTCTGAGTTCCAATCGGTGAAGGCTTCATCCGGCTGCCAGTTTGTATGTACAAAGTCGCCAAAGGTTGTCATGGCTCCTCGTAAGGCCACTCTGAGACAGAGTGAGGAGGAACCCGCACGAACCATTTTTCGGGGATCCGTCGGCTAATGGGAAATAACGGTCAAGCTTGCAGTGATTGATTTTTGCTTGGCGGAAGAAGCTGGCTTGAGAACAACTTTCTGGGAATATTGGGAGTGCTCCAGGCCGATTCAGTCAGAATAGCTGGCAGCTCGGACCAGGGCTAGGATACCGGTTTTGACTGGATTAGGCAGATAGGACCACCGCTGGATGATCACTTGCAGATCGGCCTCGATCTGGCCGTTTACTACGCCAACTGCGCCGGATTTTGCGTCGCTTTGAACCGGGACCTCTGTTTTACCCGTGATTTCTATCGGGAGTTCGAGTCCCGCCTCGGCCACTTGATGGAATCGCACATGGTCGCAAATTGTCGCAACCCCTGGCGCTGTCAGGGGGTTTTTTGTGCGCCGTTAAATTCGGAGGCGAGTCATTGCGGAGAGGAGATTAACTCTGGAGAGAAGATTTACTTGGCCACGACATGGACGATCGCTCAATTGGCGGCGGTGAGGATTTGCTGAAGCTGGCTGATGCCGGTTACCCCGACGACAACCGAGGTGATCCCGGGCTGTTCCAATAGCCATCGAACGGCATATTGGGCCGGCTTGAGTTTGGCTTGATTCGCTTCGCCCTCGAATAGTTCGAGTTTGTCATAAAGCTGGTCGTCCGGCTGCTCAAGCCACTGAGATTGGGCTGCCCGGGAATCGCTCGGCAAGGGCTCTCCTCTGCGATACTTACCCGTTAAGAGGCCGCCCTGAAGCGGCTGATAAGGAGTGACCGCGATTGCCAGTTCGCTGCAGACCGGCAGGCTATCTTTTAGCTGGTCGCGCCGGAGCCAACTCAGCGGCGGCTGGCTGATGACAGGGTGGGGCCAACTGTGTGAATCGCAAAGCTCGTAGATTTGGTGAATTTGCTCGCCTGAAAAATTGGAGACGCCCCAATGTCGCACCTTGCCCGCGGTTATCAACTCGCCCATAACAGCGATCGTCTCTTCCAGCGGCGTTTCGGGATCGGGGCGATGGAGCTCGTAGAGATCGACATAGTCGCTTTGTAATCGGGTTAAACTGGCATCGATCTGGTGAAGTATGTGGGAGCGTAAAAGCCCTTGGCCTTGATACTGCTCGTCGCCTACTGCGTTGCCGACTTTAGTGGTGATGATAACGCGATCGCGGCGGTCTTTTAGCGCCTGGCCAAGAATTTGTTCGGCGACTCCGCCGGGCGAGCCGAGGCATCGATCGTAGCCTTCGTACATATCGGCTGTGTCGAGGAAGTTGACTCCCTGATCGAGCGCCCAATGGACAAGACGCTCTGCGTCGACAGCGGCGACCGGGTTGCCAAAAGTCATCGTGCCGAGGCAAATCGGCGAGACCATCATTTTGGTGTTAGGAATGGATCTTTGTTTCATCGATTATGAATCGCTTGGAAGGGGGCCTTGGGGATTTACCCGCGACGCAGACGAGAACAGCTTGTTATTGAGGAATGATTCATAAAGGGGAGGGATTCAATACCTTATCGATCATCTTTGAATAAAAACCTATTTCATTGAAAGAGACGTGGAATTCTTGCTGCTTGTAATCGAATAATACTATTTATATATTATTACAACTCCGCACGGTCAACTCTCTGACGTTTCAGTGCGCTAAAAAATAGGACAAAAGAGAGGCTCTCAATACAAAGCTTATCGCCTATGATGCTAGCCCAAGCCGGCCGAGGCCTTCAATCGGCCGATTACATCGTTGTCTTGATCTATCTGTTGGGTGTGTTCGCCGCTGGAATCTATTTCTCGCGCGAACAGCATCAGGGAGAAGATTATTTTGTCGGCGGACGCCGCATGCCTTGGTTTGCGGTTGGTTTGAGCATCGTCGCTTCGCTGATGTCGACGGTAACTTATCTAGCGGCGCCTGGTGAAATGTTGCAGCATGGTCTGGCGCTGTCGATCGGCTGGCTGGCCCTCCCCTTTGCTTTTGTAGTGATCAACTTTTTGTGGATCCCGTTTTTTATGCGGCTGGGCGTGACCAGCATCTATGAATATCTCGAACAACGCTTCGGCTTGTTTGCCCGCTGGCTGGGCATGGGGCTGTTTGTGTTTATCTTGCGGCTGTTTTGGATGGCGACGATCGTGCTGACTGCCTCTCGCGCCGTGGCGCAGATCACTTATGACAGCATCTCGGAAATCATGCCCTGGGAAATGAGCCACAACCAGTGGACGCTGACGGTGCTGCTGTCTGTCGGCGTCTTCGCTACGATCTACACGATGCTCGGCGGCATTAAGGCCGTGATCTGGACCGACGTAGCTCAGTTTATTGTATTGTTTGGAGGTCTGATTGTTACCATCTTTGTCATCGCTGGCGCAACAGGAACCACTCCGGTCGATTGGTGGCGCACAGCGACAACTGGGGAGAACGGCCATGAATTCCCACCGTTGATGAGCTGGGATATCACTGAGCGCAACGTGATCTTGTTTACGGTTTTAAGCGCTGTTTGCTGGTATTGCTGCACCTTTATCGGCGATCAAGTTGCGGTGCAGCGTTATCTCACTACTCCGTCGGTCAAAGCCGCAATGCGGGGAAATATTGTTAATTTTGTGGCCGACTTTGTTGTGATGATCTTACTGGCTCTCTGCGGGATGGCCTTGCTGACCTACTATACCGACCCGCGATTTCAGGTTGAGTTTGTCAAGGGAATTTCAGATCCGACTCACGCCAAGGCGGCCGATAAAGTCTTTCCCTATTTCATCGAACATGGTTTGCCGGTAGGTATGTCTGGATTGGTGGTTGCGGCGTTGTTTGCAGTCGCTATGTCGAGTCTCGATAGCGGAATAAACTCGGTCTCGACGGTGCTGACACTCGATGTTTTTGGCCGTCTCAATCCCAATCTCTCAAAGGAACAAGAACTTCAGACGGCACGTTGGTTATCGTTGATCGTGGGACTGGGATGTACGGGACTCGCTTGGGGGCTTTTATACATTCCAGACAATTACAACATTATCGGCATCACAGCGCGGACTTTTAACTGCGCTCTGGGGCCGCTGGCGGCGATGTTTATGGCCGGCATGTTTTTTCGTCATGTAGGGCAAAGGGTCATCGTGCTGAGCACTCTGTTTGGGCTTGGGGTCGCCCTTTGTACTGCTTGGTGGATCGAGATTCTAGGAGCCTTGGGATTGACCGAATCGTGGGTCGAGGTTCTAGGGGCTTTGGGATTGACCGACTATTCAACGCTCGAAGAAGCATTGAAGAACTTGCGAGGACCGAGTCCTTTTTTGATCACTCCCTTCGCCACGGCGGCGACGTTGCTAATGGCTTTGATCCTTGGCTGGGTGCTGCATAGCCGAAATCCAGATCGAGGCCGCGATTTTCATTGGCAGGCGGTTGTATCCCGCGATCGAAAAAATAGTGTGGAGGATATAAACCATGCCAACGACTGATATTCAGGCGATCGACGTTCATGGACACTACGGAGACTATTATCGCGATCAGGGGCCGCTAGAGATCAATAAATTCCTCTCGGCGGATGCGCTGACTGTCGCCCGCCGGGCTCGTCAGGCGAATATCAGCACGACCATCGTCTCGCCTCTTTCCGGTTTATTGCCTCGGGGCCGTGCTGATGTGGTCGCCGCCAACAAAGAAGCGGCGGAAACGATCGCATTAACTGAAGGACTGATGCAGTGGGTCATTGTCCATCCGTTGCAGCCGCAAACTTATCAGCAAGCGGCCGAGATGCTTTCACAGCCGCAATGCGTAGGAATCAAACTTCATCCTGAAGAACATGAGTATCCTATTAGCGAGCATGGCGAGGCGCTGTTTGAATTTGCGGCCCAGCATCAAGCTGTCGTGTTAGTGCATAGCGGCGATGCAAATAGCAGTCCTAGCGATTTCCTACCGCTGGCCAACACACATCCGGAAGTAAAATTAATCCTGGCTCATCTCGGCAACGGAGGAGCCGCCAGCGGTGATCCTACTTTGCAGGTTCGCGCGATCCAGGCTAGCAGCCATGGCAACGTTTATGTCGATACTTCGAGCGCTCGCTCATTGACGCCGGGATTGATTGAATGGGCTGTCGGCGAAATCGGGGCGGAGAGAATTTTGTTTGGAACAGATACTCCGCTCTATTTCACCGCCATGCAAAGAGCGAGAATCGATCAGGCCGACATCACCGACGAAGATAAACGCCGCATCTTGTATAAAAACGCCCAGCGATTAATTCCAGAGCTGGCTATAGAAAAAGAGGCGAAGTCATGTTGACCCGAGAAACTTTCACAGGCCCCTGGGCGGGATTGCCGGTCGCTTGGACCGACGAAGATCGGTTCGACGAAGCGACCTATCGGGCGGATATACGACGTTGCTGCGAAGCTGGAGTTCCCGGTGTTTATAGTGGCGGGACAACCGGCGAGTTTTACGCCATGGAGTTTGACGAGTTTCAGACAGTAGCTCTTGCGACCGCGGAAGAATGTCGAAACGCCAACAAACCGGCGATGATCGGCTGTTCTTCTACGTACACATTGGGCGTTATTCGCCGCGCACGGTTCGCCGCTGAAATCGGCGCGGATGCAATTCAGGTCGCCTTGCCGTTTTGGATGGAGATTGGTGAAACAGAGATCGTCCCGTTTTTCAAAGAAGTCAGCGACGCTTGCGGCGGCATGCCGCTTTCAATTTATGAAACGACGCGGGCAAAGCGAACGCTTACGCTCGACCAACATCGCGAGATCCACGATGTTGTGCCCAGTTATTTAATGGTCAAGTCCAACGCCGGAACGGTAGGCGTAACCGAAGAAGGCTGTCAATCGCTTTCGGAAATTGTGAATGTCTTTGTGGGGGAAAGCCTCTGGGAATCGTTGGGCCCCAAAGGCGCTCGTGGATGTTGTAGCTCGATGGTCTATTGGAATCCGAAGTTGGTTTTGAACCTTTGGGACGCGGTCGAACGCGAAAACTGGCAATCTGTTCAAAAGTGGAATGAAAAGATTGCACCTCTGTTTGATTTTCTTCATCAGGAGTTCGGCGCCAAAGGCTTTACCGATTCGGCGTTCGATCGTTTGGGAGGCGTGGCGGGCGGCTTTCTTAAAACTAGTCTGCGATCTCGCGGGCCTTACCCTTGTGCAGCCGAAGAGGACGTCGAGACGCTTCGCCGCTGGTATGAAGATAACTTTGCAGAGATGCTGCAACTAGAGTAAGGGACAAAGGATGAATTACCTGGAAACAATGTTCTCCCTCGAAGGGAAAGTCGCCGTCGTCACCGGCGCCTCGCGAGGCTTGGGCCTCGCGATGGCCGAAGGATTGCTGCGGGCCGGAGCGAGCGTCATCCTCGTCGGATCAAACGAGCAGCGTCTTGAGCAGGCCACTAATGCCTTTACCGAGCAAGGGCTGTCGGCGAGCTATTTTCAGTGCGATCTTTCTGATGCAACGCAAACAGCGGACTTGGCGGAGACCATCGCCAAAGAACAGTCTCGGATCGACATCTTGGTGAACAACGCCGGAGTAACGCTGCCTCACGACGCTTTGGATTATCCCGAAGAAGCGTGGCGAAAAACCTTCGCCGTCAACCTCGATGCCCCGTTTCAATTGTCGAAACAGTTCGCCAGCATGATGAAAGATCAAGGCGGCGGTTCGATTATCAACATCACAAGTATTGCCGCTGAGTTGGGACTTCCAAATAACCCAGCTTATATAGCCGCCAAGGGAGCCCTCAAACAGCTAACTAAATCAATGGCCTATGATCTGGGGAAGTTTAATATCCGGGTTAATAATATTGGACCGGGCTATTTCAAAACCGATATGTCGACCGGTAGTTGGAATGATCCGCAGCTTCGCGAAGATCGTACTCGCCGCACATTGCTCGGTCGCTGGGGAGAGCCAGGCGATCTCGCTGGAGCGATTATCTTTTTAGCTTCGAACGCCTCACAGTATATCACTGGCCAAGATTTCTATGTCGACGGCGGCTGGTTGGCAAAAGGGTTGTAAAATGTTTTTTATTTTCCGCCGACTGACAATCGCTCTCGGATTATTTGCGGGCTTGCGGCGACACGACTTTCGGGCGGCGCGGACGTTTGTCAATGCAAAATTCGCAGGGCAGCCTTGGATTGTCCGCTGGTCTCGCTTTTTGGCCTGGAGTTTGCATCAGGTTTTTTCTGTTATCCCAGACGCCATGAGGGATATGACATTTTCGCCAGCGGTTTCGCCAACACCGATTTGGCTGGCTGAGGGGAATCCTTTGGCCAATCACCCTTGGAGCGGAGATGCTCAGGTGAAGCTGCCGCAGCAGGTCAACACCGTCGTCATTGGCGCTGGATTCACTGGCGCGGCGATGGCCTATCACTGGTCGAAAGTGGCACAAGCCGGTCAAACCTTGGTCGTGCTGGAGATGGACGATCCCGCCAGCGGAAGTTCGGGCCGCAACGAAGGGTTGGTCGTGATGGGCCGCTATTACGCCTACGTCTATAAAACAGTGTTGCTCTATCTGGAGCGTGTTCGAGGTGATTTAACAAAGCCGGACCGGGAACAATTAGCCCGTCAGTTTGCCGCGGTTTACTGCAACTCCGCTTATAAAAACGCCGATATGATTGAGCAGACGATCCAGACCGAAGGATTCGATTGTGACTATTCTCGGCAAGGCTGGGTTCAAGCCGCTGACGATGCAGGGCAAATCGCTTTGAAAGAGTCGGTTCAGATGGCGCTCGATTCGGGTTACACCGACTGGACAAGCATCACTCCGGAAGAAGTTCTCGAAAAAACAGGAATGCGAGTGAGTTGCAACTCCGGCTTTTCGATCGCCGCCGCCTCCTTTCACCCCGCCAAGTGGGTTTGGTCGCTGTTGGGAGTCGCACTGAAGAGTCCAAGCGTCGAACTCTTTACGCGCACAAAGGTCGAACGTGTTGAAGACGCCGGCCAGCGGTATCTGATTCACACATCGCGAGGCGTGGTAGAGGCCCAATCCGTGGTCAACGCCACCGAATCTTACACGCCGCAATTACATCGACGGATGCACGACGTCATTCAACCTACACAAACGCAAGCCGCTAGCGGAATTGGCGGCCCTAAAGAAGTGAAGCCTCATATTGGCATCAGCGGATCGTGGTTCTTTTGCGGCCGTCATGACGATCGATTTATGATCGGTTCGGATGCAACACGAGTGCCTGACCGAGAAGCCGGACGCATTCAGCCCTCTCGTTTTTTAACCAAATATTTGTTAGGCGAAATAAAGCGAGCTTTCGGCCGCTTCGAATTGCATTTAACACATCAGTGGAGCGGCGCGGTCGGATACACTCCTGACGAATTTCCTGTTGTGGGGCTGATGGATGACCGGCGGCAATATGTCATCGGCGGAATGGCCGGTTCAGGCACGGCGGTTTCGTTTAACGCGGCGAGATGTATAAGCAATCGAATTTTGCAAGTGGACGCTGAAACGGACGATTATCCGCCGGAATATTTTGCTCCCAGTCGTTTGATCGACCCCAAACGTCACTCATGGCCAGAGATACAAAGCCCAATTATACGACCCAATAAAATTCTTCGGAGAAAAACATGAGTAAGTGAATCGTTTACTTCAATGGCGAATTCATTCCTGAAAGCGAAGCACGCGTCTCGATTTTTGATTCGGCGTTGATGTTTGGCGATATGGCGTTTGAGATGACGCGAACTTTCAACGGCGAGCCATTTCGGCTTCGTGAACATCTTGAGCGGCTTTACGGATCGCTGCGGATTATGGAAATTGACTGTGGCCTGACGATTGATGAAATGGAACAGACGACGCTGGAGACGTTGGATAAAAATCGACCGACTGAGGCGGACGACATGGATTGGTGGATCATGCATGATGTCTCTCGCGGGCCGCTGGAGATTTACAAGACGGCGTTTCCCGAAGGCATTTCGCCAACAATCTCCATCAATTGCTGGCCGCTGATCACACACATGGGAGGCTTTGCGCCAACTTATGAAACCGGCGTTTCCATTGCGATTCCTTCGCAACGGACCATTCCGGCGGAGTTGCTCGACCCCAAAGCAAAAAATCGCAGCCGGCTGCATTATCAGATGGCGCAGATGCAAGCCCGCCGCATGGGAGAAGGGATCTGGCCGGTTCTTTTGGATCCTGGTGGTTTTTTAGCCGAAGGGCCAGGCTGGAATATCTTTCTGGTTCGCGACGGCGAGATCTACACCCCAGAGCCTCGCAATATCCTTCTAGGAGTTAGCCGCGGCATGGTTCTGGAACTTGCCAACGAGTTGAGAATCCCGCTTCATGAAACAAATCTTGGTCGTTATGAAGCTTTGCAAGCAGAGGAGATATTTTGCACTGCCTCCTCTTATTGCATTGTCCATGGAGTCTCCTTTGAAGGACAGGTGATTGGCGACGGAAAGCCAGGCAAAACTTTTCAAAAGCTTTTGAACGCCTGGAAAGAAAAAGTGGGAGTCGACTTTGTTGCTCAAGCAAAAGAGTACGCCCAACGGCTACCAAAGTGGATTGAGCAACAATAGGAGCTGGACAACAGGAGCGACTCATGGAGCTTGTCATCCACGCGGATGCGGCATTCTCGAAGAGCGTCATTTACTCTGAAAGGAACGAGGGACGCGTCTTCCAGAAACCGGTTGCCTGTTCGAAGGCGTGAGCTAATTGTAACACGGCGAAATTTTGTTGATGCTGTCCCACGATTTGTAGTCCGACAGGTAATCCATCTGAAGTGAATCCACAGGGCACGCTGATAGCCGGCAAGCCGGTTGCGGTGATGTAATAGTAGGACTTCATCCAATCGATGTAAGTTTCCATTTTCACGCCATCGATCTCTTCGATGTAGGCCTGTTTCACATCGAACGCAGGAACTTGGGTTACCGGGAAAACCATAAACTCGTATGAGTCCATGAACTGCCGCACCCGGTGGTACAGTTCGGTCCGTTTTTGCTCAGCTCGTGAGATTTGTGGGCCGGTCAGTTGGTGGCCCTGTTCGGCGTTCCAGCGAATTGTCTCCTTGATTTTATCCGCATGCTCTTCCAATAATTCGGCAAATTTCAATTCGAATTTCCAGGCTCGCCAAACGTGGAAACTTTCATCAGCGCCAGAAAAATCGGGTTCATCATTTTCCACCACACAGCCGATGTCTTCAAAAACATGCCGTTGCCGGTTCATTGTTTCACGTACTCGCGGATCAATCGGCAGTTCGCCGAAATCTTCGCTCCAGGCGATTCGAATATTTCGAAAATTGCGTTCTAAAGGTCATCGAAATTGTTCGCCCGACTCGGTAATGGCGATGGGAGAACGCGGATCGGGACCGGCCATCGCACTGAGTAGTAAAGCCGTATCGCCAACGGTTCTCGCCATCGGACCTTGAACAGATATCGGAAACCAAGCCGTATCATTGGGCCACATGGGAACCCGGCCAGGAGAAGTCCGAAGGCCTACCACGTTGCAAAAAGCGGCCGGATTGCGCAACGATCCGCCAGTATCGCTGCCATCGGCAATAGGCAACATTCCGCAGGCCAAGGCAACCGCCGCTCCTCCGCTGCTTCCCCCGCAAGTTTTTGTGGTGTCATAGGGATTCAGCGTTTCCCCAAACACGGGGTTAGTACTAGGCATGCAGACTTTCTCTTCATGTTGAGTTGCTCACTAAGGTGCATTGAGAGCGTGCTTCTATCCGCAATTATGGAACTACAGTGGAAATGCGTCGATTTAATGCGTCAGTTCTGTCGTCTTCTTGCTGCAAGTTGAACACTGCCATCTGTGACGGAGTCCCAACCTCCGCTTCTTCCGGACCAACCGGCAGGTAGCGTACGGAGTATCCGTATCGGTTCGCGACGCCACTAGCCCAATCCTCGAACTCGGCCAGCGTCCACTCGAAACGGTGGTCGCTGTGCCGCACTTCGCCAGCGGGAAGTGACTTCCACATAACGTTGTATTCTTGGTTGGGCGTTGTGAGCACGACCGTCCGGGGTTGAGCTTGCTCAAAGACGACTCGCTCGAACGACTTGAGTCTCGCTGGGTCAAGATGCTCAATCACTTCGACAATCGCAGCGGCATCAAAGTTCGCCAATCGTTCGTCGCGGTACGTGAGTGACCCGTGAATGAGTTGAATTCGCTCACGTTGCCGTTCGGGTAAGCGGTCGAGTTTAAGCCGCCGATGGGCATATTCGAGTGACCGGACGGAAACGTCCATGCCGAGTATTTCGGTGAATTGATTGTCGGCGAGTAACTCCCGGAGCAGTTTGCCCTCACCACAACCGAGGTCAACGACCCGCTTGGCACCGGAGGACCGAATCGCGGCGAGCACCGCTCCCAGCCGCTGCTCGTGCAGGCTCAGCTCGCGTTGCACTCGTTCGGATGGAGCGGTCTCGGGTGTCGCATCATCGTCGTTCGTCTCAACGTCTTCCTCTTCGATGCTCTCTTCTTTAATGAGACGAGCTAATGCCTGGCGAACAAGGCTCTGCTTCTTCGCCAAATATCGCCGCGTAATGAAAGCCCGTTCGGGATGGTCCGAAAGCCATGACTCGCCCTTGGCAAGCAGTTTTTCGACTTCGTCCGGCCCAATGTAGTAGTGCTTCCGCCCGTCGAAGACCGGTATCAACACATACAGATGCTGCAACAACTTCGCGACGGTTGTCGTTTGTTCAAGCTCAACAGAAAAAAAGTGCCCCTCGCCCCATTCAGGGAATTGTTCATCGAGCGGGTGCTGCGTTGCTGTCACCGTGTAGCCCAGCGGCGCGAATATCCGCTTCAGCAATTCCTCGCCGCCACGTACCGGCAGCACGTCAATGCGAGCGGAGAGCGGAATCTCAGTGTCGACGAGTTCGGCCCGTTCTTTCGACCTGCCGGAGAGTGCCGAGCCGAACACTTGCGAGATGGCAACACTCATCAGTGACGACGCCACATAGGGCCGGTCGTTGACGTATTGGTCGAGCGGACCACTTTTCCAATTGCCCTTGCCGCGAACCAAGCCGTCCGGGTCAACGTCGAGCAGCAAGCACGCAACATATCGCTCGGCACTCGCCTCGGGATAAAACACATGGGCCTTGCCAAAGCTCAAATCGAAACTCTGGCAACGGTTTGGGTGCTTATGGAGCAAGTAACCGAGGTCGGTGGCCGGTTCGTGGTTAGTGGAAATGGTTAGTAGCATAATGTTACGGAAGAAAGTTAATGAAAATGAAGACCCAATATAGCAAATGAGGGCCATCGCCCGAAGACGAAGGCCCTCATGTTGAAATTTGTCATTTGTCCCTAAAAGTAGTGGTCGCGATTGACGCCGTCAAAAGCGGCCCGACTTGAGGCAACATCGTTTGAATCGCAGGCCGTTGCCGCATGGGCATAGGTCACTACGTCCGAGCTTTTCCACGAGCAGCTTGCCGCCGCGGACGACTCGAACGCCAACTTTGACCTTCGTTTCAGACGGATAGCCCCGCCGACGCTTGCTCATTGGCTCGAAAGGACAGTTCTTCGTTGATATCGTACCACAAGATACACCTCCTCCCAGATGGATTTATTCTGAAGATTTCGACTTCTGAAAGATCTTTCACGGGAGGTATAGGACAGGCGGTCGCCGCAATTGGTTCGCGCAAACTGGACTGCAACAGGCGAATGAACGGTAAGCTTCCATCGGTTCGACACTTCCGGCATTTGCGATTTTGCCCAAACTCACGTTGACCCGACACGCCGAACGCACGAAATGCACCTTGCCAACTCCCCTCGTCAATCAAAAAAGAATCCTCTACTTGATCGGAAGGCCCTTGTTCATCAGCTCCACGAGCTTGGCTACGCAGGTGTCCATCATTTCCATAAGGGGTCCTGGGTAGACCCCAACCCAAAAGATTACCAAGGCCAGTGGCACTAAAGTCGCTGCTTCGCGCATAGTAAGGTCAGGAAGAAGGGAGGCGGCACGCGTCGCAGCTTGTCCTAACGCCACACGTTGCAGCATCCAGAGCATGTAAGACGCAGCTAGCACGATTCCTCCCATGGCGAGTAATACCATCACGAAACTCTTCTCTGAGGTACCAAGAAGTACTAGAAATTCGCCAATAAAACTGCTCGTACCCGGCAGACCAAATGATGCAACCGAAAAAAGACAAAACAGGGCGACAAACCGTGGCATCTGCTTGTACAGCCCGCCGTACTCTCCGATCAATCGACTGTGAGTTCGATCATATAACTGGCCTACAGCCAGGAACATCGCCCCGGTAACAATTCCGTGATTAAACATTTGCAGAATCGCACCTTGGATCCCCTGGCGATTGAAGGCAAAAATACCGAGTGTGACAAATCCCATGTGCGAAATTGAAGAATAGGCTACGAGCTTCTTGAGGTCATCCTGGGCCAGGGCCATAAAGCCGCCGTACAAGATGGCCAGGACCGACAGCCATAGAATAAAGGGAGCAAAGGTTGCTGAAGCTTCCGGAAACATTGGCAGACAAAACCGTAAGAACCCATACCCGCCCATCTTCAAAAGGACCCCCGCCAGCATAACACTGCCAGCCGTTGGGGCTTCGGCATGGGCATCTGGCAGCCACGTGTGAAATGGGAGCATCGGCAATTTGATGGCAAACGCTAGAAAGAACGCCAGGAACATCCACCACTGCGCCGTGGATGAGTAGGTCTGCCCGGATAACTCGATAATGTCAAACGTATGTCCTCCCTCGACGTGCAATGCCAGTATCCCCACGAGAAGAAGAAGGCTTCCCGTCAAACTATAGAGGATGAATTTCAGTCCCGCGGCAATTCGGCCGGGGCCTCCCCAGAGTATGATCAAGAAATACATGGGAATCATCGTGACTTCCCACATCATGAAGAAGAGGAAAAGATCCAGGGCCGTAAAGACGACAATCATGGCGCCTTCGACCAGTAGGATCAGAATCATAAAAGCCCGCACGTTTGTCTTCACGGAATTCCAGGAACAGAGAATGCATAGGGGAGAGAGAAGGATTGTGAGAAGCACCAGGAGAATGCTGATTCCATCGACTCCTACCGCATACTGAATGTTGAAAGTTGGCATCCACTGCATACGCTCCACGAACTGCATGCCCAGTTTGTCAGAATCAAAGCCGGACCATAGCATCGCAAACAGCCCGAAATCCAGCAGCGTACAGGTGAGTGCAATTCGCCTAATCCAAATCTCGTTGCGAACGAGTGCCAAGACCGACATGCCCAGAAAAGGAACGGCAATAATGCAAGTGAGAAGGTGATCGCTGAATAGGGAATTCATGATATTTACTCTTAGAAACGCATTCTCATAATACGAGCCAGTAGAAAAATACAATAGCCACGACTAACCAAATATTCAAGACGAGCAAGTGGTGCTGGAGCGTCCGTGGTTCGACTTCTTGCAACTTGTGACCGGTCGCGTCGGCCACACGTCCTATTCGTTCAGCATTATTCTCGATCCGACGAACATCAATGACTTCCCACAGCCACCGCGCCAGCAAGACGCCCTGGCCTCCAGTTCCCTCGACGGTCCGATCAATCACCCGCACCTCGATCATCTGCCATAGCCAGCGCGACAGCGCAACGCTTTGGTGGGCACTTTCGTCCACAGCGCGATCAATTCCGCGAACATCCACAACTCGCCACAGCCACCTGGAAAATTGAATCGCGGGTCGGACGATATAGACGCTGTAAATCTCGTCCACATAGAACTTGTTAAGAAACATTACGTAGATCGTCTTTGCCCAGTTCGAGCGAGCAACATAAAACGGCCTGGGTTTCGCGTGAAGCAGGCAGGCGAGAGCCCAGCCAGCAAATGCTGACAGTAGCGGCAAAGTGAGCAACGGGAAAAGACTCGTGGGTTGCCAGACGTCGGCTACCGCTGGGTATGGGTTCCCCAATGCGGGTGTCAAGAATGGAACGAACCAGCTCCATAGCGCCAGCAGTATGCCGATCAGCCCCGCCGCCCCCGAGGAGATTCCCAAGAGGTGAAATGGCGAAAAGAATCGAGGTTGAACGACCGCTGAAGGACTTCGCCCGAACAGCGAGGTGACTCCGCGAAAGAGATATATCGCTGTGAAAAAGATGGTAAGCAATCCAATGACCCAGAAGGCGATTCTAGCCGTGTTCGAATTATGCACCGTCCACAGAGATTCATAGGGACCGGAGAAGATCAGAAAGGGTGGCGCGCAAGCCAAGATCAGCGCACCGAGGTATAAGAACCACGACCGCCTCGACCGGCCTGATGCAAACTCATCGTGTCCATGAGCAGTGGTCGATTCAAGCTGATTCCCGGTCGACAAGAACAAGAATCCTTTCAGACATCCATGAGCCAACATATGGAAGATTGCCAGCGCAAACGCTCCCAGGCCACAAGTCATAATCATGAATCCAATTTGACTGATCGTCGAATAGGCGAGAATCTTCTTGATATCAGTCTGCGTTAGCGAAACGACCGCCGCAAAGAGCGCCGTCGTTCCACCGATGATTGCAATAACTGTCATCGCGACTGGAGAAAGCATGAACAAAGGGCTGAAACGAACCAACAAAAAGGGTCCTGCATTTACCATGGTGGCGGCATGAATAAGCGCCGAAACCGGGGTCGGAGCTTCCATCGCATTGGGAAGCCAGACGTGAAAAGGAACCTGGGCCGACTTGCCAAGACAACCCATGAACAAAAAAAGCGCGATCACGGTAATCGTCTGGACATTGCATTCGAAACCTGCCCAGCCCAAGAGATTGATGGTTTTTCCGCTCATGCTCGAGGACAGATCCAGGATCTGCCGAGAGTCAAGCGTTTCGAACGTGGCGAAGGTCAGAATGATGCCAAATAACAGACCCACGTCGGCCATCGCATTGACCAGGAAGGCTTTCGTCGCCGCTTTACACGCGGCCTCGCGATCGGCCTGATGGGAAATCAAAAGATAAGAACAGATGCCCATGATTTCCCAGCAGATGAACATCATGAGCAAATTACTGCTCATGACTAGCGTCACCATGCCGAAAGTGAAGAACCCCATCACGGCGAAGAAACGACTATACCGCGCGTCCCCGATCATGTAGCGGGAAGAATAAACATGAACCACAAAGCTGCCACCGGTGACCAACAACAGCATCAACACGGTGAGCTGGTCGATATACAAGCCCAGGTCCACAACCAAACTTCCAGATCGAAGAAATTCGTAGAGCGGTATGAACAAGGGCTCCTTCCGCAAGGCAAGCTCAACGAACGCTGCTACCGATAAGCCCAAGGATAAGCCGGTGGCAACTATACCCACTTTCGCGCTTGTTTCACCCAGCCGACGTCCGGCCAGCGCAATAATGATCGTCGCCAACAGTGGCAACAGGGGGATCAGGACGTAAACAAATGACATCGACTTCGTTACCTTTGTGTCAAAAAACTACAGACCGACGGACGTGGCGGTCTCTCGGAAAAACTTGAAAATGGGATCGCTACACAGTCCCAAGACAATGATGGCAGCCGACGTGACTCCCAGACTGACTCGCAGCGAAAAGTGTGTCTCGACGTGTGCCGCACTTGTAGACGTTGGACTATCACGAAAGATGCTCACAAATAGTCTTTGAAAATAGGCCATCGTCAGCAGGGTGGCGACCACCACGGCTGCGACCGCCAGATAGTTGCCGGCTTCCATCGCACCCAGCATGATGTGCCATTTGCCAAAAAATCCCCCGGTCGGTGGAATGCCGATCATCGACATGGCCAGGATGATGAGCGCCCCGGTCAACCACGGCGATCCACGCAAACCGGCGTACTCTTCCACGGTTCGCGCCCCATGCTGATAAATGGCCGCGCCGGCAATGAAAAACGCCCCCGCTTGCATGAAGGCATCACTGATCATGTAAAACGTGCCCCCGGCAAACCCCGTGGGATTTCCCTGACTCACTCCAACCAGAATCAACCCAATGTGCGAAATGCCACCATAAGCAAACATCCGTTTCACGTCCTGTTGGCTTAGTGCCAGTAGTGCGCCAACCACTGCCGCCACGGCACCTAGTGCGCCTAGTAAAGTAAGCAGGTGTACTTGTCCTATCTCGGCACGAGCACCCAGCACCCAAAACATGATGCGAATCCACGCATACAGGGCAACTTTCGTCATGAGAGCGGCAAGGATCGGTGAAATTGCGTCCGGCGCGCGGGTATAGGCGCCGGGCAACCAGCCATGAAGTGGAAAGAGAGCCATCTTGATGCCGAGACCGATGAACATAAATGTCGATCCTGCAATGACTGCCTTGGACGTCATCAACTCAGGATTGTCAGTCAATTGCTGAGCCAGGTCCGCCATATTCAGCGTGCCTGTCACTGCATAGAGGAAGACGACTCCCAATAAATAAAACGAGGCCCCCAGAGTTCCCAGAATGAGATATCGAAAGGCAGCCACTAGTGCCGTACCGCCAGAAACAGCGACCAAGGCGTACGCGGACAAGGCGGCAACTTCCAGAAACACGAAGATGTTGAAGATGTCCCCGGCGAATACGATCCCTGTCAAGCCGGATATCAGAATCAGGATCAGCGTGTAATAGAGGACTACCCGTCTGCCTAGTGACTGAGGCAATAGAGGGCCACCATAGATCAAACAAACCGAGGCCAGGAAACTGAGAGCGACCAACATGATGCTCGCCAAGCCGTCGTTGACCCATTCAATTCCGATTGGCGGAGCGGGCAAACTTGTACTGATGGGCCAGCCGCCGAACGCATAGCGCGTTTCTCCATGATCCAGAACGACCCACAGATTAACCACGGCCGCAACACACATCGCAAAGACGGCCGCCAACGCCATCGGCCGGCACCAATGACGGTTCTTTCCACCAACCATCGGCATGCAGATGGCGGTCAGAAAGGGAATCAAAAATGTGATCAACGGAAGGTGGTAACTCATTCAATCCTCTTCAGAATCTCATCCTCGTCCAGGCTGCCGTATTGTCGATAGATTGCGGTGACCAGGGCCAGGGAGACGCCCAGCGTGGCGACTTGGACCACAATCGCTGTCAATGTCATAACATGCGGTAATGGATTGGTGTAATCCGCGGGATCAATTTGGTGCGTTGCGGACTGAACCGCGTCGCTCCCCTGCAGAATTGGAACCGTGGCCTCTTTCTTCGCACTGAGCGTGACCAGCAAGAAGATGACGCTCGTCTGGACCAGGTACATACCGATAAGCTTTTTCACCAGGTTGGGGTGGGCGACCATGATGAAAAAACCCCACAGAAACAGCACCACAAAGGCAATGAAGTTGGGTCGATGAAGCGCCGCCTCGATGTGTTCAAGCATGAGATTCCTCACTGTCGTTCGTTGACGACAAACTAAAGACGATCGCGATTGCGGTTACGGCGATATCTACGGCAACCCCGATTTGTGTCAGCAGAATGCCCAGATAACGCCGGCTTGAGTCGGTATCGAGCCAGGGGATATCCAGGTTCGAGTAGTTCAAGAACTCGCCACCACCGATCAAACAGAGTCCCCCGATCCCGGCAAAGATCATCAAGCCAATCCCGTCACCATGTACGAGCTTCTGTGCCAGGCGGCACGGAGGAGCCTCGGGGCCAAACACGAGGATCCCCAAAATGAGACTCGCTCCCAGCATGACCCCGCCGACAAATCCGCCGCCAGGTCCATCCTGACCAAAGAACAGGACGTACAGTGCAAACAACTGTATTAACGGAATCAGTAGCCGGCTCATCGTCCGCACGATGGCGCTATCATGCGCGTGGATCATTCTCGATTTCTCCTTAGCAGCAAGGCACAGGCGATGCCAGCGGTAAAGATGACGGCGGTTTCAATCAACGTGTCGAACGCACGGTAGTCCATGAGGACCGCTGTCACGACATTTGGCGTAGCCGTCTCTGGCATACTGTTCTTCAAGTATTCAGGGGAAACATGGACGCTGGCCCGAGATTCGGGATCTCCGAATTTGGGAAAATCTTCCGCTGCGTAGAGCAACAATAAGCCGAACAAGGGCAGCCCGAACAAAGCGGTCATAGGAGGAGCAGGCCGCCGGATACGAGTGTCCTTGGGCGCTGTCCCGAACAGGGTCAGCAGAAAAAAGACGGTCGCCAAACCGGCCCCGACGACGGCTTCAACAAAAGCCACATCCACCGCCCTCAGCCACGCCCACACAAGTGCAAGAAGGAAACTGTAGGTGCCCAGGATCAATACCGAGCTGAGCAGATCCTTGACTAGGATCGCACCGGCGGCGGTTATAACGAGCAAAACCAACAATAGAATCTCGAAAGCAAAGGTCATGCGTCTTCTCTGCTCCAAGGTTTAAGGCCAGAACGAAGCGCAGCCCGGACGGTGGCGTGGGCGATCACCGGGTTGAGCAGATACAAGAGAACGATAACAATGAGGATTTTGACCAGGTTCGTGCTGAACCCCTGGTAAAGAGCCAATCCGCCTAAGAGGAACAAGGCGCCTAATGAATCGGTCAGCGAAACCGCGTGGGATCGTGTAAACACGTCGGGTAAACGCACTACTCCAACCGCCGCCACGAACAGAAAAAACAAGCCGACCAACATCAAACCGATCGCGACCGGAGTAGTGAACATTCGTGCCATTTCGGACAATTCATTCAGAGACATCAAAAGATTTCTCCTCTTTCTTCCAGGTACTTGGCGATGGCCAATGATCCCACTAAGTTCAACAGGGCATAGCCGGTTGAGATGTCCACAAACATATCCACTCGGTCGTAGAAGGTACCCATCACAACCAACAGAATAATGGCTTTGGTGGAGATTCCGTTCAGTCCCAACACGCGGTCGAACACGGTCGGACCCCGAAGAACGCGGTACAAGTACACACCGATCAGAAGCGTAATTGTGATTAACACGAACAGAAAAAATATCTTCATTCCGTTCCTTTCTCAGCGAACAAACCGGCAATCTGTTGCTCGAGCCGGTGACTCGTAACGTCATCGGCGGACTTGTCGTCCATGGCATGTACCACCAGTTCCTGGGAATTGATTTCCGCAGTGATCGTACCGGGAGTCAGCGTAATGGAATTGCCCAGCAGCACGATGCTTGCTTCTTCCCGCAACTTCGTGCGATAGCGAAACAGCTTCGGGTCAATGGGAAGAGCCGGATGCAGGATGAGAACGGAAAGATGGAAGCCACTCTGAAGGATCCGACCAACCAACCACGGGAAATACCAGACGATTCGCCACTGCGGGATTGCGGAACGTGATGAGGCGCGGTCCGTGTTGAGCCAGGCAACTCCGAAAGCTGCGAGGAGTCCTAATCCCATGTGGAACAGGTCGAAACTTTCAGACAAGAGCAGCCAGATGAGGAAAAATACCAGTGTCTTGAGAATCAGGATGTAGTAGAAACTGGATTTCATAGCAGTGCCTTATAGTCGTTATTTGCTCCGTGAACACATCGTTTGGTTCGCGAAGCGAACCACAACTAACACAGTTCCCAGGTGGAGTCCGGGTTATATCGGTGAAACTCAAATGTTGTCGGATCAACGGCTATAAGATTGATCCACTGGTTGTGCAAAAGATGTTGTAGCAGCGTGTGCTTCTGGATGGCGGACGATATTCGACTCGTGGGAGCCTCGATAATCGCGAGTAGGCGCATGGGTTCGTGATAGTGTCTGTTGCCGTTGTTTACGCTCTGCAAAGGAAGTCCTGTTTGAAGGTCGCTGTGGCTACCGTGCATTACGCCAACACCTGAGACCACGTTGTGCGTCACTTTACTGCCGCTCCCATAGCACCAAGGATCAACAGCGGAAAAGTAATACTCCATACTGATCCACTGCGCCACGACTAACGGAGCCGTCATCAGAGCTTCCAGAATCGTTCCCTGCGTATCCGCGTCAGGATCATACGACTGCAAAAAAACGCGTCCCCCTAAATCGAGACCGCTGGTGAGCGCCCGTCGGCCGAGAATGAAAGCCGCGTTACTGGACAATCCCCACTCTGGACGAACATTCGCCCAGTCCATGCTCCGCGCGAGCATGTGGTCGCGGGCTTTTTCGGGTGAGATGTTCCTGGGAGCCTGTGGTACTCGATGACATCGATCCAGAGCCTGATGAGCACCGGCTTGTGCTAAATCCCGGATTAACAGTCGCAAATCCTCGGTATGGCTCGCCGGAACATCTTGCAGGTCGTAGAACGTGACCTGATCGGTCACCGTGTTGTGTTTCCCGGCCAGAAACCACGTGTCATCCGGTATGTTCAGTCCATTTTCTTTGAGAGTGCGCCGGACTTGGGGCTTATTCCCCATCGTTGCGAACACCCTCGCATTCGCGTCACCATGACCGCCGCCACAGGCGCCACAGTTATACGCTGCGAAGTAGGGATTATTCTCCGAGGTACTCCCGTGGCCACAAACGACAACGAATCGACCGAAGTCTTTGGTCAACCCCATCGCGCGCAAGCCGTTTTCTACAAATGTCGCGTGTTCGATTGGAGTGAACCCATGAGGCAATGCTGCCGTCGCGGCGCATTGATCATCTTGAATGAGATCGACCGGTATCTGAGTGGCGACTGAGCGCGTAAACCATCCTCGTGTCCAGGCCTTGATGGATTCATAGGGCCTCTGACAAAACGTCTTCCCAATCAACCGCAAGCTAAAGAACAAGCCCAGCGCATCAATCAACATGAAGGAACCAATCGGATTGCGTTTCAGATCATGAAACAGATGATGTCCGAGCTGATTCCACCGAGATCCCGATGCGTAGGTTTGCAGTGGTTCCTGCTCCCCGGAGCGAGGAATCTCATGGACCGCAAACTTGGGTGTGAGTATCACCGGACATAAGGCAGCATGTCCGGAGCTATCGAAGGGCTGATGACTAATGGGAAGTCCAAAAAACCCAGCGAATCCGTACGTCTCATAGGGCCCTTGAGCCTCAACATGACGACGGAATGGCTCGGATCGCACATCGATACAGAACACAATCTGAGCCCGCGGACGTGCTTTTGTCTTGGATGTCTTGCCGCGCTGGGCGGACAGCCGCTGGATCAATTGTTCTCGATAGCTGGATTCATGGGCGTCTAACCATACTGGACCGTGTTCACCCGCGGGGAAAATGTCTAACCATCCGAGCAAGATTTGGATATCGGATGAAGGAAGCTCTTCAACATCGCGAGGAGTCAGTTCCAGAAACTGCGCGAGGTGAAAGAGGCGCCAGCCATCATTACTAACGGCTTGCGTATGGCGATCCACCGAATGAGAATTGCGACCAACGAGCTGCTGGTATTCATCCAGGTGATTCTCCCAATAGGAAATTAGAGCGCACAGTGTCCCGTCAATTCCCCACTCCGAGCGACAGAACGCCTGCACAAGCTCGACCTCATAGAAGAGGCGGACGGCCAGGTACTGGACCGGATCGATAGGATGTTTCTTTTGCGCGGGATAATCAGGGTTTTCGCCCAACCAGCGAATGAAGCCCGCCCAACCAGGTAACTGAGCTAACTGCCGTGACTGGTAGTTCGTCCATCGCTGTTTGGGGATTCCAAGACGCTTCAGGCTGAGGGCGATTGCATCCTCAGGCGAAACCGGCAAATCGCGAATTTTTCCAGTGAATTTCTTAATACCCAGGAAACGACCAGAAAGGTCCCTTGTCGCAAGCTCTCGCCAAGCTTGATAAAACCCATCATGTCTTTCTGGCATCTCCCAGCCGGCCATTCCCTCATCGAGAAAGGCTGCGGTCCATTTGATCATCTGGTCGTTGATCTGATTGACCAACGAAGCGCCAGCCAGCAATCCCAGCCAATCACTGACCGTCCGTCCGTAAGGCAGATCCAATTCTGGAATCGCGCTTTCTTCCGTGTCTTGTTCATGAGAATCGTGAGAGAGATCAGTAAGGTTCAGCGCAGATAAAGTGCTGTCCCACAATTTCACCAAATAAGATGCGTCGCTGTCTTGTGGTTTCCTGGAATCTGCCGGCAGATCGTGCCGAAATCGCGTGGTCGAACCACCAGCGCTAAGCTGCCAGGTCAAGAGGGCCGGGTCCAGCGCATCGAATCCGAACAGGAGATGCAAGCGCAACACATCCGATGATGCAATTGGACGATTCCCTATTGTGATCGTCTGTGCAGCAATATCGGGTTCGACATGTTGAAGGGCTCGATTGACAGTATCATCCGTGATGTGTCCTTGCCGATACATGTGACGGCACTCTTCATTCGATATGTATCCGTTTCCACCTAATAGGTGTTTGGCTTCGCGAATTGCTTTGTCAAATGGCAGGTATTCTAAGCCACGAAGGGGATTGCGATAAGCAAAAGTCTTCATTGGCCAGTTTTGTGCAACGGGTTGACATGCAACAACGACTTCATCGCGCAGGTGCTTCCGTTCTTCTGGGGAAAGAGTCTGGCATTGTGCCTCAGTCGATTCTGGGACGTATTGTTTGGCACCGTCGTCCAGTCTGCGATTACCTTCAAATTCAATAGGTTCTGAACTTACACACATGTTAGCTCAATTTAGTATTGGAACGACTAGGTTGGTAACTTCGCGCCGTTAGGCCTATTGGTTCTTAACTTTGGCGGCCAGCTCAAGATCCGGTAACTTGAATATCAAGCGAACCAGATAAAATAACACGGTGAAGGCGATCACGGCGGTGTTCAAGTCCATCACGAGCGTGATGACAGCCGTACCGGCGATAAAAAACATATCCCAATGTCCGACGTCGGTAGTTCCAATCGCTGCGGCCTTTCCGAAAAACCGTTTGACATAGATCACTGTGGGTTCCCAATCGAAGACGTCATAGCCAACTTTGAAGAGAATCCCGCTAAACACGGCCACTGGGATAAGGCTGACGTAATCTTGGAAAATCAACATTTCGATCAGAACGAACACGCCGACGGCCACACTGGCCAGCCGCCAGGTTGCTCCTTCGTTGAGGATCAACACGCTGCGGATGGTCGCCTGCGCTCCGGGGATGCCGCCGACTACAGCGACAACTGCGGTCGCTGCTCCCTGAGCGGCGAGTTCCTTGTTCTGTTTCGTCCGCTCTTCGCGGCCAAACCGTTCGGTCGTCTTTTTGTCCATCACAAGCGATGTCAGCAGTGTGTCCAGGTAGCAGAGCATCGTTAATTGCAATGCAAACGGAAGCGCCAGCAGTATCAACTTAGGGTCCCAATTCGTAGGAAAATTCCGCTCGATGACTGCGCTCCAGGCGGTGAACGTGTTCTCGACCGTTTCGGTTTTGGTCATTGCGATCTCGAACCCGAAGAGCTGCACGACGACGGTGACGACCAGGATGGCAACCAACGTTCCCGGCAGGTAGGACTTGAATCGAGGGAACAGACGCGTTGCCAGGATCGGGACCGTAAACGCGAAGAGGAACGCAGCCAGGGCCACCACCACGTTGATCGGAATCGACCCATCATAAGGCTTCTGGCCGGCCAGTCCGAACAGCTTCTTTGTCTGGTCCACCCAAATCAGAATCGCGATCCCGTTCATAAAACCGGAAATGACGGTCTTCGGAACGAACTGGATAAATCGGCCCAAACGACAGAGCGCCGTAATGATCAAGAGTACGGCGGTGAGGGCGAAAACGAGATTGATGAATCGAACCGCGTCAACACCCGGAAAAGCTTCCTCAAGGCCACGCTGCACATATTGGCCCGTCGAAGTTGCATAGGCGATGACCAAGACCGTGACCGCTGTCATCGGTGCGGTGGGGCCCGATGCCTGGATGCGCGTGCCACCAAACAAACCGGCGATCAGGGCAAAGATGCCGGCCGAGAGAATTCCCGCAAAGGCGCCGCGACCCGATAGGATCCCGAAGGCCGCACCAAGACTAATCGCCACGAAGCTAACCGTCAGCCCAGCAACAAGATTCTTGGCCAGTTCAACCGCGAAATCTCGATTATATTTCTGCAACGAATCCGAAGCCATATATCCAATCCTGCAATTCATACGATGATGATCGAGAAGTTTAGAGGCAGTTTCAAAACCTCATTGGTTTGCGAAGGTGTGTGTCGCCGATTCGCTTGAACAATTCATGACGATGTTTCCTATATGGACGGCAACTCGCGGGTGGCCGATGGAACTGTGAATATTTTTCCTTCAATGGGGACGAACTGATCCTCTCGCGGGTGATAGCCGAAGACCTGCCCTGTTTCGAACTCGTACACCCAGCCGTAAAGATTCAGCGCCTTCCTGCGCAATGCTGCGACAATGCTCGGATACGTTTGCAGGTGCTCAAGTTGGACGAGCACGTTTTCTTCCACGGTCGCCGTCAGACGTGCGGCGGCATCGGTGATATGTGCGTAGTTCTCCTCGATAATCCGATGTGTCGATGCCGCATGGCACAGCCACGACTGAATGGCGGGGAGCTTCGCGACCTGCGATTGGTCGAGCAAACAACCCATCGCCCCACAATGCGAATGGCCACAGATAACGATGTCTTTGACTTCGAGCACACTCACTGCGTACTCGATCGTCGCGGCCGCGCTACCTTCGGCTGCTTCATACGGCGGCACAATGTTGCCGGCGTTTCGCAGAATGAAAAGCTCACCCGGTTCGGTTTGAGTGAGCAGGCTGGGATCGATGCGGGAGTCTGAGCAGGTGATAAACAACGCCAGTGGTTGCTGATCACCCACCAGACTTTCAAACAAACTCTGCTTGGAACTGAAAACACCATTCTGAAACTGGTGAATACCTTCAACAAGCTTCTGCATAATATGATTTCCACAGTCTGAGTCAGCGCAAGAGGTGCTCGGGCACGGAATTTATAGGAACACGATAGGCGCCCTGACTAACAGACGTAGCAAGGGATACGACGCCCAGAGAGGGGCGCAGCCTAAATCAGTAAAGGCAGGCAGAGGCCATTGGCAAGCTGATGGCCGACTATCGCCGTGAGACGACCGGTGCATGAAGTGATTGGTTGGAGCCGATCACCGGTCTTATGAGGCCGACTGTGGTCACTGTGACATCGATCTTTTAAGCGGACGCATGCCGCAAAGCGAACAACCAGTTTTTCCTCAGAGCTTTCCCTGTTCTCTTGACCAGGACATTCCGCCTCAGTCGATTCCGCCCACATCAGCACGCCAAGCTGAGGAAGCGGTAATAAGGCTAAGGTGCAAAGACAGATCAACACAGATATGAGCCGTGACAAATGCAGCCATGTTGTCGGTCGTACTATGAGTGCCATCAACACCTTCCATCTTGGAATTCCGAGAAGCTTGCTGCAGTTTCGCAAACGGCAAATTGGATCTGGTAGATCTGGGTGGATTAAGTATAGATAGTAGGACGATTCGAGAAATGTGTCAACCTAAATCGCCACCTGTCCAGTTATACGCCACGCATTGCGTACTGTAGTCGATTTTGACACCCAAAAGCTCGGTCATCTGCAAGTCGACATCCAAACCATAGGACTCGCACCCGTGCGTCTCATGCCATGGGGGAGAGAGGGCTGCCAGCATGAGGTGCAAGCTTTCATTTTACCTATTCGTTGTCTTTGGCGCTGATGGGATCGGTACTCGTCGGGTTCTGGCTGGGTTCAATCGGATCGATGCACATGACCGTACCGAAGAAACTCGTCGGGTCCTGCGCGAAATTCGAATTACCGCCACCGTCACTGGCTGCGAGATAGAAGTAATTGCGATCGATGGGAAGGCGCTACGACGTTAGGAAGGAGCTACGACATTAGCATGATCACAAGCACAATCTTGGTGCGTTGTTTCTCGTGAGTGCCTGGCTGGTTGACACCGGCTTGAGTCTGGGACAACTGGCCACGAAAGAGAAATCGAGGGATCGTTCTTTAGAAGTCTTATCCTCAAGGATTTCCTATTTGGATGTACTTAAAACCGCTCCAGACTGTTATCAATAGTTGCTGTCAATCGGGGTCACTGATATGATTCCGGAGGTGGATTGACGACTCTATCCGAAATGACACGAGTCCTACTATGAAATCGGTATCGAATAGTCGGCGGACGTTCTGCAAAAGCGCTGCACTTTTCGATCGGCGTTTACACCAGAATTTAGTAGAATTAGGACAACGCCAGAAAGGCGATGAAACAACATAAATAACCACATCCATTGGCGAGCTGTTTGCTTGGTACCTGGAACTGCACTCTAAGAAACGGAAGTCTGCTCAATCAACGATCGACAATATTGGGCAAGTGCAGGCTAATTGTATTACGTATTTTGGCCGCGACAAGCTAACTGAAGCCATCACCCAGGGAGATGCCGATGCGTTTCGAGCTTGGATGCTAGAATCTGGTCGGCATGGTGGCGGGAAACTTGCGATAGCAACCGTATCGCGTAGATGTGGCCACATACGTGAGGCATTCAATGCTGCCATTAAGTACAAGCTTACGACTAGCAATCCGTTTGCTCACATAATGCAAAGGTCCGAAGTCAATCGTTCCAGAGACGAGTACATTCCATGGAATATAGTTGAAGATCTGCTTAAACTAGCCGCGGACATGGAATTCCGCCTTCTGCTCATGCTTGTTCGGGTATGCGGAGTACGTAGCCCTTCCGAGGTTCTACCTCTCACCTGGGATGCTTTTGAGTGGGACCTACTCTCTGTTTTCAGTACGTGCTCCAAAAACGATCCGACATTCTGGCAAAGAGGCACGGGATATCCCCATCTTTGCCGAGATAGAACCCCATTTGAGGGACATGTGGGAGCGAGCAGAAGATGGGGCTACGCTTGTATTTCCAAATCTGCAAATCAGTGGGGCAGCACTCACGAATCGGCTTGAATGCCTTTGCAAGAAGCTGGGAATAGTGATTTGGGATAAGCCTTGGATCAACATACGGGCCAGTGCTGAGGCAGACATCCTGAAGACGATGCCAATAAACGAAGCAGCAGCGATCCTCGGACACTCTCCAAGCACTGCCTTGAAGCATTATAATCGATATGCCAAAGAACTAAGGGCTATTGCTCAAGGGCGCGCGCTTCGCCTACCAAACCTGGATTGGCACCCGAAGCGCCAGAACACCTCGCAAGGCCTCGCCGCGAGCTTCTACGAGGATAAAACTCGAAAAACTCCCCGTAAAAGTCCGCAAGGCATCGCGGTAGTGCTCCCTGAAGGAATCGAACCTTCAACCTACTGATTAAGAGTCAGTTGCTCTGCCAATTGAGCTAAGGGAGCCGTGGTGCAGCAGGGTATTGTAGCGGATGGCACCGGGTCGCAACTAGCCCCTGTTTTCTCGAGGGGTTTGGTTATTTTTGGGATTGGGGTGAGTGTTTGAGTTGGTTGAATTTCGCTGCACGAGTGTCGTTTTACGGCACCACCTCTTTCGAGGATCAATTGGCAACCGAGAATTTTACCCAATACTCAACGTAACGGAAGTATAACAAGCGGTGTCCGACTATCCCAAGTCGTATGAAATTTCGTCAATCGTCAATCATTTGGACTTTTGGCATTTGGACTTTTGGGTGAACTTATCAAGAATGATTTCGCCCGCCCGTCTTTACTCATGATAGAAAGTCGACGTGTTGATGAAATCAGGCTTCCCACTAAAAAATACTTGCTTCTTATTGTGGATGACTCTCGTTGGCTTAGTACCTAACTTGGTGTTTTCCGCTGATCACTATGTTGAGAATCCGAGCAAGGATGGCAATGGGAATTATTTGATCGGTCCTGACTATAAGATCGATCCCGATCTCACTGACCAAAACAATCCCAAGGGAAAATATTTTGAGTTCTCGATGCGGCTTGCAGACAGTAGTATTTTCCAAGGTGATGATCCCACACTTGATTCCAGGAAAAACGTACGCAAAGAGCGAAAGATTTTTGTCTACGTACCGGCCGCTTATCAAGATGGTACCGAGGCGCCCATCCTCGTAATGCAGGACGGGCCGAGTCGGCTCAACTTGGTGCGTAACGCACTTGACAATCTGACGATTTCCAAAGACAGCAATCGCCAGTTGCCAGCGTTTATTGTCATTGCGGTGCAAAATGGCGGTGACGATAGTAAGGGCAGCGAACGGGGTCTCGAATACGATACGATGTCTGACCGATATGCCCGATTCATCAATGACGAAGTGTTGCCTGAAGTGTTGAATCATGCAGAAATAAAATTGGCCTATCCTAACATTGCATTTACGGGAAATCCCTGGGGTAAGGCTGCGATGGGGTGCAGTTCGGGCGGTGCCGCGGCTCTCACTATGGGTTGGTTTCGCCCTGATTTGTTTCGTCGCTTGATTACTTACTCCGGTACGTTTGTCGATCAACAGGACGATGATGCGGCAGAAGAGGCAAATTATCCACTCGGCGCCTGGGAATACCATTCCAATATGAAGTTGATCGAAAACGGCGCAAAGAAACCTCTACGCATCTTCACCCATGTGTCCGAAAATGACCTTCGCGCCAAAGATCCGGAAGAAACCTATCACAATTGGGTGATGGCCAATGAGCGCACGGCTGCAGCCCTCAAAGCCAAAGGTTATGACTATCGTTTTGTATTCAGTCGCTCAACAAGGCACTGTGACACAAAAGTATTCGAGCAAACGCTCGCGGACACACTCGTATGGATGTGGCGTGGCTATCAGACCGAGTGATCCGTACGAATTGAGGAGTAGCCGTGACGCTTCTTTGGGCCCTCTAGCAACGAGCCGCTTTCCTCCGATGTATCAACAGGCTTTCTACTGGTTGCTCCCAGTGAATTCTGCGGATATTTGAGCACCGGAGCCAAAATCTGCGTTCAGACCGTAACAGACCGGTCGCGTCTACGCTTAAGACTCTAGTAGCGGCTTTCGTTTGGAATCACCGCTGGCTAACTGGGACATTTCCACGGAATCTCAATGCAAAAAGGGTTAAGCAATGAACGGTCTATTCAAAACATGGTTCAGACGAAAAAAAAGTAAGAATGCAGCTCCCAAGGTGTCACGTCGACGCCATGGTGGCCAGATCGAATCACTGGAGCCGCGCTGCATGATGGCCGCCACCGCGGTGCTCGATTTTGATGGCGAATGGATGTCCTCCGCCCAGTTTCAGAGCTTTGGCTGGGATCAAATTTCATCGCAAACAACTTCCAGCTTTAACAGCTTATTCAACGATTCCAACATGTTCCTAGATATGAATGGTAGTGGCGCGGTCAATGGCACCGATGCGAATCTGGCCATTGGCCAAATCATGGACAAAGTTCGACAGGACTATGCCCCTTACGATTTGAATATCGTACTTGGCGACCAAGATAATTTTAGTTCGTTGACGAACACGGATAATGACGTCCTGGTACTTATCACTGGTGGCTCAGACGTCCGACCTGGCAAGAACGCCGCAGGTGTCGCACATCTCGATCTCAACAACAACGACGATAACCTGTCGTTCGTATTTGGCGGTACCATTGTCAACGAAGGATGGACACAAGAACAGTTTATCAACCGTGTAGGTCGTACAATTTCCCATGAGATGGGCCATACCTTTGGTCTGGACCATGTGGAGATCGATTCGGAAGTGCTATCCCATCACACCATGGGTGTCGAAGGTGACAATCGTGATTTTGACCACGACTTTGGGTTTCAAGATATCAATTATGACACTGCGAATAATGGATTCCAAAACTCGCATCAAATTCTAACCAACGAATTGGGTGCCTCGAAAAATCCATGGGCCGCGGTGCTTCGGTCGGGCCAGTTGACTGTTAAGGGTAATGGCAGCAACAACACGCTGACCGTAACCGAAACCGGTACCGATCATTGGAGCGTTTCGATGAGTGCACGCTACTACGAGAGCTTTGGACCCTATTCGTTCTATTACACCGACACCACCACCGTCGATCTCGATGCCGACAATCCTGACATCGATTCCATCAATCCGTTTGCTGCCGCGATCAGCAAGATCAAAGTTTACGGTTTAGGTGGCAACGATGTGATTACGGTTGATTCCGATATAAGTGCGCGTCTGTACGGTTACGGTGGCAGCGGCAACGATACCATCACCGGAGGCGGCGGCAATGATATCATCAACGGAGAAAGTGGCAACGACATACTCTTCGGTGGAAACGGCCATGACACTCTGTACGGTGGCTATGGCCAAGATAACCTGTACGGCCAGAATGGAAACGATCGTTTGTATGGTGGCAACCGCTATGGGGGTTACGACAATTCGGTCGACAAGCTTTGGGGTGGGAGTGGATACGACACGTTTTATCAACGCCTGCCAGCATTTGGCAATTGGTGGTGGATCCAAGATGCCATCAAAGACATGACCGGTTCGGATCGTATTCGGTACTACAACTAAACAGAAACAGTAGTTCCTAAGCGACTCGGATCAGTCCCCTACGTCAACTCGGGTGAGCCAAAGGTCTGCTGTCCAATCGAGGCCTGGGTTTCCTCTGTTGACAGTGGGCTTGGGCTGCTTACGAAACAGGGGCGCCGCGTAAATTCGAATTTCGCCAGTTTGGCGATCTTCATCGGCAAAGAAATTGCTGATCTGCATCCGTTCAGCGTCTTTTGGGCCTCGGTTATCGAGCGTGCAGAGTGTCGCCTGTTTCAACGCCATCGATTGACGGTCTACCTCTCCCAGGACCAACGGATATCGAGGGTGATTGCCTCTGGGGTTGGTCGGTGAGATATTGCCGATCCAAAAAATCCGCCCACTTGAGTGGACAAGCAACTGGCTGCAAGAACTGGGAGAAAAGAAGGGAGTGCCATCTTCGTAAGTCCACGGCTTGGGTGAGGTCCAGTGGTGTCCGCCATCGCGCGAAACACTCATCCATCGGTAGCCCGGCAAATGGGGTTTCACGTCGTTGCTTCCTCGCATGACCATCAAAATTTGACCGTCGGGAAACTCTGCGATTGTGGGTTCAATCATGCCCCGTGTGGAAAAATTGGGATCGGCGCGTACTCGTTCAGACAACTTCCAGTCGAGTTGCAACGATTTGTTCCAAGTGCCAATCAACACAGCCGCATCGTGGTAGGTATATCCGCCACCGGGATTTTCGTACTCGCCATTGGGACCAATTGGGGTGATCTGTATCGGCTGCAAAATCTGTCCCGTGCGTATGCGAATAGGTCGACAGGTTGTGTCTCCGATCATCGCTGAGTTTTTACCGGTGTAAACGCCTGACAGCGGATTGTCTGCCGAAAATTCTTCGCCAGCCTGAATGACTTGGCCTTGATGGTACTCGGTCTGCCCGCCATCGTCGCTGAGACTGTAGTGCAAGGTCCAGTGTTTCATCCCTTCCAGAGGATTGTCGGTGGGAAGTATCCCTTGCAGGATCATGACCAACAATAGGTCGTGCTCGGAGTCAACAAACCCTGGATATCTTCCCGTCCGAATGGTCCCCTGCGGTTGGTGAACATGGGTTATCTGAGATACAGCGTTCGACCAGGAGTGGCCATTGTCATTGGAATGCCGCTGGTAGGCGACGTCGGCCTTGTCGCTTTGAGTCTGTTCGCTATAGCGAGAAATCATCTCAACGCCGGCGGATCGCGTGTAATAAGCATATCCGTTGATTCGTACACCAGGCCCCGTGGTTGGAACGAATAGGGACTTGTCGATGAGGCGAGGATGCGATTGGGCCAAGAGACTTGAGGGTGCTGGTAACACGAAAAACAGGGTTGCGTATATCAAGAGTGCTCTGCGTGTCATGTTGTCCTGCCGGTTGCAAATTCGTTGATCCAAGTTTGTTTTGCAGAGGTGTTCGGTAATCAATCGGTGACAATGGGAATGGGGTGTTCTCGTCGCATCCGCCACAGACCTATTGCCAGCAACTGCAGCATAGGGATATCCACACTCGTGACAATCACAAATCCGCAACGTTGCAAAAAGTAATTGCGTTGCCGATCCCCCACCATGGGCCACCAGGTGGCTCCCTGGTAAAGCACGACGGCCACGACTAACGTGGCTCCCGTGATGAAAAGGAGTTTTCCAAAATGCTGGGGCGACCCAATGACTTTGAGATTGGACCGGCTTATGATAATAGAGAGGGGAACCAAAACGACAAACCAGGCCAAGTGGCAGCCAATTAAGACTTGCGTGGGTGGTCCGCAGCCCCAAATGCCACAGACCGAGTGCCCCCAATTGCCGGACAAGTTGGTAATCGAAAGCGCGGCAAATAACGCTGCCGCCCAGATGGACAATTTGAGCCCATTTTGCGGGGTAATCATTCCGCCTGTTGTGGCTTGCGTTAATGCCATGGATTCGCTCAAGAGGTCAGTGCCTGGTCAATACTTGCCATTGGGATTGCCGCCGGAATTAAGTACTTGCAGGGCTGGAAAATTATGTCACGTTGGCCGGTTATGGGAAAGGCAATCAGCCTGACGGTGGTCCCATCCTAGCATGTGAGCCTATGACTATCCGTGAATCGCCATACATTGGGCCGCCGATTTTTCAGAATGTGTCTACGTTGTTCCTTTCAGCCGTGCAGTGATTTGCAAATGACTTCTTTCGTCCGAATGTTTTTGAGCGTTTTGGCAGTCGCCGTTTGTTGGTATGCGGACTACGCACCTGCTGAAGTGACTGAGTCAAGCCATTCGCCAGCGAGGAGTCCGCTTACGACCGGACGTTTTTCATGGATGGCCAGTCAACCACTTGAGGATCCTGTTTCAGGGGACAACGTCGGCTTCGATGAGCGGTTGGAAGTCAACGACTATCAACTGGAAGTGATGTTCCAGGCCTTCGACGCGGCAGACACGCCAGACACCTACGACTACGACAATTTGCCGTGGGAACTTTTGATCATGAGGAACTACTGAAATATGAATTATCAAATTACCCGATTGAGTGAACTGGAACCGGTTCCGTGTCCCTGTGGTACTACTCGACGGGCTTTCCTCGAAGATCCAGACGGGGTTGCCTCCATTCACTTAGTTGACATCAGTCAGACTTCGCGCTCTCACTATCACAAAAAGCTTACAGAAATCTATTACATTCTAGAGGGTGGAGGGCACATGGAACTCGATGGCCAGCGTCATCAAGTTCAGGCTGGAGATGCGATTCTCATCAAGGCAGGTTGCCGCCATCGAGCCATAGGTCGAATGAAAGTGCTGAATATGCCAATTCCCGCGTTCGATATTAATGATGAGTGGTTCGATTGATCTTATCGGGGCGGTATACAGTGTCGGGTTTCTCTGCTATAAACAATTCTGGCAGCCCGTGGCACCGGATGGATAAATATGGCAAAGAATCAAAATACTATCGAAAAGCGCCGCAGAGAAATGGAAAAGAAGAGAAAAGCAGAGGAAAAGCGGGAAAGGCGACGCAAAAAGAACGAACAGACAGACGAACCAAGTTTATCCGACGCGCCCCCAGCGGCAAACGGATGACATGAGGTCATCTTGTGCTCTCGCTAAGAACGCCGCTCGACTCTCGTGAATTTGGATCATCGCAGGCTTTCATCTGGGCATTCTTAGATGGCGGCTGTTTTTGTTGAGATAAGGCAAATTGAGATTGAACCTGGAGGATACCTTTTGATGACTACGGCAGAACAAAAAGTACTGCGCACTTTTCGACAGTTTCTAATGACTCCGGGGCAAATGTTGTGCTTCCACGGGCCCAACTTACTTCAGCATCAGGCCGCATTGAGACAGTTGTCTGATAAAGACCTGTTGGTGAAAGAGCAATTTAAAGGTGGCTATTCGATGACTAAATCCGGCTACGCAGCGATGAACGCCTGCGATTGATTTCCGACGCTGGATCGTTGGCGGCAAGTCGAACTTTTCAGATTGGCTAGTAGCCTGGAACAAGCGCTGGCGCAGTTCCAGCAGGTCATCGAGCGAAAAAAGATTTGGTAAATCACGTCACTCGAATCCAGATTTCCTCTCGCAAAGATCGCCAAGACTCTTCCTGCTCTGGGAAACCGTTGACCGTTTGGGTTATTCCAATTTTCGTCATTTCTCATCCATTCTTTCTTTGCGATCTTTGCGCCTTTGCGAGAGTCTGTTCGTTTGACGCCGAGCGGTTGGGGACGGGGCGATTGGGGACAATCATGCGGAAGGTTAGGTTGATGCGTTCGCCGAGCGGCCGTTTGGTTTTTGGGACTTGGTGCAACCAGTGATGCTGAGTGGCGCCTTGCATCAATAATAAACTGCCGTGGGTCAGTTCGACCGATTCGCGCAGTTGGCCATGCTGCCGATGTCTGAATTGAAATCGGCGTGTCTGACCCAAGCTAACCGATGCGATCACCGGGTTGATTCCCAGAGACCGTTCGTCGTCGCTATGCCAAGATACACTGTCACGGCCATCTCGATAACGATTCAGCAGAACGCTATTGAATGAAGTGTTGGCGACGCTCTCAACAGGATACTTGATTTCATGCAAATCAGACGTCCAGGCAACGGCCCGGTGAGTGATGCCGGAGTAAGAGTAAGCCAACCCTTCCTCGCCATACCAGGCGGTCAAACGGGGGAGGTCGATGGTGCGGCCGAAGCGGTTGATTTTTTCCTGGTTCCAGACAATCCGACGTGCTAGCGATTCAAGCAGCATGTCACTCTGCTCTGTGGGAAAGAATGTGGGATACAGTACCACATCAGCATCAGGCAATTCGATTCGCACTTTTTTCATGCGTGACCTTTTTGGGACTACTCGATGAAGTATTGGAAAGGGAAGAAACCTTATGATACAAGCACGAAGTCGACTGCGATCCTGCACTCTCATTCAGCTGCAGTGATCGCCTGGCTGGCGAGTATTATTATATTCCTGAAGTGTGACATAGCGTCAGTAAAGTCTACCATTTAACTACCTTTTACCCGACCCATGCATGCGCTAACAAAATTATAAAAATTTACCAAATTGGCCAGATTGGGGACGACTTCAACAAGGAGCCAGCGCATAATGCCGTACGTTGGGCAACGGAAGCCTACGACTTTTCGGCACTACGCCGCCGGCTTCCCCGTTACTGTTACGCCTCACTTATTTGTGCTTAGTCACTTATCATTATTGAGGAGGGCACTCATGTTGGATCCGCCAAGCTATTCACGACGAGGGGTGGTACGTTTCCGCTTCTTGAGTTTGGAATTTCTTGTTAACTTCCAACGCTGCAATGGACAGCAATTCGTGTTGGGATAATTTTGCTCAGGTTTCAAGTCACTTTTCGCTTGCGCTTGAACCCAATGAACTTCGACAGGCCGCTTGTCACTGACCGGTGCTAAGTTTCCATAGAAAACGTTTATTGTTGGCGAAATTTATCGTCGACAGGGTTTACCGTCTATGGGATTTATCATTGATCGGGCCCGTACGGCAGCGACCTGAGAATTCGACCCAGTGGGGTACGTACAAGTTGCGGTGAAAAGCCGTTTGCATACCGGCTAAGTTTTCCAACCTTTTTTCGTCCACGAATACATTTAACCTTCCCTCGCTGAATCTGCTTCGACCGAAGCGATCAGCGAGGGGCTTTTTATGCGCTTAGGTAGTGAGAAAACAGCATCCCGAGTGCTCACGCCCTGCGCTCAATCCTAGAATTCAGAGTACCCCGAAGGGCAACGCTGTGAAGCATTTGAATGGAATGAGACCCCGGAATACAAACACGAAGCGCCAGCGAGTGGATCCATGGTAACCGCACCTACTCACTTGCTTGCGCTGCGTGCTTGTATTTCAATTCCAATATCCTTCACAGCGTTGCCCGAAGGGGCTAAATAAATTAGCCCCTGGTAAACGCAGGCGAGCCTAAGTGCCACCCGGGGTTGGCTAGGATAAAGATATTCGGCCGAGCGAACGGCGCTGTATTCCAGCGGCATTTGACCGAAGTCGAAAACACCCGTGCAATTTAAAAGGGGCCACTCATAGAATCGGTGCAATAATAGGTAAGATAATAGGATTGAGATGTTTGGCGACAAGGACATCGAATGCGCAAATTTCAGCCACGCAAATTTCAGCCACACTACACTTTCATCACCCAATTAAAAAGTTGTCGTAACACTTTATTCGAATTCAGCTTTTCTCTCACAAGGCGCGAAGATCGCAAAGAAAAAGTATGAATGAGAATGATGAAGACTGAAATTTCCCAATCTGCCAACGGTATCCCAGGGCAGGAAGGATCTTGGCGATCTTTGCGTCCTTGCGAGAGCCTGTTCCTTGTGAAATATGCGGGCTAGCCAGATTAGGCGATGATTTCATTGGCGACATTGCCATGGACATCGGTCAAGCGGAAGTCGCGACCAGCATAGCGGTAAGTCAGCCGCTCGTGATCGAGCCCAAGCAGATGCAAGATGGTGGCATGCCAGTCGTGAATGTGGCATTTGTTTTCTACCGCTTCGTAGCCATGCTCATCGGTCGCACCATAACTGAAGCCCCCTTTGACCCCACCTCCCGCCATCCAAGTTGTGTATCCCCTGTTGTTATGGTTACGCCCATCTCCACCCTGCGCGGCTGGAGTGCGGCCGAACTCGCCTCCCCAAATCACCAACGTCTCTTGCAACATGTCTCTCTGCTTCAAATCCTGCAGCAATCCGGCGATTGGTTGGTCGCACGCTTCGGCCCGAGCATGATGATCGGTGGACAGATTGACATGCTGATCCCAGCCTCCATGCGTGACCTCGATGAAACGCACTCCCGCTTCTGCAAAGCGACGTGCGAGCAGACATTGCTTGCCAAAACTGGCGGTTGGACCACCGTCGGCCCCATACATTGCCAGAGTCGCTTCTGTTTCCTTTGAAACATTCATCAATGACGGCATGGTTTCCTGCATGCGAAAAGCTAATTCATACGATTCGATGATCCCCTCAACCCCCGGCTGCACCTTGTCGCGACGTATTTTTTCACGATTGAGTGCCTGGATAAAATTGAGTTGGGTACGCTGCTGCTTGGAAGAGAGGGCAGGGTTTTTGATATCTGGTAAACTCTCCCCACTGCTGCCACGAGACGTACGTAAACCACGACCACTACGTCCCACTTTGGAGCCACCATAAATGGCCGGTAAAAACGAACTGCCATAGTTGCGGGCACTGCCCGAAGGAGGACTCAGGGAGACAAATCCTGGTAAGCTGGCGTTTTCGGTACCCAGGCCATACAAGGTCCAGGCACCAAGCGATGGTCGAATGAACTGGGCCGTGCCGGTGTGCATTTGGGTCAGTGCCCCAGGATGAACCGGTTGGTCGCACTGCATGGATCGAATCAGCGTCAGATCATCCGCATGCTCGGCAACATGCGGAAACAAATCTGAAATCCACAACCCACTCTTGCCGTGTTGACGAAACGACCACGGAGACTTCAGGAGCGTACCACCGTACTTGCCAACTTTGCCATGATCTTTGTTGAGTTGAGGTTTGTAGTCGAACGTATCGACGTGCGACGGTCCACCTTGCATGCAGAGAAAAATGACCCGTTTGGCACGTGCTGGAAAGTGGGGAGGTTTCGTTGCAAGCGGATTTGTGCTGGCTGCTTCCTTGGCCATACTAAGTCCATTTAAGCCGGCGAAGGCGAGATACCCAAAACCGGCGGATACACGTTGTAAGACCTGACGTCGTGTGAGCATGGTAAAATTCATTCCTAGAATCACCTATGGGATCCAAATTTGGTGCCTTGGAAGGCGCCATCCAACTAGAAACTTACGAGTGCTTTATCAAACTTATCTTTTTGGGTTGATGTACAAATAAACCCTTGTTTTGCGGTTCTCATGGCTGCGGCTACCCCAAAAGTAAGGCTTGATCAGACGCTAGTCGAGATATCTAAATTCGGCAGAAGCAAATAAACCTTGGCAGAGGATACGCAGCGTGGCGTGGTTGCGCGAGTAATGGTCTTTCGAGGGCGAAATTGCACGTACTAACGAAGTTGTTGCGGCCCGTTCTCCATGAGTGGGTAAGCGTCCGTAAGCGAGCAGAAATGCATATTCGATCTGTTCGTCACGACGGGTGCTCATTGCTGCAACTCGACTCGCAAATGAATCACTTTGTTGAATTACAAATCGATTGTTCATCATGTAGAGTGCCTGGTTTGCCGTGTTCGACACTTCTCGTTTACCGATAATCACACTCGAATCGGCACCATCAAAGACCTCGAGCGAACGAGGCTCCTGGTCGCGGATTATTGGCAGGAATACGCTGCGGAATTTAGCATTTTCCATATCGAGCTGATGGGTTACTTGGTAGGCAACCTTGCGTTTAGCCGAATCGATGTGACTCCTTCGCATCGCTCGATCAGATCGACGACCGACAACACGTTCGCCAGATAGGGCACTGGAGTTGTTTGCAGCCAAAGCAAAGGCTTTTTTCGCAATATCGCGGGGATTGCCTAATATGCCACCACGGACCCGGGTGTAACCTGCTTTGGCAACTTCGGAACCACGAGGACGATGGAAGTCAATTTCGCCGCTAATACTGAGCATCGCATCCCGAATCGCTTCCGCATCAAGTCGTCGTGGATTCGCGCGCCAAACCAGTCGGTTGTCAGGGTCGGATTCATGGTAACGACGATTGAAGGTAGAACGGATGCGGTAGACACGGGAGGTCGCAATATCACGAATTAGTCCTTTGACCGACCAACCAGATTCCATAAATCGCAGCGCCAAGTAGTCGAGTAACTTGGGATGACTGGGCGGCTGGCCAGAAGTTCCAAAATTCTCCGTCGATGTGACAATCGCCTGGCCCATCATATGCTGCCAGATACGGTTCACCATGACCCGTGCCGTCAAAGGATTGTCTTCATTTGCAATCCACCGTGCCAGCTCCAGACGACCACTGGAACGATCATCAATCGTGACGGGAGACGAACATAAAACTTGAGGAAATCCTCGTTCGACCAATTGGGCTGGTTGATCGATCTCGCCTCGCGCCAGCAACCTTACATTCGTGTTTTTTCCGCGCTCCTGAACTCCCATGCAGTAGCTTCGTGGATTTCCTTCTTCGTCGACCACTGCCAACTTGCCTGAGAGAGTCACCAGTTCGTTGATCGTGCGGATTCGATTTCGTTGTGCATTCTTCTTGGAACCATTGTTGGATTGGTTGCGGTTGCGGCGCAATTCCGCCATCGCTTGAAGCTTATCGGTCATTTCGTCTCTTAAGTTGGCAAGTTCCCGTCTCGAGTATCGTGGATCGAATGGGCTTGGGTCATCTAACGGAAAAACGATCAGACTGCTGTTTTGTTTTGTTTGAGGACTGCTGAAGTTCCCATATGCCGATGGGGGATTGCCGAAGTAAGTTGTGAGGTTGCTGAAGACTCCTGCCAACGCGTAGTAATCTGTTTGCGGTATGGGGTCAAATTTATGGTCGTGACATCTGGCGCATGCAACCGATTGCCCAAGAAAGATCCGAGTGGTTGCATCGATCTGTTCATCGACGACGTCAGCAGCAAACTGTACACGGTTCGGTTCATTGACATTCTTCGGACCGATCGCCAGAAACGTTGTCGCCACCAGATTTTCAGCCCACTTCTGAGTGGATTTTGCCGGCAGCAGGTCACCAGCGATCTGTTCCCGCACAAACTGATCAAACGGCTTGTCGTCGTTAAACGAATCGATCACATAATCACGGTAGCGCCATGCGTGTGGATAAGTCATGTTGACTTCGCGGCCAGTCGATTCAGCGTATCGAACGACATCCAACCAGTGGCGGCCCCAGCGTTCACCGAACTGTTTCGTCTCCAACAACCGATTAACCTCATTGGCGATGGCCATTTCAGGATCATTTTTCCACATGGTCGTGAAGGATTTGATCTGTTCTGGACTCGGAGGTAAACCGACCAAGTCAAAGCTGAGTCGTCGGAGCACTTTCCTGGTGGCCGTATCACGGGCTGGCTGCAGGTCCGCATGTTCTAATTTTGCAAGAATAAACCGATCGATTTCGGTTTTCGGCCAGCCACCCCTTACAACTGCGGGAACATCGTTTTTCACGGGTTGCGCGTATGCCCAAAAAGACTCTTTTACCCGTTGGATATCGTCTTGGGTGATCGATGGCCTGATCTGGGCAATGGTGTTGACACGTGGATCAGGTGCCCCCATTTCGATCCATGTTCTGAAATCGTCGATGATATCCTGCGACAAGGAACGCTTGGGTGGCATCACGAAGTCCTGATGGGTGATTGCGTTATAGAGCCAGCTATCGTCCAGGCTGCCCGGAACCACTGCCGGCCCACTGCTGCCACCTATATGCGTCAATTCTTTCGTGTCAAGACGAAGGCCACCACGTACATTGCCTGCCTGATTCGAGTGGCAGCCATAACATTCCTTGACCAACACCGGACGAATCTTCGTTTCGAAAAACTGCACTTCTTCATCCGTGAGTTGAGCAGCAGATCCTGTCGCTGCCATGATCAGAAGCAACAGGAGCGGAAATAGTCGGATAATAACAATCATTGGAATCCATTGGAGCTGTACTCAGGACAGAAAACACATCGAGAGCTTTTACTCGGTGGGAGGACGGTTTGGAATTTCACCACCCGGCTTAGCCTTATCGTTGCCGCCATTGAACCGACGCTGCTGGTTTTTACCCGATTTCTGTGGGTTCTTTCCATCTGGCCTGCGGCCTCGTTGGCTCGCTTTACCACCCCGCTTACGCCCCGAATCGGCACCAATTTTCTTGCCTTGACCACGTCGCTCGCGCATAAAAATGAAAAGTTTCGTCAGTTCGGCCTGATCGAGTTTGTTATCACCATCCTGGTCGAATTGTTGCATCATTCGAGCAACCATTTGGGCCGGATCGCGTTCTCTGTCAGGACCTGGTGAACGTCGGCCTTCACCAGACCGCCTTTCCCCATTTGCAGCCTGCCTGCGCTGACCACGTTGCTGTTGCCGTTCGGGGGCTTGAGCCGAGCACTCATGGACAATCGAAGTGACGAAGAAAATGGCCATTAACGGGGCGATCAACATGGTGACAGTCTGTTTCATGGTGAATTCTTTCTTGTGTGGAAGCCTAAAGTAATCGGGAATGAAGTATTAAACACAAAATTAGCCGTCAGGTTCCGTGAGTTCTCGTTTTTCTTGTTAAAGTTTTACCGGCCAGATCGATCCTTGCATTGCCAAGGGTACGCAATTCAAGGGGCAATCTGTCGCCGTTTGAACGAGATGGTACTCACAAACCATCGTTTTATGGTTGGGTGAATTCTGCCTGTTCGTGCGAGTATTTTTTCCCCAGAGAATCCAGACTCGTCGCGATGCCTGCTTGGTTTCCGACTACCAGCCAATAGCGATATCGGTAGGTCGATTTGGGAGCCAGTTTGACCCGGTTGATTGGGGCGACGTGCATGCAGGATTTGGCAGTCGGGTCATCGCTAAGTCCTCGAGCATGCGGGCCAAAGTTCCAAGGTGGCACTGAGGTTGGGCTGAATATGGCGACGCCTTGCCCGCCAGCGTTAAAACATGCCATCGCCTTGAGCGGAGGTTTCGCTTGACCCCACGGTGGGCCTAAAGGTTGAGATTCTTTGCGCCATTTTCCTGCGCCCAGGTAACTTTTCACGGTGGCGAAGTTGCGTGTGAAATAGCAGGCGGGAACTTCCTGAGAAGAGATCTTGCTTTCGCCCCAGCGGTCGTGTTGGTCTCGCAGCGATACAAATTCACAGCGTATCACAACGGTGTTGGAAAGGGATGGTTCGAAGGTAGTCCATTGACGCATTAAAGCATTCGCTATTTCATTGGGCATGTCCCATAATTTGGGCGTAGTTTCGGAGTAGAGCGTATTGTCTTGCAGGCGAAACTTTGAAGTTTGTGTCCACGAGCCAACCCCACCACCTTGAATCGGATTCCATGGCCACGGGCTCCAGGCCTTGCTTTGTCCTTCCGCTGTTCGATCAAGTCGTTTACCAGCATAGTAAGACTGTTGGATGAGCCGCCCCGGATCAGCCAGGTTGACGATATTTTGAGGATAGGCCTTCGAAGAGAGCCAGGTAATCGAACCACCCTTGTCGCGATCGATACCGACCTGAACTGTGCCATTGTCGATTTTCAATAACTCTTCTGCATGCGCATGCAGGAGGTTCGACAGACAAAGGAAGGTAAGGACGAAGAAACGCATTTTAGCTGGCATCAAATAAGGTTTCCTATGAATATAGGAGAGTAGGTTGGTGAACATGTTAGAGTTTACCACTAAAACTGAGGTTTGCTCCGGATGGTCGCTTTTTCGCTCCGCGAAAAAACAATCTTTCGTGGAGCGAAAGGACGACCATGAGCACGCAAAGAGTTTTGTGTAACCTGTTTACCGTTCACAATGTTCAACATCGGCATCAAATGCACGCAGGGCAAGTTTGCTGGAGATGCTCGAGGATCAGGCTGGCTACATCGATTTCGGTGGCTTTGGCCAGTCCTTGCCAGCCGGGGATGGCGTTGACTTCCAGCGCGTAGAGCTGGCCGTCGTTGCCCGGTAGCAAGTCGACTCCGGCCAGGGTTGCGCCGACCGATGCAGCCGCGCGCCGGGCCAGCTCCTCCAACTCTGAGGTTACCTGAAGCAGCTTGGCCGTCGCACCGCGGCTGATGTTGGTCCGCCAGTCGTCGGCACTGGTGCGACGGATGCCTAAGACTTTTTCGCCGATGATCATTAGCCGCAGATCGGAGCCACCATGGGGAATGAATTGTTGCAGGTAGAGCACTCGGTCCAGACGGGCTAACGTTTGAAATGTGCGCCAGGCTAGTCCTTCATCCGAGACTCGAAGTAGTCCTTGTCCTTCGCTGCCAAATAGGGGTTTTACCACCACATCCCCACTCAACGCATGAAAGCCGTCCAGGGCTTCGTCGACCGTCTGGCAGACCATCGTGTGTGGCACGGTGAGACCGGCGGCCTGCATGCGGGCTGTGGTGAGATATTTGTCGACTGCCGTTTCAATGGATCGAGGACTGTTGATAATCGACAATCCCCGAGCAGCCAACTGTCCCAATACATCCATCCGAAAGATCACCTGCTCCAGACTGCCGGGAGGCATAGCCCGAACCAGCAGGCAATCAGTTGCGGTCAGGTTGGTTTCACCTGCTAGGAAAAGGGCCCTGTTGCCAGTCAATTCCGCTTGCAATTGTCCGTAGCTGACGGTTGTGATTTGGTGCGCATTGGCTGCTGCCCGTTGCAGATCGCGAGTGTACCAACTGGTAGGCGAACTGAGCAGAGTGAGGTTCATGACGGGTCCTTTGTCAAACTTATCTTTTAGAGTTGACGCATGGTTAAACTCTAACTCTGAAAGTACCTATTGCTGCGGCGTCCCTAAAAGTGAAGCTTGACCAGAAACTAGGAACTCCCAAACGATTCAGCCAACACCGTTTCATTGATCGAGCCAAAGGTAAAGGAATGGCCCGTGTCCAGATTTTCCAAGGTAAGTTCCGCTGGGCTGAAAAGAAGTGGGTCGATCTGATAGAAGTCGTTCTGGTAGCGGGCCAGAACTTCTGCAAACGGTCGTCCATAGTCGGCCGAAGCGCGACTGGGAGCTTGAGCGCCCACGGTTTGCAATGAGGCATCGTCTCCTCGTACTTGCAGGGTGACCTGGCCTCCGTAGAGAATGGCATCGTTGGTACGGCCGATGGCTGCCAGGTCGCCACGGGTGGATGGCGGCAACGGTGCCCTCCCTTGCCCGCTGACGATGCGGTCTAAATCGAAACCTAACTCGTGTAATTTATGCAGGGCCGTTTCGACACTGCGGGCCACCACCTGCAAGGTGCCGGCGTGGCTGCTAGTGGAAGCAACCACCAAGGTGAGTTCTGCCGGCCCGATATGACATTTTTCAGCGACCTGCAGACAGATCGCCTCCGGTGGCAACTGGCCCGCCTCGATGACGCCGACCGCTGGCAGGCAAGATTCCTGTTGCGCAATCGGTGTCAACCATGGTTCCTGAAACAGCGGTTCGCGTGCCGCGCAAGCGCGCATGGGCCCAGAACCCATAGCAAAAAAATGATCGCCCTTGATTTCCCAGCCAGCGTACTGCGAAGCCAGGCAGGCGGCGATCGGCTGCTCGGTGGCCACACGTACGGACGGCCAAGGGGACATGGATCCTTCATCCTCCACCACTTCGACGTGAGCCAAATCAGCCATGCAAATGCGTGCCAGCAGGATGCCCGCTTCTCTGCCACCCGGCGCATCGACGCCGCAGTCCAGGACTAGGGTACCACAGGGGAGCCGAGATGATTGGACGCCGAGTGTATCGGCTGCCGTTACCATTTGTTCGCACAGTTCACGCGCACGCCGATTCAAATGGAGCATGGAAAAGTACTTTCTATCTTTGCAGTGCATCAAGCCACTTTCCCAGTTTGGGAATCGTCACTTCCTTGCCACCTCCCAGCTGGGCCAGTTGCTCGACCAGATGTCGGTTTTCACCCAAACGGGCGAGTAGTTTCCGTTGAGCCTTCTCGCGTTGTTCGGCCAACTGAGTGAGCCTCTGCTGGGCCTGCTTGCCAATCGATTCTTGCAGTGCGATGACCTGTTGTTGAAGCAGTTGTTGCAGGGCTCGGTTTGTCCCTTGGGCTATCTGCGGACCAAGATTTGATTCGATTTTCCATTGAGGCTGATCGAGAGTTCCCGATAGCTTAATGGTAGTTTCCAATTGCTCAATCTGTGCCAGGCTCTGTTCCACCAACTGGGCCAGTTTGACCATGGCCGGTTTCTCAGTAGATGTGGACCGGTTGAGCCGTTGGATTTGTACGGACGGCTGCATGAGAACGATTTGTCCAGCCAGTTGATCCTCGGTCAGCGTCAGGTGCAACTGCAGGCCGGTTTTGCCAGGTAACAATTGCATCGTCAGAGTGCCGCCACCTAAAGTACTGGAGGGCAATGGCAGATTCGGACATTCGATGGTTATTTCGTCTCGAGCCAGAGTACCAGTCCGGTCGAGCGATAGGTCCACCTGGAAGGGCATCGGACCGACTCCTTGCATGTGAAGGCGTGTCGGATGATTGAGTAATGCGGGTTGATTGCTCACATCGGTAAGTTTACCGATCCAATCGGTCGAGGTGGCCCCCAGACGGACACTGCCCGATAAGGCAAGTTGCCGTAGGTGTATCCTGGGCTGTGGCTGAGGGCCGAGGTAATGCACGTTGACCCCTCGAACCGAATCGGATTCGACTCGGATAGCCCGATTGGGGGCAAGAGAACGAACCGTATGAACCCAACGTAAAATGGTTTGCAAGCGCTCAGCCACCAATGGGCCTAGCAGTTGGTCGCTCAACTGTTGTCCATCCAGTCCGTCGACATGCAATGACTCGCGCAGGAATTGTTGGTCGTGGGTACGGGCCACTTCCATCGCCTGCCGGTCTAGTTTGGCCTGTTCGGGCCATTGATTCAATTGTTGTTGTACCGCAAGTAGCTGCTGTTGCATGTCTTGAATTGGCTGCGCCAGTTGCTGCAGTTGCTCCAAACTACGCAGTGGATTCTTTTTGGCTGCTTTCAGTTGCCCCTGAAGCTGTTCGGATTGTGCACGTAGCGAGTCGATGCGATTACGCATCTCGGCTACCTGCGGTGGCCAGCGATCTTGCAAATCTTGCACCACGCGAGGTGTTTCCAGTTGACCTACCAAGTCTTGTTCCAACCGCGCGCGAACATCGCCAAACCAATCGGCTCCCATTTGCCGACCCGACTCCAACCAGGGAGCCCCTTTTGCCGATGGGTCACGGTTGTCTGCGGAATTGGTGTTTTGCTCGATCAGAGCGCCGGAGGTACTCCTTTCCGTATTCCACTCAAGGCCATGGAGAGAACCTTCGGAAATGACCAGACGTCTGTTGAGCAGGGCTTGAGAATCGATTTGCAGAAGTCCACCTTCAGCTTGCAGCAGATTGCGCCAAGGAGAACGCGGGTTGGCAATCTGCAGCGATCCCAATTCCAATTTTCCCTGGGCCAAAGAACTGCGCAGGCTAGCCAACTCAAATTTCGCGCCGACCGCCGACTCGCCGCCGGCTACGATTGCCCAATGCAACAGTGGATCCAAACCAAAGTAGGTGCTCAGGATAATAGTCAGGACGATTGCCAAGCGTGGCAGTACGTATTTCCAGCGAAAATGTTTCATCCGTCAATTCCTATTCGAGCACCCAGTTCCAGGCCTGTGAGCCAGCGAATGGCCCGGTAGCGCTGCAGCCACGCGATTGCCCGAGGTTGCAATTTGGTAGCAAACAGGGTGGTGATGTGATAGATCGGATAGGCCAAGTACAAGCCAATGGCCAACTGGCCCAAGACGACGGTGTTATTGAGCCCTGACCAGGGTGCCAGTGGCAGCGAGTACCACCAGGCATACAAAGGCCGTGCTGGTTCCCAGGTGAGGAGCAACGAGCCAATCGCATGGGCTAAAGGATCGAGACCAATGCCAACGAGCGAAAATAACCCCAACGCCAACAGGCCGGCCGGTTTATTAACCCGCAACGCGCAGAGTAACATGAACAGGACCATTGCCAGCAGGTTTCCTTTGGGGACCAACCCGGCCAGCATGCCCAAAGTAAAACCCCATGCCACCTGACGCGGCGATTCGTTGGCCACCAGCGCTAACGACAATTGACGCAGCGGCCGCAATAAGAGCGAAACCATGGAATCTGTTCCAGCATCGAGAAGAGTGGGGCGACCGACAGGTTGCCAAGGGATAAGCAGTAGTCCGCTACTCGCAATAAGGGCAGCGTCCTGGAAGGTTATCGGCCATTGCCTGGGCGCAACTGCAGTTTGCTTCAGACCCGCGCCAGCAGTGCTGGTAACACGACCTCCCTTAGCTGTTGATGCAAGCTAGAAGAGGTCAAAACGGGGGGCTAACGCCCTGCGGCTGATGTCCTCTGAATTCATACCTTCACTCTCCACTTTCCGCTCTCCGTGCAGCTTGCATGCGGGTGAAGATGGCGCGAATGGCTGGGTCTTCCGGTTGGATTCGCTGCATATTTTTTAGTGCATCGATTGCTTCATCCCACAGTTGCTGATTTTCACATAGCAGTGCGAGTGCCATCCAGGTTTGGTAGGAATTGGGATCGAGCTGGCAGGCTTGGCGTAACGATTCAAGGGCCCGCTTGGGCTCGTTCAGTAAGTACAGTAGCAATCCATGGCGGTATCGCAGCATGGCTGCCTCGGGCAGCAGTTGGAAGTCACGTTCCAACAATTCGACTTCCTTTTTACGCAAGGCACGAGCTTCATCCACGGTTTCTGGGTCGCCCAATGGGTCGAGCAATCGGGCCAGCTCGCCTCTGGGACCGGTCAGGTAGGGTTCGATGCGAATGGCCGTTCTCAGCTCGTCTCTGGCTGCGGCCAGTTGGTCCAAACGCTCATACATGCCGGCCAGGTTCAAGTGCGAACCAGCCCGGTCAAGCATGACCTGCTGGCCTTCCTGGTACTCTTCGATGGCTTTTTGCAAAGGCAGGCGAAACTGGCTGCCTGTGAGCTGGTTGGCATGAGTGACCAAGCGTGAGGCGGCTGCCATGCGAGCTATTCGGGAAGGGTCGTCCAGTCGGCTGGCCACTTCCTGGGCATATTGGTCGAGCGATCCACGGGCAATGGCACGTACGGCTGCGGCACGAACCAGAGGGCTTTTGTGATAGAGTGCCTCGCGACAGGCTGCGGTCGATTCGGAGCTTTGATAGTTGGCCAGTAGTTCGACCGCAGTGGCTCGAACTATATCGGGTGTCACTTTACGCTGGAGCAAATCACGGAGAAGCTTTGCGCCCTCGGGTTGATTTTCCCTGGCAGCATGAAAGGCAACTCCGTAGTGGCTTCCACTTGACCATTGATCGCCGGGCAAGGCGGCGGCGGGGCGAGTCCCTTTGCCATACCACTGTTCAATGGCAGTGGCTGCCCAAGTGGCCGTTTCCTCTGGCTTGGTATGGCAATCGTTGCACGCATTGGGGGTGCCGATCTGTACGGTCAAGTCGGGTCGGGGAATACGCAGACTGTGATCCCGTCGGTCGTCAATTTCCATGTAAGTACGACTGGGCATATGACATTGGACGCACTGAGCCGCCTCGGTGTCGGCTGAGTGATGATGGTGAGTTGGTGAATCGTACTTGCCTGGTTGGTGGCATTGAGTGCAGAGTTGATTCCCTGGGAACTTTAGCTGGAGCGAATGGGGATTATGACAATCAGTACAACGTACCCCCTCGGAGTACATGCGGCTCTGCAGGAAGGAACCATAGACATACACTTCATCCAATATTTGACCATCCGCATGGTACAAACCGGGATTGAGCAGAGCCGGTTCGAAATAATCAGAGAAAGTGGCTCCCTTCAGGTTGCCATTGGCTAATGCATCATTCGCAAGTCCGCCACCGGCGTGGTAATCTGCGTGAATTTGTGATCGTCGTGAGTGGCAGGGGGCACACGTTTCGGTTTGCCGCTGAGTATCGGCCCCATTCAATCCAGTCAGGGCAACTCCGCGCTTCCGATCCCAGAATGGCGAGTAGCTATTTGCCAACTGCACATGGAGGCTGCCAGGGCCATGGCACGTTTCGCAACTGACATCGATTTCCCGGTAGGTGGTATGGTAGGTGTCGGACTCTAGATCGTAGTTTTTTTGCACGTCAGTCGAATGGCACTCGGCGCACATCGTGTTCCAATTCTGGGCGACGCCGGTCCAGTGCAGCGGGTCGCCCGGTTCGATCCGTTCGTCGGTGACGTC
>JBDOMT010000080.1:0-14219 GCA_039831705.1 Pirellulales bacterium | reverse complement strand
CCCACGGCTAGATGCTTTCGCCACTTCGTGGCGATTGCGGTAAGTAAGCCACAACCAGAAAGTCGGGCTTTAGCCGACTGTCGGCGAACCCTCCGCCTTCAGGCGGTGGTCTTCAGTCAGACAGATCGTCTCTGTTGGACGGACTCACACCGATTGCTTACTGATATCGCTTTATGCAGCACGACGACCCTGTCACGTTATGGATTGATGAATTGCGTGATGCTGATAACGCTGCGGCGATGAAGATATGGAATCACTTCGTCAGTCGACTCTATTCCCAGGCGCGGAAAAAACTTAGACCAGAAACGCGGCGTGTTTACGATGAAGAGGATGCTGCACAAAGCGCGTTTCACAGTGTTTGTTCAGGAATCGTAGCGGGTCGGTTTCCCGAGTTGCAAGACCGCGAGGGATTGTTGCGCCTGCTGCTCGCGATTACGGCGCGCAAAGTTGCCCGTCGACATCAGCATGATCGACGGCTGCTGCGTGACGTAAATCGAAATTTGGCTGGCGTAATGCTTGCGAAATCCTCGGAGCATTCTGCCGCTGGGGGCATGGAACAAATTCGTTCGCGCGAACCGACTCCGGAATTTGCGGCCGAATTCGCTGAAACGTTTGACGATTTATTTTCTGCCCTCGACGATCCGTCCTTACAAAACGTCGTGACACTGCGATTTGAAGGCTACACCGATAGCGAAATCGCAAAACGTCTCGACTACTCTCGCCGCACCGTTCAGCGAAAATTGGTGATTATTCGGCGACACTGGAAGCGACTGGAGCTATCCCATGAGTAGTTTGGATTCGTACTTGGATTTGTCGGATGAAGAACTGAACGTTGTCGACGCGGTTTGCGAACAATTTGAGCGAACACTCCGCTCCCATGAGCCCGTTTCCATCACCGAGCAAATTGAAAATGCGCCTGACAATATCAAGGGGCGACTATTCTGCGAGCTCTTAACGATCGAGTTGGAATTTCATCGAGAAAGTGGTGCGGAGCCGGTCCTCACCGAATATGTGAATCGATATTCGGATCTCGAAACTGACATTCGAAGAGTTTTTCGAGAATCAGCATCGAATCCAGATGCATCTTCTGACCAATCCGTTGCGATCGCCGATCCCCACGATGAACTAATCGGCAGCATGATCGGCCCGTTTAAGTTGTGAGAGCTCATCGGTGAAGGAGGAATGGGACTTGTCTATGTGGCCAATCAAGAATCGCCGATTCAACGCAAAGTGGCATTGAAGATCGTCAAACCGGGAATAGATTCGAAGGAAATCATCGCGCGTTTTGAGGTCGAACGCCAGGCATTGGCAATGATGGACTATCCGAATATTGCCAAAGTTTTTGATGCCGGTGTCGCCCAAACCGTCCGCCCCTACTTTGTCATGGAGCTGATTCGAGGCTTGCCGGTCACCAAATTTTGCGACAAGCACCAACTTTCGACTCCGGCGAGGCTTGAGCTATTTGTGCAAATCTGTCTGACAGTGCTGCATGCCCATCAAAAGGGAATTATCCATCGAGACATCAAACCGACGAATATTCTCGTTACTTTGCATGGCGACGTTCCTGTTCCCAAGGTGATCGACTTTGGAGTCGCCAAGGCAATCAATCAGCGTCTCACGGAGCGAACCGTTTATACCCACATGACGCAACTGATCGGCACGCCAATCTACATGAGCCCCGAGCAGTCGGAACAGTCCTCCGAAGACGTTGATACCCGAACAGACATCTATTCGCTTGGCGTCGTCCTGTACGAGCTCCTTGTTGGTGCGACGCCGTTTTTGAACGAGCAGCTTTCGGAGGTCAGCTATGACGAGATGCGGCGGATTATCCGCGAACAAGAACCGCTGCGGCCCAGTCAACGACTGAGCACTTTGGATGGTGAAACGGGGGCAACCGTTTCCAAGCGACGAGGCGAAGCGCAACCGAAACTGGTACAGATGATGCGCGGGGAACTGGACTGGATCGTCATGAAGGCGATGGCGAAAGAGGTTACGCGACGGTATGACACGGCCGGTGATTTGGCAGCCGATATCGCTTTCTCGTCGACGAACCTGTAGCCGCCTGCCCTCCGTCCCTGAGATATCGCTGCGGTAAGTTCGCGCGGAAAAACAAACTCACGATTGCCGCCGCGACGTTTGTGTTGATCGGCCTGTTGACGAGTATCGCCGGGTTAGCACTCAGCAACCGTTTGATTGCGAATCAAAGAAACGTTGCTGAAGCAGAACGCGAGAGGGCGGACGAGAATTTTCAGCAAGCCCGCGAGGCGGTGGATCGATACTTCACACTGGTCAGTGAAACCACGCTGCTTGATGAACCGAGCCTGCAGCCGCTGCGCAAAAACCTGATCGAGAATGCGGTTGACTTTTATCAATCATGGATCGATCGTGGCGACGCAACGCCTGAAGTAATGATCGAGCTGGCGAACATCCGCCTTCGCTTGGCTGTGCTCTATTTTCGGCTGACAAGTGAAAATATCGCTGTTTCTGAATTCGAAAAGGCGTTTGACTTGATCGATCAGACTCTCTAGCAAATCCCACTCGACGCTCCCGAATTCCAGCAGCTGTCAGGATTTTACTACGGAATTCGGACTACGCCCGGTATGGCTCCTAACCGGTCTTCTAGTAGCAAGCTTGAGGCGATTCGTAGCCGCGGGGTGAAGTTGTGGCGGCAGTTCACTATGGCCCATCCGGACGTTCCTGCTTTCCGTCACGACCTGCTTGGTTTCAGCATTTCGGAACAGGAAATTCGAGACCTGCTGAGCCAATTTCCCCAGGATCGCGAATTGATGGCTCATCTGGCAATAGCCATTTTTGACAAAGGACGTATTCGAGAAGAGCCAACGACCATGCGCGAAGGAATTACCAAACTGATGGAGGCGAATTTACCCATCTATCGCAACCTAGTGGCTGGTTTCTACCAGGACCTCGCCTGGAGACTGATGTCTCAGAGGAAAAATTCGGAGGCCGCGGTGGAGTTGCGACAGTCCGTGGAAATGTTTCATGAATTGGCCAGGGAATTCCCGTACATTGAAAACTATGACTTTCGAGCGCGAGCCTACACCTCCGACCTCGCAAAAGCATTGGGCAACTCCGGCCAAGCTGAAAAAGCGGAACGACTTGCCGAGAATATCGCACCCCGCACAGGAAATGACTTCATGCTGCGAGGAAATATCTTCAAGGAAATCAAGGAAAATGACAAAGCGATCGTTGATTTCGACCGCGCGTTGAAACTCGGATTACAGGGGCAGATTCCCAACATTCGCCACGTTGGCGAATTCTTTGACAAACGCAAACTGTATGAGCAGGCGATCCGTTTCTACGATCACGATATCCAGGTGTCTACCGCGACCCCCAGCGTCTCCCGCACTTACGCACTCCGTGGCGCCTCTCGGGCGAACTTGAAGGAGTATGATAAGGCCTTGGCCGACTTCGATTCTTCCATTGAATACAACGCCTGGGATTGCGCGCACCATTTGACTCGAATGTCGCCAATCATGCTCAGGGAAAGCCCAGAGGACTTCCAGCAAGCGTTTCTCAAGTTAGCGGATCGAGCGATCGAAATGACCGAGGGTGCAGCGGTCAGCTACGTCGCACGCGCTTACGTTCATCAATCGTTGAAACGCCGCGAAATGGCGGTTGCGGACCTTTCCAAAGCGATCGAGATCGACTCTGCCTACAAGGTTCCATGGACGTTGCGGCGATTGTTACGCGAACTGGAAGCAAATCCGGCGTCCTCACCGCATGCCGAATGACGATTCGTTTCGGTCTCCATATACCAGCCCGATTTCTCGGCATTTTCTGCCTCCGAAAAAAAACTTGGATTTTTTTGGCACAGCTCGCAGACGGACGTGCATACGTTGCTTGGACAGCGACGTTGCTGTCACTGATTCTGCAAAAACACCCAGTTTACGCAGTTGGAGATCAACTGTTGCCTAAGATCCCAGTCATCAATCGTAGAAAGTTCTCGCATGTCACACAGATCCTGGCTCTCGTCCCTGAAATCATCCCGACGTCGCCGTGCCCGCAAGATTAGCCGAAAGGTCGGCCCCGTCACTCGCAAAATTCAGTTCGAACCGTTGGAAGACCGGCGGATGCTGACTGTGATGTTTGAATCTCCGCCGGAGAACATTTCTTCGGCCGGCGCTTTAACTGTAGCCACTAGTGACTTCAACAACGACGGCAACCCAGATCTCGTTGCCTCAAATAATCTGACTTCCAATGTCAACGTGCGTTTGGGAGATGGTGCTGGTGGGTTTGGAGCGGAAACGAGCATCCCTGCTGGTGTGAGATCATGGTACGTCCATGTGGCAGATTTTAACGCGGACGGTAATGATGACATTGGCGTTGCCGCTGGTGGTCACCGGGCGGTTTTTAGCGTGCTTTTGGGCGACGGAATGGGCACCTTTGCGACCCCTGTTGCCACAGGGTTTGCAGGCATTGGGCGTATGGCAACCGCGGACTTAAACCACGATGGTCATCTCGATGTGGTCCTGCCGGGATTTGACAATGTCGCTTTCGTCCTAAGTTTGGGGGACGGTAATGGGGGCTTCACGCCTACGACCCTATGGAGTGACCCCCAAGTTTTACGTCCCCACGCCGTTGCGTTGGGGGATTTTGATAATGACGGCAATGTCGATGTGGCAGTTGCCCATGACGGGCGGCTTTCCCCACGTGGGGAAGCGACTACATTTTTTGGGGATGGGCTGGGCGGTGTTTCGTCAAGCATTTCGGTTAGTGTCGGACAAAGACCGTGGGACTTAATAGCGGCAGACTTTGACGGAGACGGCAGCGACGATCTGGCTGCCGCAACTGTCTCATACAGACATGTACTGCTGGCAGATGGCTCGGGAGGATTCGACTACAACACGTATCCCGTAGTATGGTCGAGTTCCCTTGCTGTCGGGGACTTCAATTTGGATGGCGCCCTCGACATGGCCAACGCTGCTACTGGTCATGGTGGCGGCGCTCCGGGTGTTATGCTCAATGATGGGCTAGGAAATTTCGGGGACCACATCCGGTATCCAGTTGACGCTGCGTTCCAAACAGATGTGACCGTGGCTGATTTCGATCTGGACGGCAAGCCCGATTTCGTCACGTCGTCGCAACGACTTAATAGATTGCAAATCTACTGGAATGCGACGATCCCCGCCAACACACCGCCGGGGATTGCGGCTGACGTGGCCGCTGTCAGTGCAGATGAGGGAGGCAACGCCACCAACACCGGAACCTACTCGGATGCTGAAGGTAACGACACGGTTGTGCTGACGGCCAGTGTCGGGACAGTCACCAAGAACGATGCGGCTGGCACGTGGAGTTGGTCGCACAACACTGCCGACGGGCCCGCTGATCCCACGGATGTCACGATCACTGCAACCGACGCTCTGGGCGCTACAAACGTTACGTTTGCCTATTCAGTCGACAACGTGAGTCCGACCATCTCGCTCAGTGGCAACGCGACCGTCAACGAAGGCTCGGAGTACACGTTAAATCTGGGTGTGGTCACCGACCCCGGTGAGGACACAATCACAAGCTACCGGATTGACTGGGGTGATGGCACGATTGACACCTTTGGCTCCGCCGCCAATCCTGCGAACCCCGCCAATACGACCGCAGTCCATACTTACGCTGACGGACCTGCGACCCAGACACATCAGGTCAAGGTGACGGATGAGGACGGCACTGTCATCGCCGGCAGCTACAGCGTTACAGTGCTCAATGTTGCACCCACCGTGGCAATGAGTGAACTTGCGATTCTCGAGGAAAACAGCCCATCGACTACGTCTGTCGGCTTGGTTTCGGCGACGGATCCGGGCTTGGACACCATAACGTTTGCAATCGCTGGGGGAAACACTGACAATGCGTTTGCCATTAACGCAAATTCTGGACAAATCACGGTCAACAATTCGGCGGCACTTGACTTCGAAACGACACCGTTTTTTACGTTGATTGTGGAAGCGACCGATAGTGACAGCGCCGTTGGAACGGGCTTCTTTCTAATCGACTTAAGTAACGTGACCGCAACGATCGGCGGTACGGTATTCGTCGATGCGGACGGTGACGGACTGTTCGACGGTGGCACCGAGACAGGCATCGATGGCGTGATGGTGGAATTGCTCGATAGCGTGTTCGCGGTATTGGACGACGCGTAACGTCCATGGGGGGAGTCTACGGATTTGAGGTCGATGACGAGTTCGCTACTTACGTTATTCGTGAGACTCAGCCGATCGGCGTCGACGACGGGGCCGCGATTCTGGGAGACGCGGGTGGCAACATTCTTTCTGCAAACGAAATGGAGTTAACGCTGGCCGGCATCGCCGCCTCGGATTACGACTTCACCGAAGTTGGCCAGGCGGTCAAGTCGGGCGACACGGCCACCATCGGCTTCTGGCAGAATAAGAATGGCCAGGCACTCATCAAACAGGGTGGTCCGGGCCTGGCGACTTGGCTGAGTGACAACTTTGGAAATGTGTTCGGTTCGACCTTCACCGATGGCATGGGCGACGACGCCGATGAAGTGGCCAGCTTCTACAAGAAAGAGTTCTTCAAGAAGAAGCTCAAGGGAACCTCGAAGGTGGATGCCCAGTTTATGGCGACCGCTTTTGCTGCCTACTTCACCAGTAGCAATCTTTCGGGCGGTACCGTGGCAGCCAGTTACGGTTTCCATATTACTACCGAGACAGGAATCGGAACCAAGGTCGTCAGTGTGGGCTCGAGTGGCCTTGCCTTTGGCGTCGCCGACAACACGGACATGACGATCATGGCGTTACTGTTGGCAACGGATTCCTTCACGGGTGTGGATAATGGTACCAACAATGGCATCACCGACACCGATGACAACTCCTACAGTAACGTCTACGACGCCAATGGCGACGGTGTGCTCGACGATGCGGAGAAGGCAATGCGAGCGTTGGCCAACGTTGTCTACACTGATGATTAACGAAAACGGAGACATTTAGCAGAAACTCATTGCGAATGCAAAGCTAAGCATGCCGTCCAATTGGGTGGCATGCTTTTTTTTAATCACCTAGGATCTTTACTAGCACGCGTTTTTTTCGGAGGCCGTCGAACTCGTAGTAGAACAGGTGCTCCCATGGTCCCAGGTGTAGCCTTCCTTCGGTAATTGCAACCACCACCTCACGTCCCATGATCTGCCGCTTATGGTGTGCATCGGCGTTGTCTTCTCCGGTACGGTTGTGATGGTAGCGTTCTGGCGAGGGATCGAAGGGGGCCAGCTCTTCAAGCCATTGCTCGTAATCGTGATGCAAGCCGGATTCGTTGTCATTAATGAAGACACTGGCTGTGATATGCATCGCATTGACTAGTACCAATCCTTCCTGAACACCACTCTCTTCTACCAATCGTTCTACCTCGCGATGAATTGATACGATGGCCCGACGTTGGGGCACTTCCATCCATAACTCCTCAGTCAGCACCTTCATGACTATGCTATTCTCCAACCAAGTTAACCTAAATAGTTAATAAGCCAGGCCCCAACGCGAAGAGGGTTCGACTTATGTTTCGCGTGTCATCTTCGAAGTCGCGTTAGAACGGCTTCGAAAAGATCATTGCCTACCAACTGGTTTTCATCCTGCAACGCGTCGAGATGAGTGAAATTGAGTACCTCGGTGTCTTTCACCCCTTCGAGACGACCCCGTTTCACTGCTACCACTCCATCGCCTTTACCCTTTACCACTTCCTCCAGATCGGCCAAGACCTCATCCAAATGTGGGGTAAACAGTTCAACCACATCACTTTGGCGTTGGGCCGTTTTGAGTTGTTGCCGAAAATTCTCCAGGTGTTCTTGAGTCAACCGGCCGCCTGTCCCAAGAAAGATGGAATAATGGATGTTCGGATTCCTTGATCGCGCATTCAGTTTTCGAAGGAATTGCGATCCAGGTTTTAAGTCAACTGCGGCTTCATTCAATCCATCCGCGACTACTGCGTACAAACGTGATACATCCCCTCGTTGTGAATCTGCAAACGCATGGTCCAAAATATCGAGACCATAAGAGAAATTTGCTAAGAGCGAACCATGGCTTGGTGGAGCAACCATGATCAATTTAATAATGTTGCCCGGATCGAATTCCGGAGACTCGACCACAGCTCGCGATACGAGTCCACCCATCGAATGGGTTACCAGCGCGATCGTTCGTTTCGGATATTTAGCAGCAAGTTCTTTCAACTCTACGGATAACCGTAATGCGGAATCGGTAATCGGTTGGTCATCGGGGTAACTGTATGTTCCGCTAGTCAGTTTCTCTTCATGGAATGCATCCGACAGATTTTGAAATCTCGAAGACGACGAATTGTATCCATGCACGACAATGACCAAAGTTTCATTGATGTCCATTCGCTGCCAACCGTTGGGCAGTTGTAAACCGAAGCTCTCCCCGACACTCCCCTCCTCAATTCGGTTTCTCAGTTTATCACGAATACGTTTACTGAGACTCCTTCGCTTTTTTCTGATCCTGCCTTGATCAATCGTCACAAGAACGTGCGCCGCGTCTTGACTTTCGTCGCTGGAAACGATGCGCATATCGATATCAGTCCCTAACATCATGTTGAAGCCCAAGATGACGAATCGGCTGGAATTGAGAGTCAAATCGAGAGTTCCGGAAGGTAATTTGTCCTTCAGAGTTTTGTCATCAAGCTGTCCGGTCCGCAATAACGCACGCAATATGTCACTCCAGGCAACATGGCCATGATTGGCTGATATCCTGATTAGTAGAATGTCGCTATCCTGATCCGTCTCCACTTTCACGTTATCTTCTTCAGCAGCTAGAGCCAGATTGCTGAGTTGCGGAACCAGCAAGGCAACAGCAATACACGCCTTGACAATCAGACTCTGAACACGAAAGACATTCTTCATTTTGCACCATTGAATGCTAGGGGTCCGATGGGGCTGCCGCCAAATCAAAATCGTCCTGCGACTGCTCCCACCAGTGGAGCCATTTTTGTCGGTCTTCGCCAAATGTTTGATTGGTAAGTTTTTCCAATCCCTCAACCGCAGCTTGGCGAACACGATCATCGGAATCATCAAGAGTAATGATCAGCGCATCGATAGCCCAAGGGTCTTGTATTTTAGCCACGTTCCTCACGGCTAACAGACGGAGCCTGGGGCGGCGACTTTTCAGGCCAACCATCAACGGCATCAACCGGGCCTTGGGAAATCGCTTCTCATCGCTGCCGCTGTCTGTATGCTTAGGCAACCCTTCGAGTAAAATGGAGAGCTCTTCCAGCGACTCGGGAATTTGCAACTTCGGCAAATTTAGCCCCTCAGGCATCAAACTCTCGAGTGTGTTGGCCGGTTGCAGCTCGCTAGCCGTGGGGAGCTCCCCGTTTCGTAACACATTGACATCAACTAGCACTTTGAGCTTGTTGCGATCCTCTTCGCTGAGGCCCTGCACATTTCGAAATGCCTCAACACGAATCTGGGGATCTGAGGAAAACAGTCCGCTCACTCGATTGCGAACTTTGACCGACACATCCACCTGACTGAGTGACTCAGCACCAAGCTGCTGGGCATGCTTTATCATCTTCTCAGCGGCATGAATATCGTTTGCTTTTACGCGAAATTTTCTCTGCAGATCGTTCGTCGACACGCCAGCACGATCCATCCATACCGCACTCTGATACGACCAGATCGTGGCGCTCTTGTCTTTGGGAGATGAGAGAATCCTTTGACACCGTACATCTAAACCGTGTAGCTTATAATGTTGTCCGCGTCGTGGCGACGACTTGTGGTAGTCAATGCAAACGGTTTGTACCAAATAAGCATATGCCTGATTGTCGGCCAACACCATCACTGAGCCACGTCGATAACGGTTGCCAGGAATGTATTTTCCCATCAGCTTCACCGCCGCAAGTCCTTGCACATTGGCGCCTTGAGCCACAAAAGTGGTACCCGACTGTAGTGTCAGATTAAGTTGTCTGTTGGTTTTCTTTTGCACATACACTTGGAGCCGGTTTCCTGTAGCTCCACCAAGCGACTCAACATTGACCGAGACCAACCCACGATCAACGGCAATGTGCAGATCGAAAGCTTCCTGTGCAACCAAAGGAGTACAACATACCACCGAGCTAAAGAACAAAGACAGACAAAAACTGGTACGTATTATATGAAACTGATTTTTAAGGGTGCTCGCACCTGGCGAATTTAGAGCAACAGATTTCGCATGAAGGGACAATTTAAAAAGCAAAGAATGCACGGAGACTAGTAATTCAACAACCATCAGTTTTCTCGCTTGATCAAATTGTTCCAAAACCTTAACGCCCGTTGTACCAAAGCGGTAATTGCCACACAGTGAAAGTATAGTGGTTTCCGATTCGCATATCAAAGCTTGTCTCACTCTTCAAGGAAAACCGGCGCAGTGGTAAGACGAAGTCCTCGAGAGATTACCGTTTGACTGACAACCGAATCGAGTGGGCCCTACATACTTCTGGCCTCTGGGAAGTCATGCCCAACTTCGGTACAATCGACACATCTAGCTGAAATTGCTCCAATTCCAGGAAGTGATTGATGCAAGGGCTAAATCATTCCTGGCCGGCTCGACCAGTAAGAGAGTCGTTTTTATTAACCGCATTGCATGAGTCTACAAAAGTGAGATATTCGTGAATGAACTATTGTTTCGATGCAGCACTTTGCTTCTGTTCATTGCCGTAGTGTTTGGCAATTTGATTTTTGCACGGAAATCTTCCGCCTCGGAGGATCGGTCCCAACAACCAGATTGGACGGTTGTCCAGGTTCCTCAGTCGTGGAAAAACGCTCCCAAGGGCCACGTTGGAGCAAGTGAAGACTACAGCTGGTATCGTTGCGTTGTCCTGGTGCCTAAATCTTGGCAAGATCAGGAACTGACCCTCTTTGTCGAAGCGGTGGACGATGCACGCGAAGTCTACTTCAATGGCCAACGAATCGGAGGACTCGGGACCTTCCCACCCGAGTACCGCAGTGGACTTGGAATTTCACTCCGCTTCCCGATCGCCACCACAAACGTATCGTTTGGAGAAATCAATGTCATCTCCATACGTATCCATCGCAATGAAAGTCGGACCGGATTCAACGTTGCAGCGCCCGTCCTGTTTGGTGAGCATGAAGCGATCCGCTTGCAGGGGCCATGGGAAGCAGCGATAGGGGACAATAAGGAATGGGCGAACTTGTCGCAACGGACGGCTTTTGGATCGCCCCCATTCGCCAAGCTAGAACATCGCCACGAAGTTGAAGAGGTGCTAAGAAAGCTCGAGGGAGACGATGGGCCCTTATCGATCGATGACTCACTCGCCAAGATCGATGTACCCATCGACCTTGTTGCCGAATTTGCCGTAGGAGAACCACATGTACGACAGCCACTGTCCATCAAATGGGATGCACGCGGACGTCTATGGGTGATGCAATACTTGCAGTATCCTGAGCCAGCCGGGTTGACCATGGTCAGCCGCGACAAGTTTTTACGTGCGGTATACGATAAGATTCCTGCTCCACCACCACTTCATTTCCATGGTAAGGACAAAATCACAATCCATGAAGATACCGACGGTGACGGACGGGCCGACGTGCACAAGACATTTATCGAAGGGCTGAGTCTGGCTACGTCATTTGCGATTGGTCGTGGTGGGGTGTACGTTCTCAATCCTCCTTACTTGTTGTTTTACGCCGATCACGACCAAGATGACCAACCCGATGGCGATCCTGAAATTTTACTGGAAGGTTTCGGCTTGGAGGATTCACATTCGATTGCCAACAGCTTGCGATGGGGACCGGACGGCTGGCTTTACGCATGTCAAGGCAGTACGGTGAGTGGCATAATACGTCGTTATGGTTCGGCAGATCCGCCGACACGATCCATGGGTCAACTCGTATGGCGATACCATCCTGAGTCGCGGAGCTACGAAATTTTCGCCGAAGGCGGAGGCAATGCATTCGGCCTCGAAATCGATTCCAAAGGACGCATCTATTCAGGCCACAATGGGGGCGATACCCGGGGATTTCACTATGTTCAGGGCGGGTACTTTCAAAAGGGCTTTGGCAAACATGGTCAACTTTCCAATGCCTTTGCGTTTGGTTACTTTCTACCGATTGCACACCATAGGGTGGAACGTTTCACTCACGAGTTTGTGATCTACGAAGGTAACACATTGCCAAAGCATTACCATGGACAACTGTTCGGCGTTGGACCGTTGCAGGGGCACGTCGTTCAGAGCGAGATCATGGCAGACGGTTCTTCAGTTAAAACCAACGATTTGGGCCATCTACTTACCAGTGACGACAGTTGGTGCCGACCCGTCGATATCAAAGTCGGACCAGACGGGGCGATCTACGTCGTGGATATGTATGAGCAAAGAATCGATCATGCCAGCCACTACCAAGGAAGAATTCATCGTGAAAGCGGCCGTATCTGGCGATTGCGAAGTAAATCGATGAAATACGCTGGGCCTTTCAATTTGGAAGTATTGCCATCGCTCGAACTGATCGACGTGTTGCATCATGGCAACAAATGGTTCCGCCAGCAGGCACTCCGACTATTTGCTGATCGCAAAGATGCTCAAATCGTGCCATTACTTCGACAGACTATCAGGGAGCAAGGTGGCCAATTTGCACTTGAGGCGTTATGGGCTCTGAACCTATCTGGTGGATTGGATGAGCAAACAGCAATTGATTTACTCGATCATGACGACCCATTTGTGCGACTATGGACAGTACGGCTCATGTGTGATGATGGCCATGTTTCCATAAAGGCAGCAAAACGGCTCGCGGCGCTCGCGGCGGTTGACAAACATGTTCAAGTCCGAAGCCAACTAGCCTGTTCTGCTCGACGACTTGAGGCCGATGCCAGTTTACCCATTGTGAGAAATCTTCTTGCCCGCAGTGATGATTCCAATGACATTCATTTGCCCTTGCTGCTGTGGTGGGCAATCGAAGCGAAATGTGATTCCAACCGTGATGCGGTGATCGCTCTTTTCGCCGATAAAACTTTATGGGACCAACCGATGGTTCAGCGGCACCTCATTGAACGACTCATGCGGCGATTTGCACTAGCCGGGCGGCGTGTGGATCTACTCACATGTGCGAAATTGTTACGATTAGCTACTAACCAAAAAGCTCAGAAACAACTTCTGGCAGGGTTCGAAGAAGCATTTCAAGGTCGCTCACTCAGGGCTTTACCAGAGGAACTCATTACCGCAATGACGGCCGTGGGTGGGGGATCCTTGGCACTGCGAGTTCGCCAAGGTGACGCAACGGCCATCCAGGATGCGATGAATGCCATTGCAGATCATAAAACCGACACGGAGCTCGCCATTTCCTTGATTGGCATTCTTGGAGATGTGCGTGAACCAACCGCATTATCCATGATGCTTGATTTAATTTCTACAACGGACAATGAATCGGTTCGCAGCGCTGCTCTCAATGCACTGCAGGTGTTTGAAGATGAGCAAATTGCTAACCGTGTGCTTTCATTGCTTGACAGATTTACCACGGACGTTACTAAAGTTGCCCTCTCATGTCTGGCAAGCCGAAGATCCTGGTCTCTTAAGCTGTTGGACGCTATTGATGCAGGCCAGATTGATGTCAAATTGATTTCACTTGACGTCGTGCGCAAGGTGCTTCTACACCAGGACGATCGAATCGCAGAACGTGTCCATAAGCATTGGGGAACCGTGACAGGCGCAACATCTGCCGAGATGCTCACTGAGATCTCTCGAGTCACCTCGGTCATCAATTCAGGGTCAGGAATTCCACATAAAGGCAAACCTGTTTTTAACAACCTTTGTGGAAAGTGCCATCAACTATTTTCCGAAGGAGGCAGAGTGGGTCCAGACCTGACCCCCTTAAATCGAAATGATCTTCATCGCGCATTGGTCAATGTGATCAATCCCAGCATCGAGATTCGAGAAGGTTATGAATCGTATCTATGCCTCACAGATGACGGTCGGACGCTCAGTGGATTTATTGTTGACCAAGATGACCAGGTCGTTGTACTAAGAAGTGCAGAAGGTCAGCGCTTGATCACCCTCTTGGGCGCTGGCGGCACCGGCAAAACCCGCCTCTCGCAGCGCTTTGGTGGCAAAATGCTGGCGCAGTTTCCAGGCGGTGTCTGGTTTGCTGATTTGACGGAAGCGCGCAGCCTTTCGGGCATCATCTCCGCCATGAGCACGGCGCTCGATTTACCACTGACTCAGAAGGACCCGCTGGCGCAGTTGGCCAATACCATCATGGGGCGCGG